>DASVSV010000085.1:0-10233 GCA_036387915.1 Thermoanaerobaculia bacterium
AGAACGATGAAAACGTAGGGCGTGGCTTCAGCCCGCCCCCCGGGCGGGGTGGGGGCACACGCCATCCAAGACGGGACGCCTTCGCACGGGGCGTCGGTTACACCAAAGCGGCGGCTCGTTCGCCGCCGCACTCCTACACCCGTCCCACCCGCGGTGCTTCGGCGGCGCGCATGGCCATCATGGCGGCGCCTTCGACCGGTGCGTGGCGCGGGGGGGCGAGCGTGGCGCCGGGGGCGTCGCGTTGGAGGCGGAGGCGCATGGGACTGAGCAGGAGCTCGTCCGCGTGGAACGCGCCGCCGACGTACGCGACCGGAAAATCGGAATCGGTCATGTGCAGCTTGCGGGCGATGGCGAGCACGCACTCCGCGAGCTCGGAGCCGCCCCGCGCGAGGATGTCGCGCGCCACGTCGTCGCCAGCCTTCGCCGCTTCGATGACGAGCTTGCCGTAGCGGGCGATGTCGTCGACGTGCGTCGTGGCGGCGTAGACGAACCGCGGCAGGTCGTCGGGGCGGCACATCTCGTATTCGAGGCAGAGCAGGTCCGTCATGGCGGTGGCGAAGCCGCGGCCGTCGTGCGCGCGCACGATCGCGGAGAGCCCTTCGCGCGCGATCCAGAAACCGCTGCCTTCGTCGCCGAGGGTGGGGCCCCAGCCGCCGGCGCGCGCTTCCTGTCCCGCGATGTTGCGGCCGAAGGCGACCGAGCCGGTGCCGGAGATGATCACCACGCCCGCGCCGAAGCCGATGGCGCCGGTGAGGGCGATGCGCGCGTCGGTGTCGACGATGAAGTTGCCGCGCGGAAAGAAGACGCTCAGCGCCTCGATCACTTTCTCGCGGTGCGACGGATGGTCGGAGCCGGCGATGCCGCAGTACGCGTATTCGACGTCGCGGATGGCGATGCCGGCCTCGACGAGCGCACCGTTCACGGCGCGCTCGACGTTGCGCGTTGCTTCGACGATTCCGACGCGGAGGTGATTGGAAGCGCCCGCCAGCCCGGAGCCGAGCCTCGAGCCGTGCTCATCCACGACGATTGCTGCAGTTTTCGATGCGCCGCCATCGACGCCGATGAAGTACGTCACAACCGGCAACCCCTTTGCACATTAACTGCCTGTGGAGGAATGACTTTATGAAACACAAACAGCTTCTGTCGATGGCCGTGATCGCGCTGATCGCCGTCGCGCTGGTCTCGACGACCGCTTGTAAGTCCAGCGGTATGGCGGTCACATCACGCGGCCAGCTTCTCAAAATCAACATCGCCCATCCGGACGATCTCCCGGAGAACGGCGTCGACAATCTCGACATCACCATCAGCAACCGTGGCGTCAACAACATTCAGGACGTCCTGGTCGAAGTCGAGTTGCCGCCGCAGCTCGTCGTGCTCGACCAGACCAACGAGAAGGGCATCAACGTGATGCACACCCCGGGGTCGAACATGTACCGCTTCACGTTCGGCAACATCCAGCCGACGGAAAGCTCGACCCTCCGCTTCCGCGTCCGCACCGCCTTCGGCACCATGCGCGAGACCGGCAGCGTGAAGGCCACCGCATGGCAGAGCGGCCTCCCGGGCGACAAGCTCATCGAGACCGCCGTCATCAAGCTGCGCCAGTAGCGTTCAGGGCGCAGTCAGCAGGGCGCGGAGCGCAGGCTCCGCGCCTTTTTTTGTGCTTCAGCAAGAACCGATCGAGGATCGGGCAATAGTGGCATCTCCCTCGCAACTATCAGAAATGAAAGGAGCTTAAGGATGCGTATCCAGGAAACCAACACAATTCTCAAAGAGTCGCGCTACGCCCGCAATGCGGCCGCGCAGCATCATCATCATGACGACCACCACGAGGGGATGATGTCTCGGACGTGGCGGATGGTGTCCTCGAAGCTCGCCGGGTTCTTCAAGAAATAACGAACTGTCGTAGAGATCACGACTGTAGGGCGGACGCGAGTCCGCCCTACGTTTTTCGGTCTGCCTCGAATTCTTCGGTCGCGGGCATCTTCCCGACCACCAGCACCCACCGCACGCGGAACCGCTCCGCATCCAGCACGCTGATGGCCAGGTCGCCCAGCTCCACCTTGTCGCCGGGCGTCACTTCGCGCCCGAGGCGGGCCACGACGTAGCCGCCGACGGTCTCTTCCTGCTGTTCGCCGAGGTCGATCTTCAGACGGTCGGCGAGGTCTTCGATCAGATAGTCGCCGCGCACGCGATAGCGTCCGTTGCCCAGCGGCTCGATCTCCGGCCGCTCGCGGTCGAATTCGTCCTGAATCTGCCCGAACAACTCCTCGGTGATGTTCTCCAGCGACACGATGCCGCTCGCGCCGCCGTATTCGTCGAGCACGATGGCCATGTGCGTCTTGCTCTCGATGAACTGCGAGAGCAGCGATTCGACGGTGCTGTTCTCCGGCACGAAGAGCACTTCCCGTTTCAGGTCGAGCATGCTCTTGCCCGGCCCGCGCAGCTGCGCGAGCAGCAGGTCTTTCACGTGAATGAGCCCGATGGTGTTGTCGAGACTCCCCTCGCACAGCGGATAGCGGGTGTGGCGCGAGGTGCGGATGGTCTCGAGGTTCTCTTCGATCGAGCGCGTGGTCGAGAGAAGCACGACGTCCGTGCGCGGCACCATGATCTGCCGCGCGGTGCGCTTCGAGAACTGAAAGACGCCCTCGATGATCTCCCTGTTCTCCTCGGAGAGAATGCCGGCCTTCTCGGAGCTGTGCAGGATCAGGCGCAGCTCTTCCGGCGAATGCGCGATCTCCGCGTGCTCGCTGGCCGGGTGGATGCCGACCAGTTTCAGGAGCGAGCGCGAGACGCCGTTCAGCACCCAGATCGCCGGGAAGGTCATGACGTAGAACGCGTGCAGCAGGTGCGCGGTCCAGAGCGTCGTGCCGACCGGTTTCTGGATGGCGATCGACTTCGGCGCGAGCTCGCCGAGGACGATGTGCAGGATGGAGATGATCACGAAGGCCACCGTCGCGGAGATCGTCCGGGCCATGGCCTCGGGGATCTCGAAGCGCGTGAACAGCGGCTGGATGAGATGGTGGAACGCCGGCTCGCCGATCCAGCCGAGGGCCAGCGAGGCCAGGGTGATGCCGAGCTGCGTCGCGGAGAGATACGCGTCCAGATGGCGGATCAGCTTCTTCGCCATCTTGGCGCGGACGCTGCCCTGATCGGCGAGCTCGGTGATCTGCGTCGAACGGACCTTGACGATCGCGAACTCGGCGGCGACGAAGAATCCGTTCGCCACGACGAACAGGAGCGCGAGTAGTAGTAGCCAGATGTCCATTTCGGGCGGGCGGACCTATCTTACCGTTTCGTCCAGCGTCCGCCAGAACCGCGGATACGACTTCGACACCACCTGCTCCCTGCCGATGGTCACGTTGCCGCGCGCCAGGCCTGCGATGGCGAAGGCCATGGCGATGCGGTGGTCGTTGTGCGTCTCGATCACCGCGGGCTCGTTGCTCCATCCCGGCTGGATGAGCAGCGAGTCGGGTCGCTCCTCGACCGTGGCGCCGAGGCGGCGCAGTTCGCCTGCGACGGTAGCGATGCGATCCGATTCCTTCACGCGCAGGTTGGCGACGTTCACGATCTCGACCGGCGACGACGCCAGCGGCGCGATGGCGGCCAGCGTCGGGACGACGTCCGGCGTGGCGTTGCAGTCGAACACTCCGCCGCGCAGCGTCTCCGGTCCGGTGACGGTGATCTGGTCCGCGGCCACGTCCACTTTGCAGCCCATCGCGGAGAGGATGTCGAGGAAGCCCGCGTCGCCCTGCGCCGTCGGAATGGCCAGTCCGCGCACGCGCATCGTGCCGCGTGTCGCCGCGGCCGCGGCGAACCAGTACGACGCGGAGGAGTAATCGCCTTCCACGACGTACTCCGCGCGCTCCAGCGCACCGGCGCGCACGTTGATGACGTCGCCGTCGCGCGCGACCTGTGCGCCGAACGTCTGCAGGATGTCGGCGGTGATGTCGATGTAGGGGCCGGAGGCCATCTTCGCGATGCGCAGCGTGATGCCGTCCGGCAGTGTCGCGCCGCCAAGCATGAGCGCGGAGACGAACTGGCTGGAGGTCTCGGCAGAGATGGTGACGTCGAAGCCGCCGCGCATCCTTTTGCCGCGGATGCGCAGGGGCGGATAGCCCTCTTTCTCGACGTACTCCACCTCGCCGTCGATCTTCGTCAGCACGTCGACCAGGTCGCCGATGGGACGCTCGTGCATGCGCTCTTCACCGTGCAGCAGGAAGCGTCCCGGCGTGAAGGCGAGCCAGCCGGTGAAGAAGCGCATGGCCGTGCCGGCGTTGCCGACGAAGATCGGCACTTCGTTCGCCGACATCGATCTACGTTCGCCGATGGTCAGCTCTTTGGAGAACGCGCCGCTGGTGTCGAAGCCGAGCGCCTTGATGGCCTCGAACGCGTAGCGCGTGTCGTCGGCGTCGAGGCAGTTGCGCACGACGGTCGAGCCGCGGGACATGGCCGCGAGCAGCAGCGCGCGCACGGAGTACGACTTTGACGGCGGCGCGGTGACGGTCCCATCGAGCGGACCGGTTTTCGGAATGACCTTCATCGTTCGGTGCGCAGTTTATCCCGCGCACGCAGACGCGGCATTGCCAGTCCCCTCTCCCAGCGCACGGGGAGAGGGGACTGAACTTCCCGAGACGCCGCTGACGCGCGGGACGGGATTGCCGAACCTCAGAATTCCAGCTCCAGTCCATCCCACGCCAGCTCCACGCCGGCGGGCAGCGTGGCGTTCACGGTGTCGTGGTCGACTTCGTGCGTGAGGTGGATGAGGTACGTCGCGCGCGCGCCGATCTGCTGCGCCGCGGCGACGGCCTGTCCGATCGTAAAGTGCGTCGAGTGCGCGGGCGCGGGACGCAGACCATCCAGCGCGAGCGTGTCGATTCCTTCGAGCAGTTTCATCGACGCCGCGGGGATGCCGTTGGTGTCGGTGATGTAGGCGAATTTGCCGATGCGGTATCCGAGGATGGTCCAGTCGCCGTGGGTGACGGGGATGGGGACGATGTCGATGCCTTCGTGCGTGAACGGTCCGTCGACGTCATGCAGCTCGAGCTGCGGCTTCCCTCCGCCGAGCTGCGAGCTGTCCCAGATGTAGCCGAACGCGCGGCGGATCGCTTTCGTGGTCGGCGCACTGGCGAACGCATGGATCGGCGCGCGCTGCCGGAAGTTGAACGGCCGGATGTCGTCGAGCCCCATCAGATGGTCAGAGTGCGAGTGGGTGTAGAGCAGAAAGTCGAGCCGCGGGATGGGATGCCGCAGGAGCTGCAGCCGCAGGTCGGGAGTGGTGTCGATCAGGAAGTGTTTCCCGTTCGCCTCGACGGCCACGGACTGCCGCAACCGCTGGTTGCGCGGATGCGCCGACGTGCAGACGTCGCAACGGCACCCAATCACCGGTACGCCGGTCGAGGTCCCAGTCCCAAGAAAGGTCACGCGCATCGCGCCGCGATTCTACTGGACGCGTCGCGCACGTCGCGCAGGTCAAAGGGAACGACGAGGGGCCTCCGGCGGGCCGGTGCGACCGGCAGCGCCGATTGGCCTAGCCTGAACGCACGTCTGTCTACCAAACACGTGTTGCCGCGAAGAGTGGCCCTACTAAGCGCTGCCGGTCGTACCGGCCCGCCGGAGGTCTCCCGTCGTCTCTCTTTGGCCTACACGACCTACACGACGGCGAACCGGCTGGCGCCTGTCCGCGGGTCGATGACCATGGCTTCGCCGGACTCGTACCAGGGGGGGAGCACGGTGACGGTTGCTTTGCCGGGGAGCACCAGCTTGTTGTGAAAGTGGCCGAAGACCACGTCCGTGAAGCCTTCGCTGGAGCGGGAGCGGCCGTAGGCCTCCATCAGTTCGACGGGGACGCGGGACTTGTGCTTGAAATTCGAGCCGGCCAGGCGTTGCTCCACGCTGTCCACGAAATTCTTCGCGATTTTGCGGGGGATCAGGTGCACGCCGAGCTTCGTGATCGGGTTCTTCGAGGCCCGGCGCCAGAAGCGGTACTTCCAGTCGCGGTCGTTGATCATGTCCCCGTGCACGATCAGATACTTCTTCGTGCCGGCGGGGATTGCGTACTCGAGTGCGACGTCCGTCACCGCGTCCTCGACGAACGAGCCGCGCAGAAAGAAATCGCGATTGCCTTCCACGTAATGCACGCCGATGCCGCGGTCGCGCAGCTCGCGGAACTTGGCCATGACCTTGTCGACCGACTTCGTGCGGAACTTGTCGTGCGCGATCAGGTAGTGAAAGAGATCGCCGTTGAGGTAGAGCGCCTTCGGCTTCAGCGCGGCGAGGCGGTCCAGCCACGCGCTCACCGGCTCGTCCGCGCCGTCGGCCAGGCCGATGTGCGAGTCGCCGATGACGTAGATCTCGTTCACTGTTCCAGCTCCTTCAGCACGTTCTCGAAGATCGTGTACTCCTCCTGCCCGAAGAGGCAGAACACCGTTCGCTGCAGGGAGCGTGCGCGGGCGCGGAAATCGAGCGCCGCCTTCACCATCACCCGCGCGCAGCGTTCGGTCGCGAAACCCATCGAGCGTTTGCCGAGGACGGGCAGCCCGAGGGTGGCCACGGCCAGTTCGTCGGCTTTCTCGAGCGCGTCGCGGGTGGCATCGCGCAGCTTCCCGTCGGCGTCGTCCTCGGTGCCGCGCGGCACCGGCACCTCGATGACGAAGCGCGCCAGCAGATTCCCGCCCGTGACCACGGTGGCGCGCCCGTTCTGCGACAGCGCGGCCGGCGGGCTCGGAGCGGCGATGGCGTCCATCTTCAACGAGGTGATGTCGGCGCGGAGCAGTTGGATCAACATGAGAAGAGAGGCGTTGGCTGGTTGCTGGTTTCTAGTTGCTGGTGCCTTCAGCCTAAGCTGCACCAGCAACCAGCAACCAGCAACTTATAACGCTGTTTTCAGGTTCGCCCGCGGATTCTCCACGTACGCGGCCTCGATCGCCTCCACCGCCTCGTCCGGTGCGGTGGGGGGGATGACGATCTGGATCCGGCAGTAGTGATCGCCGGCGCCGTTCTTTTTCTTCACCCCTTTGCCGGTGAGGCGCATGGTGCGGCCGGCCTGCGTGCCCGCGGGGACGCGCATGCGGACCGGTCCGTGCAGCGTCGGCGCCTCGACTTCCGCGCCGCGGATGGCCTCGCCGATCGTGATCGGCAGGTCGGTGTAGATGTCGTCGCCGCGGCGCTCGAAAAACGGATGCGGGCGCACGTGGATGGTCAGGTTGATGCTCGGCTGGCCGCGGCGCGGCACGCGCATCTTCTGCCCGTCCCGAATCCCCTCGGGGATCTTGACCTTGATCGAGTCGCCGTTCACGTTGAGGGTCATCGTGTTGCCGAGGATCGCGTCGCGGAAGTCGATCGTGATCTCGGCCTGCATCTCCGGCTCCGGCGCCTGCTGGAACCCGCCGCCGCCACCGCCGCTGCCGCCGAAGAGGTCGCCGAAGATGTCGGTGAAGTCGATCCCGCTGCTGCCGGCGGAACGTGTACGCGTCTGCGTGCGCCGTCCGCGGCCCGCGCCCATGAACTCCGAGAAATCGAAGCCGGCGAACGGGTTCGCGCCGCCCGGTCCGAACGCCTCCCGTCCCAGGCGGTCGTACTGCGAGCGCTTCTCGGAATCCGACAGCACCGCGTAGGCCTCGGAGATCTCCTTGAACTTGTTCTCCGCTTCCTTGTTCCCCTTGTTTTTGTCGGGGTGATATTTCTTGGCCAGCTCGCGATACGCCTTCTTCAGCTCCGCCTCGGTGGCCGTTTTCTTCACGCCCAGAATCTCGTAATAGTCCTTCTCGGCCATCGCTGGCGAAGTATAGAGTGATTGCGCGGATCGCAAATCTTGGAAAGAATCTCGCACCGCACCGAGCGCACATGTACGGATCACTGGCCCGACGCAACGTTCTGACGATGATCCTTGCCGGAGGGCAGGGAGAGCGCCTCTTTCCGCTGACGAAAGACCGCGCCAAGCCTGCCGTGCCGTTCGGCGGCCGCTACCGGATCATCGACTTCGTCATCAACAACTTCATCAACTCCGGCTTCTTCAAGATCAAGATCCTCACCCAGTTCAAGTCCAACTCGCTGATCGAGCACATCACCCGCACCTGGCGGCTGGTGCCGGAGATCGGCCAGTACGTCGACGTCGTGCCGGCGCAGATGCGCCGCGGGCCGTTCTGGTTCCGCGGCACTGCCGACGCGGTCTTCCAGAACCTCGAGCTGATCTTCGACGAGCAGCCCGAGTACGTCTGCGTCTTCGGCGGCGATCACATCTACAAGATGGATGTGAACCAGATGCTGCAGGACCACATCAACAACGACGCCGACCTGACCATCGCCACGGTGCCGGTGAAGGTGGACGAGGCGCAGCATTTCGGCGTCGTGGAGATCGACGACGACTACCGCGTGACCGGCTTCGTGGAGAAGCCGAAGCACGGCGCGAAGACGATGCCGGAGCGGCCGGACATGATCCTGGCCTCGATGGGCAACTACATCTTCAAGGCCAACGTGATGATCGACGTGCTGCAGCGCAACGCGCTGCGCAACGCCGGCGTGGACTTCGGGAAAGAGATCATTCCCGACATGTACAAGCGCATGAAAGTGTTCGCGTACGACTTCGCCACGAACTACATCCCCGGCGAGGACGCGCACAACCAGGGCTACTGGCGCGACGTCGGCACGATCGACTCGTACTTTGCGGCGGCGCTCGACCTCGTGGCCGTGACGCCGCTGTTCAACCTCTACAACCCGCTCTGGCCGCTCGTGTCGGCGCCGATGCACCAGCCGCCGGCGAAGTTCGTCTTCGCCGACTCGAAGTCGCAGCGCGTCGGCATCGCCACCGACTCGCTGGTCTCCGACGGCTCGATCATCTCCGGCGGCACCATCAACCGCTGCGTGCTGCACACGCGCGTGCGCATCAACTCGTACGCCGACGTCGACGAGTCCATCCTCATGGACGGCGTGGAAGTGGGACGGCACTCGAAAATCCGCCGGGCCATCATCGACAAGGGCGTCAAGCTGCCGCCCAACACCGTGATCGGCTACGACCTCGAGGAAGACCGGGCCCGCTTCACCGTCACCGACTCCGGCATCGTGGTCGTGCCCAAGGGCGCGGTGATCGAAGAAAGAGCGGCAGCCCCGGTGACGTTGTAAAAGGACCTATCTTGAACGGAAAAGTAAGAATCGACGGCCGCGCCGCGGACGAGCTCCGTCCCGTGGCCATCCGCCCCAATTTCATCAAGCACGCGGAAGGCTCGGTCCTGATCGAAGTCGGCGACACGCGCGTCTGCTGCACCGCCTCGGTTCAGGAGAAGGTCCCGTCGTTCATGTACCGCAGCGGCAAGGGCTGGATCACCGCGGAGTACGGCATGCTCCCGCGCGCCACCACGGAGCGCACCGATCGCGAGGCGGCGAAAGGCAAGCAGGGCGGCCGCACGATGGAGATCCAGCGCCTCATCGGCCGCTCGCTGCGCGCGGCGGTCAACCCGGAGCTGATGGGGGAGCGCACGATCTGGATCGACTGCGACGTCCTCCAGGCCGACGGCGGCACGCGCACGGCGTCGATCACCGGCGCGTACGTCGCGCTCGTGCTCGCGCTGACGAACCTCTACACGAACGGCCAGATGGCCTCGTGGCCGGTGGTCGACTTCATCGCCGCGATCTCGGTCGGCATCATCAAGGGCGTCCCCGCGCTCGACCTCAACTACGCCGAGGATTCGAAGGCCGGCGTGGACATGAACATCGTCGCCACCGACAAGGGCCGCTTCGTCGAGCTGCAGGGCACCGCCGAAGGAGCGACCTTCAGCGACGACGAGATGACCGCGATGCTGTCGCTGGCCAAGAGCGGCATCGCGCAGCTCGTGGAGAAGCAGCGCGAGGTGCTCGCGCCCTCGCTGGCGCGCGTCGACGCCTTCTCACGCGAACGGCTGTCGAAGAAGTTCCGGTAGTTGCGAGGCAGTTCATACCCGAACGAGTGACGGCACGTCGCCGCCTGCTGACGGAAACGGGTGCCTGACTGTCGCCCGCTACGCGGGCTCGATGAATATCGACCATTCCCCCGGCTGAAGCCGGGGGCTATTTTCTGAAGCCCGCTACGCGGGCAAGTCTGCCGCCGTAGGCGGCTCGAGGAAATAGGTGTGCCGAGCATGCTCGACAGCTCGGAAGTGAAAGTCTTCTGTCCAACCTGATGGAGGTGAAGGACTAGCGAAGCGCAAGGGCGAGACTCACCGCGAGGTGGGGCCTGAAAGAAGCGTGGAGCAAACCTGCGAG
>DASVSV010000086.1:0-7253 GCA_036387915.1 Thermoanaerobaculia bacterium
GAGGCGGTGGCGCCGGCGTTGATGGCCGCGAGCAGCGGCAGCTGCGTGGCGGTGATGCCGGCCGCGTCGCGCAACTCGCGGTCGTAGTGGCGCGTGACGACCCGCGCGGCGCGCAGGAGATTCATGCTGCCGCAGTACTTCCGCATGTGCAGTGACGACTCACGACTGACGCGTTGCGGAGGCATGACGGTTCGGCAACGAAGTATAGCGCTGCATAGCGCGGGCGCACCCTTCTGTGTATATACACGTAAAGCTCTCAGGAAGGACCGAAACCGGTGGAACGCTCCGAACTCTCACACCGCATCATCCGCGCGGCCATCGTCGACGAGCAATCGCTCAGCCGGCAGCAGATCCGCGAACTGCTCGACGTCGAGCCGGACGTGGAGGTGGTGGGCGAATACGACGATCCCAACAGCGCCTCGGCCGGCATCGGGGCCACGCACCCCGACCTCCTTTTCCTCGGCGGGCAGATGCCCCGCGCCATCGTGAACTCGATCCTGGAGAGCTTCGCCGAGAGCACGGCGCCGGCGACGATTTTCGTGACGACGCACGCCGGCTTCGCGATCCGCGCCTTCGACTCGAACGCGGTGGTGGACTATCTCCTCAAGCCGTTCGACCCCGCGCGCTTCCGCCGCAGTCTGGCCCGCGCGCGCCGCCATCTGATCAGCATCGACGCACTCGCGTCGACGCTGCAGCCGGCACCCATCGCGGAGCCGGCGTACCTGGAGCGACTCGCCGTCAAGACGCGCGGCAAGGTCTATCTGCTGCGTATCGGGGAGATCGACTGGATCGAGACGGCCGGCAATTACGTGCGGCTGCACGCCGGCGCGAACTCACACCTCTACCGCGACTCGCTCGCGGATTTCGCGACGAAGCTCGACCCGCGCCACTTCGTGCGCATTCACCGGTCATGCATCGTGAACATCGACCGCATCGCGCAGCTGGAGCCGACGTTCCATCGCGAGCACGTGGTGCTGCTGCGCGACGGTACCCGCCTGACACTGACCGCCCCCTACCGCTGCCGCATGCGAGCGATCGTCGGGCAGTTTTAGTCGCGCGCGATGGCGAGGGAGAGACGACGGGAGCCTCCGGCGGGCCGGTACGACCGGCGGCGCTTGTTGTGCCTGGTGTCGCGTCACGTTTCAAAACGTGACACGACACTAGCCTGGACGGTGTTCAGTTTGCCGCGGATCAACGCGTGCGTAGCACGCTGAAAGAAAATAGCCCCCGGCTTTCAGCCGGGGGAACTCGACGCTCCAGTCTCCAGCCCGCGTAGCGGGCGGCAGATCACGCCAATGCACGTTCAGACGACGATCCTCGGTGATCTGTCGCCCGCTACACGGGCTGACCAAGGGGACGCCTGTTCCCCCGGCTGGAAGCCGGGGGCTATTTTCTTTCGGCGTGCTACGCACGCCTTCGAGTGCACCCGACATTTCCTCAACTGACGACCATTGTCCTGAAACCGGTGGTGTGACTGAACACGTGGCGCGTGGTGAGCTCGAGATGCCGCGGATCGGCGGCGATGTCGGGATCGACGCAATCACGTGCGAGCGGCTCGTCGAGCTGCCACTTCCCTTCCGCGACGAGTTGCAGCGTGAGCATCGTCACGACGGGCTTGGTCAGCGACGCTACGTTGAACGGCGTGCCGGGCGTTGGTGCCTCAGATGGCGATCTTGCGCAGGCGCAGGGCGTTGACGATTACGGAGACGGAGCTGAAGCTCATTGCCGCGGCGGCGATCATGGGGCTGAGGAGCACGCCGAAGAGCGGATAGAGCACGCCGGCCGCGATCGGGACGCCGAGGGCGTTGTAGATGAAGGCGAAGAAGAGGTTCTGGCGGATGTTGCGCATGGTGGCGGTGCTGAGCCGCCGCGCGCGCACGATGCCGCGCAGGTCGCCTTTGACCAGCGTCACGTCGGCGCTTTCCATGGCTACGTCGGTGCCGGTGCCCATGGCGATGCCGACTTCGGCCTGCGCGAGCGCGGGCGCGTCGTTGATGCCGTCGCCGGCCATGGCCACCACGCGGCCTTCGTTCTGCAGTCGCGCCACCGCCGCCGCTTTCTCCTCCGGCAGCACCTCGGCCAGCACTTCGTCGATGCCGAGCTTCGCGGCGACGGCGTTCGCCGTGGTCTTGCTGTCCCCGGTCAGCATCACCACGCGCAGCCCCTCGGCGCGCAGTTCGCGAATCGCTTCCGCGGTCGTCTCCTTCACCGGATCGGCGACGCCGAGGAGGCCCGCGGGCCTGTTGTCGATGACGACGAACATCACCGTCTGGCCACTGTTGCGCAGCGATTCCGCGAAGGCGAAGAGATCCTGCGCGTCGATGCGCAGCTCCTCGAGCAAGGCGCGATTGCCGAGCGTGACCCGCCGCCCTTCCGCCGCGCCGTAAACGCCCTTGCCGGTGATGGACTCGAAGTGCTGCGCCCTCGGAATGTCGATGCCGCGCTGCTCCGCGCCCGCGACGATGGCCGCGGCGAGCGGATGCTCGCTGGCGCGCTCGACGCTCGCGGCGAGACGCAGCATCTCGTTCTCGTCGAAGCCTTCAATCGCGACGACGGAGGAGAGCACCGGCTTGCCGAGCGTCAGCGTGCCGGTCTTGTCGACGACGAGCGTGTCGACTTTGCGCAGCACCTCGATGGCCTCCGCGTTGCGGAAGAGCACTCCGGCCGTCGCACCTTTGCCCGCGGCGACCATGACGGACATCGGCGTCGCCAGTCCGAGGGCGCAGGGGCAGGCGATGATCAGCACCGCGACGGCGTTGACGATCGCGTAGACGAAGCGCGGCTCGGGGCCGGCGTACATCCAGACGCCGAACGTGACCAGCGACGCGGCGATGACGGCCGGGACGAACCACGCCGAGACGGTGTCGGCCAGCCGCTGGATCGGCGCGCGGCTGCGCTGCGCCTGCGCCACCATGTGCACGATCTGCGCGAGCAATGTGTCGGAGCCGACGCGCTCCGCGCGCATGAGCACGGAGCCGGTGGTGTTGATGGTCGCGCCGATGAGGCGATCGCCGGTTTTCTTTTCGACGGGTACGGGCTCGCCGGTGACCATCGACTCGTCGACGTTGGTCGTCCCTTCGAGCACGACGCCGTCGACCGGCACTTTCTCGCCCGGACGCACGCGCAGGCGATCGCCGGGATGCACGTCGGCGAGCGGCACGTCCGCTTCCCGGCCTTGGGCGTCGACGCGGCGCGCACTCTTCGGCGCGAGGCCGAGCAACGCGCGGATGGCGGCGCCGGTGCGCGAGCGCGCGCGCAGTTCCATCACCTGGCCGAGGAGGACGAGCGTGACGATGGCCGCGGCGGCCTCGTAGTAGACGCCGGCGTGTCCGTGCGCGTCGCGGAAGGCGGCGGGGAAGAGTCCCGGCGCGATGGTGGCCACGAGGCTGTAGAGAAACGCCACCGCGACGCCGAGCCCGATCAGCGTGAACATGTTCAGGTGGCGGTTTTTGATCGAGCTCCACGCGCGCTGGAAGAACGGCCAGCCGCCCCACAACACGACCGGCGCCGCCAGTCCGGCCTCGATCCACGGCGCCCACTGCAGCGCACCCTCGTGGTGGATGACGTTCGTGAAGTGCCGCAGCATCGCGAACGCGACCAGCGGCACGGTCAGCAGCGTGCACAGCCAGAAGCGCAGCGACATGTCGTCGAGCTCGGACGTGTCTTCTTCGTCGAGCGTGATCGTCTCCGGCTCGAGCGCCATCCCGCACTTCGGACACGACCCCGGCCCCTCCTGCCGCACCTCGGGGTGCATGGGGCAGGTGTAGATGGTCCCCTTCGGCGCATGCGCTTCCGGCGGCCTGGCCCCGCGCATGTACGCCTCGGGGTCCGCATCGAACTTCGTTTTGCACGGAACGCTGCAGAAGTAGATCGTCTCGCCGCGGTACTCCGAGCTGCCGGCCGCGGTCGCGGGATCGATCTTCATGCCACAGACGGGGTCGGTGACGGTATTCATCGCGCGCAAGCTTAAACTCGGAAGCGATGTCCACCACGCTTTCCCGCGCCGACGCGCGGCGGCTGCTCGTCACGCACCTCGGTCTGGCGCGCGCGTTGGGGCGCGGCTCGCGCGGGATTCGGGCGGTGCTGGAGCGGCTGCGGTGCATTCAGCTCGATCCGCTGGATGCGATCGGGACGAACGCGGATCTGGTGGTGATGGCGCGCGTGGACGACGTGGCGCGCGGCGATGTCTGGTCGTGTCTTTTTCCGAAGCATGCCTTCGAGCATTTCGCGAAGGAGCGCTGCATCCTGCCGGCGCGGGCGTTTCCGTATTACCGCGAGCAGGGGCACGCGGCGCAGACGCCGTGGTGGCGGCACTCGGAGCGCGAGCAGCGCGTGCCGGCGAAGCTCGTGCGCGCGGTGCTGGAGGAGATCCGCGAGCGCGGGCCGGTCACGGCGCGCGAGATCACCGATCACGGCAGCGTCGCGCCGATCGACTGGAGCGGATGGAAGGGCACGGCCAAGGCGACGTCGATGGCGCTGGAGATTCTCTGGACGAGCTGCGAGATCGTGGTGGCCGGGCGGACGGAGTCGGGGCAGAAGTTGTACGACGTGCCGAAGTGGGACGGTCAGCCCGAGGAAGACTTTCCGACGTGGGCACTGCGCGAGCGCGTGCATGCGGCGGGACTGCTCACGCGCGCGGGCGGCTCGATGTGGTCGATGCTCAGCGGCGTGCGGACGTCGGGGCTGGTCGACGAAATGGTGGCGCGCGGCGAACTGGTCGACGTCGCGATCGAGGACTCGTCACGGCGCTATCTCGCGGTGCCGGAGCTCTTCCGCGCGAAGGCGGCATACGACGATCGCGTGCGCATCCTCGGACCGCTCGATCCGCTGCTGTGGGACCGCGATCTGGTGCGGCACGCGTTCGACTTCGACTACGTGTGGGAGGTCTACAAGCCGGCGCCGCAGCGGAAGTGGGGCTGGTATGTCTGCCCGCTGCTGCAGCGCGACCGGCTCGTCGGACGCATCGACGCGCGCATCGAAGGAGAGACGCTGGTGGTGCGGAAGATGTGGCTCGAATCGCCAGACGCGGATCGCGCCGCCATCGCCACCGCCTTAGAACGGCACGCGGCGATGTGCGGCGCGAGTCGCGTGAAGATGCCGCGGCGCGTGCAGGAGGATGGGGCGCTGCAAAGTTAGTCTCCTGCGTTGAGCGGGGAACAGCGTCTGGCGCGAACTTAGCGCAATTTGCGCGACCCCTATAGGGGTAGGGAGAGCTGGTGGGCTCCCCCTCCCTCCGAACCGTACGTGCGGATCTCCCGCATACGGCTCTCCGGTCGATGGGTCTCGTGTAGAGAGCGGATGAGCAGAGCATGGGCCTCGGACAGGGTGAAGAGACCCAGTTGCCGGAAGAAGGCATTGGACCAGCGTTGATAGTCGGCACCACGAGCACGCCCACGTCCGCCACGGCGTGCGCGAAGGATGCTGCGCAGGCGCTGCCGTATCCAGGCGTCGAGCGTGGTAAAGACACGGCGACGGCAGTGCTTGAAGTACTCGAACCAGCCGCGCAGCACTGAGTTGATCATCTCGATGATCTTGCTCAGTGCATGACCGTTGGCTCGCCTGGTCCGTTCCCTGATGTTGTCTTTGAGCTTCCGCAGACTCTTCTTGCGCGGGGATCGCTTCCCCTGCTCGAAGTGATATCCGAGGAAGTCGAACCCGCCCGGCGCGTTCGCCTCGACGATCTTGGTCTTCTCCGGATGCAGCCTCAGCCCTCGGGCTTCCATCAGTTCCTGAAGTCGGTTCATGGCCCGTTCCGCTTCTTCTCGCGCCGTGCAGAGCACCACGCAATCATCGGCGTATCGCACCATCGCGTACCCCTCGCCTTCCATCACCACGTCAATCGGATGCAGATAGATGTTCGCCAGTAGCGGACTGATGACCGCGCCTTGCGGGGTTCCCCTTCTCTCGCCTGTCTCGAAGCTGGGCATCGCTTCGAGCACATCCTGTCTCAGATACTTTTCGATCAGCTCCAGCACACGGCTATCGGCGATCTTCTTCTCGATCTCCCTCATCAGGTTGCGATGTGGGATCGTGTCGAAGTACCGCGTGATGTCCACGTCAACCACCCACGTCCGCCCTTCGGCAAGCAGTCCATCGACGCGTCGTAACGCATCTTTGGTGCTTCGCCCGGGACGAAACCCGTAGCTGTTGTCCGAGAAGTCGTGCTCGAAAATCGGCTCGATCACGCTTCGCAGTGCTGTCTGAACGACTCGGTCTCTGATCGTCGGAATGCCCAGCGGCCGCATCTCCTGGCTGCCGAGTTTGGGGATGTACACCCGTCGGATGGCCATCGGTTCGTACTGATCCACGCGAAGTTGTTCACTCAGACTCGAGAGCCGCTTCCCGGCCTCGCGCTTGAAGTCCCGGATTCGTTCTCCGTCCACTCCTCCGCTTCCGCCGTTCCGTTCCACTCTCCTCCATGCAGCGCCGAGCGTCCTGTCCGCGTACACCTTGTCAATCAGGCTGTGCCACTTGCCTCCTTTCACTCCTCTTTCGAGGGCATCCACCATGCGCTCGGTCCACACGGCCGGTTCCGTCCATGCCCATCGGGCCTCGACTTCTCTCTCCCGTTTAGCCGTTTCCGACACTGCGAAGAGTCGCTGCTGCTCCGTCCCTGTCTTCTTCACGCATCATCTTCCTGCCTCCCTTCGCTCCACGCCCATTACGGCGCTTCCGCTACTACGAAGGCTCTGACTTCCTGCCGCCTCACCGGCTCGGCAGGATCTCCCCGATTCACTCACACGAGCTTCTGACCGTTCTGTCCTCAAACACCAAGCGATCTTCCGTAATCGCTTTCTCACGTTCTTCAGCGTCACGAACTTCGTGGAGGGCCGTTTCCTGTCTGCGCCCTGTCACGTCTGGACTTCGCCATTGGATGGAAGGCTCGCCAGATCACCCGGCCGAATCAGGTTCCTCATCGTACGGACCGGTCATTCGTCTTCCGATGCTCCCCACCTCGCTTTCAGCGACGCAGTTTCGGTCGACTTTGGTCAATGAACGTTTGACCAGAAGGGACTTTCACCCTTCTGCTCGCGTGCGCTCTCGGGCGCACCACCCGCCCTTCGGGCACCCTCTCCCCGCTCACCGCGGGGAGAGGGGCAACCAACATGGCTCTCGCGAGATGCACCAGGGAGACAAGCATCGCGCTCGCGAGACGCACCAGGGCAACAAGCATGGCGCTCCCGAAACGCACCATTTGTTGCCCTTCTCCCCTCGTGAGGGGAGAAGGTGCCGAAGGCGGATGAGGGGTTGTC
>DASVSV010000087.1:0-31612 GCA_036387915.1 Thermoanaerobaculia bacterium
CCCCGCCCACCTAGGTCCCTCGACTCACGCTCGGGATGACACAGAAGGGCGGGCTCGCGCCCGCCCTTCGGATCACAAAAGGGCGGGCTCGCGCCCGCCCTTTTCCATCACATCAATGCAGTCCTACCGGAACTTGACCGGGATCGTGACGATCGTTGCCGAGGTGCCGGTCTTGATGCGCACCTGGAGCTCGCCGTCGGTGTTCTTCAGGTCGCCCGCGGCGATGACGCGCAGGGTGCCGTTGGCGTCGAGCACCTTCGTGTCGGTGGCGGGGGAGGAGACGATCTCGTACTGGAGCGTCTCGCCGAACTCGCCCGCGGCGACGACGCGGAAGTGGGCGGCGAAGAGGGAGGTGGTGATCTCGACCGGTGCGTCGAGGACGCCGTCGTTGTTGGCGTCGGCGATGTCGACCGTGCCGTTTTCGTCGAGGTCGACGCCGGCGAAGTTGATCACCACGTCTTCACGAGTGCGCACGCCGGGGACGAAGGTCGGGTCGCCGGTGGCGTTGACGATGCTGCCGTAGAAGATGGCCTTGCCGGAGGTGAGGCGCGCGCGGACGGTGTCGTTGTTGGCGGCGCTCACGCCGAGGAGCGTTGCGACGCCGGTGCCGTACTGGGCGTGCTGGCCGGTGGTGTAGTTGACGGTCTTCGTCGCCGCGATGGCGCCGTCGGCGCGGACGACTTCCCACGTGACGACCGACGCGTCGACGGCGTAGACGCCGAAGTTGAAGCGGTTGTTCTCGGCGACGGACGGACCGGGGAGCGCGGCGACGTCGCCGGCGCGTGCGGCGTCGGCCACGTTCACCGCCGGCACGTCCTGCCCGAACTCACCCTCGGCCGAGGTGTTGAACGTGCGCGAGGTGACGGCGATGGAGCGCGCGTCGCGATCGGCCGCTTCGATGACGATCGCGCCGGTGCCCTGCGTCAGGCCGAATTCGGTGCGGGCGATGTCGGCGATGGACTTGGTCTGGCGCGCCTGCAGGGTGACGTTGACCGGCCCGAGGACCTGCGTGCCGACGTGCAGGGTGAGGGCGATCGTCGCGGCGCGCGGGGCGGCGTTGTGGATGGTCAGCTCGCTCTGCCACTGGCTCGCGTTCGCGCCCGGACCGGTGCCGGCGGCGGGAACGACGAGCGTGGCGGCATTGGCGAAGAGAGGGAGCAGCGCGAGCGCTGCGGTTTGGATCAGATTGCGGAAGTTCATGTGGTGTTGCCTCCTGTGTTGAATGTCGGCCGGTGATACGGAGGCACGAAAATATGCGTCTATAACAATTTTCGATAATTGGTCATGAAAAAGAAATCGCGCACACGCATAGCGTGTGCGCTGCAAGGAGGAGGATCGCGCCGCGCTGCACTCCGCGCGTTGCACTCGTCACTATTACGCGCCGGTCTTCGTTTGCGTCTATTGCCACGGGGGTTACGACGAGGACCTCCGGCGGGCCGGTACGACCGGCGGCGCTTGTTGCTCCGCTAGCCGCCCACTTCGCGACCACACATGTTTGCGGCGGGAGCGTGGCGTAGCGCAGCAACCAGCGCCGCCGGTCGCCCCGGCCCGCCGGAGGCCTCCCGGCGTATCCCTGGTGCAATGAAACGCAAGGTAGACTGCGCCGCGAAATGGCTATCCCGTTACTCGACCTCAAACTGCAATACGCCGCGATCCGTGAAGAGGCGCTTCGCGTCACCGCGGAGATCTACGAATCGCAACTGTTCATCCTTGGCAAACGCGTGGACGACTTCGAGCGCGACTTTGCGCAGTACTGCCAGACGCGGCACGCGTTGGGCGTCAGCTCGGGGACCGATGCTCTGCTCGAAGCGCTGATGGTTCTCGGTGTCGGACCGGGGGACGAAGTCATCGTGCCGGCGTACTCCTTCTTTGCTACCGCGGGAGTCGTGTCGCGGCTCGGGGCGACGCCGGTATTCGTGGACATCGATCTGATTGATTACAACCTCGATCCGCGGCTCGTCGAGGCGCGTATTAGTCCGCGCACGAAAGCGATCATGCCCGTGCACCTTTACGGACAATGCGCGCCGATGGACGAGCTGATGGCCATCGCCGCGCAGCACGACATTCCGGTGATCGAAGACGCGGCGCAGGCCGTCGGCTGCGATTACAACGGACGGCGGGCCGGCTCGATCGGCGCGATGGGTGCGTTCTCGTTTTTCCCGTCCAAGAACCTCGGCGCCTTCGGCGATGCCGGCGCGATTACGACGAACGACGACGAACTCGCGGCGCGGCTGGTCGATTACCGCGTGCACGGCATGCGGCCGAAGTACTTTCATCACTACGTCGGCGGCAACTTCCGCATTGACGCGTTGCAGGCCGCGATGCTGCACATCAAGCTGCCGCTGCTCGAGTGGTGGCACGAGGGCCGCCGCCGCAACGCCGACCTCTATCGCCGCCACTTCGCCGATGCCGGTCTCGGCGAGCGCGTGGTGCTGCCGGAGGAACTGCCGGGACGTCGCCACATCTATAACCAGTACGTGGTGCGCTTCACCGAAGGCAGCGAGACGCGCGACCGCGTCATGAATCACCTGAAGAGCGTGCAGATCGGCTGCGAGGTTTACTACCCGCTGACGCTGCCGCAGCAGCCCTGCTTCGCCGGTCTCACCAACGAGAGCTATCCGCACTCGGAGACGGCGGCGCAGCAGACGCTGGCCATCCCCGTGTTCCCCGAGCTCAAAGAGGAACAGGTCGCGGAAGTGGTGCGCGAGATCCGCAAAGCGCTGGAATGATCCCTCTCCGCCACACGCTGCCGCTGACGACGCGCCCGGTCGTGAACCGCGCGCTCGTCGCGGCGAACGTGGTCGTCTTCGTCGCGCAGCTCTTCATGGGGCCGGTGACGGAGCGGATCATCCAGACGTTCGGCTTCATGCCCGCGCGGCTGCTCGAGCCGCGCGCGTTCGGCTACGCGCCGTGGGAAGTGGCAATCACGCTCGTGTCGTCGCTCTTCCTGCACGGCGGCTTCGTGCACCTGATCGGCAACCTCATTTATCTATGGGTGTTCGGCGGCGCGATCGAGGACGCCATGGGGCGCGGCCGGTTCCTGCTCTTCTATCTCGCCTGCGGCGCGGCCGGGAGTCTCACGCACACGGTGCTCTTCCCGCTCTCCACCGTCCCGTCGATCGGCGCCTCCGGCTGCATCGCCGGCCTGCTCGGCGCATTCCTCGTCCTGCGGACGAAGGACCGCATCGTGACGCTCTTCCCGCTGGTCGTGTACTGGGCCATGGCCGAGATCCCGGCCATGCTCTTCCTCCCGGTCTGGTTCGGCATGCAGTTCTTCAGCGGCTTCCTCTCCCTGCAGGCCACGCGCGGAACGCAGGAAGTGGCCGGCGTAGCCTGGTGGGCACACGTGGGCGGCTTCCTCTTCGGAATGCTGGCCGCCTTCGTCTTCAAATGGCGCGCGCGGCGGGGCGCGGCGTAGAGGAAAGAGGAAAGAGGAAAGAGGAAAGACAAACCGGCGGACGGCGGCGGTCCTCACCTCTTTCCTCCTTCCTCTTTTCTCTTTCCTCCTCCCCGGCGGCTATAGAATGCGCGGCCGATGCGCAAAGGAATCATTCTCGCGGGGGGATCGGGGACGCGGCTCTACCCGATCACGTCCGTCGTCTCCAAGCAGCTCCTGCCCGTTTACGACAAGCCGATGATCTATTACCCGCTGACCACGCTGATGCTGGCGGGGATCCGCGACTTTCTGATCATCACCACGCCGCCGGACCAGGTCCTGTTCCGCAATCTGTTGCGCGACGGAACGCAGTGGGGGATCCGCATCGACTACGCGGTGCAGGAATCGCCGCGCGGGCTGGCCGACGCCTTCATCGTCGGACGTGACTTCGTCGGTGACGACACGAGCTGCCTGATTCTCGGCGACAACATCTTCTATGGGCACGGGCTGACCGAGGCGCTGCAGAGTGCGGCGGCGCGGCAGGATGGGGCGACCGTGTTCGCGTATCGCGTGCACGATCCGGAGCGGTACGGCGTCGTCGAGATCACCGAGGATGGGCGCGCGAAGTCCATCGAAGAGAAGCCGAAAGAGCCGAAGTCGAATCTCGCCGTGACGGGGCTCTACTTCTACGACCGCGACGTCGTGGAGATGGCCGCCACGCTGCCGCCGTCGAAGCGCGGCGAACTGGAGATCACGGACATCAACCGCATCTACCTCGAGCGCGGCGACCTGCACGTCGAGCAGCTCGGCCGCGGCTACGCCTGGTTCGACACCGGCACGCAGGAATCGCTCCTCGGCGCGTCGAACTTCGTCGGCGCGGTGGAGCTGCGGCAGGGACTGAAGATCGCCTGTCCGGAAGAAGTCGCCTACCACATGGGCGCGATCGACGCGGAACAGGTGCGCGAGCTGGCCCGCCCGCTGCGCAACAGCACGTACGGCCGGTACCTGCTGTCGATCGTCGACGCCGGATGATGAAATAACTTCGCGGAGTGTGGCCTTCTGGGCTGCGCTCCCATGAAAATCCGGGTCCTTCCTCTCCTCTTCCTCTGCGCGCTCCGTCTCGCCGCGGCGCCGGCCGTTTTCGACACTCCCCGCAACGTCGCGGTGGAAGGGCTCCTGCTCGGGCTCCGCGAAGGTGACTTCAACGGCGACACGCATCTCGACTTCGTCGCGCTGTCGACTGAAGGCATCGTGATGCTGCCCGGCAACGGCGACGGCACGTTCGCCGCAATGATCGAGAGCGACATCGAGGCAGGGGAGGAGCTCGAGACGGCGGACGTCGACGCGGACGGCGATCTCGACCTCGTGCTCGGTTATCGCGAAGGTCTCACGACGATCACGTTCGAGACCTATCGCAACAACGGCAGCGGCTCCTTCACCGCGTTCAGCGCGGTGAGCACGACCCTCGACAACGACGTGGCGCAGAGTGACTTCGCGCTGGGCGACGTCACGGGCGACGGCAAGGTTGACGTGGTGATGTGCGGCGCGCGCTACTTTCCGGGCATCGGCGACGGCACGTTCGGCGCGCCGGTGTCCCTCGGCACCTGCACGGAGGCGCAGCGCGTCACCGTCTTCGACGCGAATGCGGACGGCGATGGCGACATCCTCCTGTCGAGAGACATCGGCTCGTCGCTGTACCGCAATGACGGCGGCGGCACGTTCGTGCTGACCGGTGCGAGCGGCGCGCGCGGACCGGACATCGCCGTCGGGGATATCGACGGCAACGGTCAGCCCGATCTGACCTGGCTCGACGAGACGACGAACGATCGCGGCATCCTGCTCGCGAGCGCGACCGGTACGTACAGCACGCGCACCTCGGGCGGCTTCATGCCGTACGGCGAGTTTCGCGACGTAATCGTGCGCGATCTGAACGGCGACGGGCGCGGAGACGTCATCGCCGGCGGCAACGGACAGGTGCATGTCTGGATCACCGCGGCCGACGGCAGCGCCGGCACGCGGACCGTCTGGCTCGCGAGCGGCAGCGGCTCGGATCTGGGCGCGGGCGACTTCGACGGCGATGGAAACGTCGACGTCCTGGCCGGCGGTTCGCTCCCCGGCTTTTTCATCGGCGAAGGGCCCGGATCGGCCGTGTCGCTGTTGCGTGGTACAGGCGGCGGCGCGCTCCACGCCATGCGCGCCAACCTCGTCTCCGACGGCCATCACCTGAACGCCGTGGCGCTGTCCGACATCACCGGCGACGGCGAGCTCGACATCGTGGGCTCGACGCCGTTCGACCGCCTGGTCGTGCTCGCGGGCGCGGGCGACGGTACGTTCGGCGCGCCGGTGACGACGCCCCTCACCACGACGGCGCTCGACACACCGCTGATCGCGGACTACGACAGCGACGGCAAGGCGGACGTCGTCCGGCTCGAGAGTGGCAACAACCGCTTCGAGGTCTGGCTCTCCAACGACGACGGCACGTTCACCAGCGCCGGCACCGTCACCACCGGAACGACGGGCCTCGCCGCCACCGGCGACTTCGACGGCGACGGCAAGGGTGACCTCGTGCGCGTGGCCGCGAACCGCGTGTACCTGCGTCGCGGCGGCGGCGACGGCACCTTCGTCTCCGCGGTCGAGACCGCCGTTCCGCTGGGCACCTCGCTCTTCTCCTTCAATCTCGTCACCGGCGACTTCAACAACGACGGCCGCGACGACGTCGCCGGCGACCACTTTGTCCTCCTGGGCCAGGCCAGCGGCGTCTTCACGCGCCTCATGACCAACACCTTTCCGGTGATGGCGCCGGCGCTCGCCGCCGATCTGAATGGCGACGGCGATCTGGACATGATCCGCGTCGAGAACAAGAACACCGCGCAAGGTTTGCTCTACGTGCAGACCGGCAACGGAGACGGCACGTTCGGCGTTGGCCGCAGTCTGCATGTCTACACGCATGATTCGTTCGGCCGCGGCGCGGCGGCGGCGGACGTCGATGGCGACGGTCACCTCGACGTGATCCTCGGCACGGTGGTGCTGCTCGGTGACGGCGCGGGGTGGTTCGACGGCTACGCGCGCTTCCGCACGCACGCGATCGGCAGGCTGGCGGTGGGGGACGTCGACGGAAACGGCTCGCCCGATCTCGTCGTCAGCGACCAGTACAACGCGGCGAACGTGATCCTGACCAAGACCGTCGACTCGCAGGCGCTGCCGCTGACGCTCGTCGGCGAGGCGCTCGATACGCCGACCGTGGTGGTGGGCTCGACGCAGCTCATGGCCGCGGAACTCCTCGGCGAGACGTCGTTCGCCGCCGAGGGGGCGGTGATGTTCACCCTCGGAGGAATGGTCGGCGCGTTCGCGGAGCCGTTGGACGGCGACGCCGCGACCACCATGCAGATGGTGCCGGCGGGTGAGGTCTCGCTCACGATCGCGTACGGCGGCGACGCGCTTTACGCGCCCGCCGTGGGACCGGACGCGTTCCCGCTGACGGTGACCAAAGCCAGCGTGACCTCGGACGTCGGACTGCAGCCGGGCGCTCCGCGCACCACGGATTCGGTGCGCCTGCTCGGCGAGATCCTGCGGACGTCGTCGCTCGACGTCGCCGGCACCGTCACGGTCACGCTCGACGGCGCGGCGCAGCCGAGTGTGGGGACGCAGTTCGACATCGATTTCGGCGCGCTGCCCGCGGGTCCGCACACCGTCGTGCTGCAGTACGGCGGCAATGCGAACTACCTTCCGCACCAGCGCACCGTGCAGTTCACGGTGAGCAAAGTGACGCCATTGATCACGCTCTCCACGAATCCGGCGTCATCGGCGAACGCCGGCGCCCCGGTGACGCTCACCGCGACCTTTGCGTCGTCCATCACGGGCGTGGTGCGCTTCCAGCACGGCACGACCGTCATCGGCGAGTCGGCCATCGAGAGCGGCAGTGCGTCGATCACGACCAGTGCGCTGCCGGTCGGTTCGCTGCAACTCACCGCGACCTACCTCGGCAACGAGATGTACGCGTCCGTGACCTCGGCGCAGTACGCGTTCACCGTCAACGACGCGCCCATCGCCTCCGGACCGACGTCGCTCTACCTGATCACGCCGTGCCGCATCGTCGACACGCGCGATCCGGTCTCCAGTCACGGCGGACCGCAGCTCGGCGCCAGCGTGCGCTCGTTCGCGATGACCGGACGCTGCGGTATCCCGAGCGGCGCGAAGGCCGTGGCGGTCAACGTCACCGCGGTCAATCCGGCCGATACCGGCTTCGTCACCCTGTTCGGCGGCGCGTCGGCGCTGCCGCCGACGAGCACGCTCAATTACCGCACCGCGAAGACCCGCGCGAACAACGCCATCATTCCGCTCTCCGCGGCCGGAGTCATGAAGGTGTCGAACAACGGACCGGCCGTGGACGTGATCATCGACGTCACCGGTTACTTTCAGTGATCCGCCGGGCTATGAAGTGCGGTGGCTCGTCCGCCACCGCACTTCATCAAGGTGCCGGGAGATCCGGCGGTCGTCCTCGTTCAACACCGACCGCATCGACCACATCTATCAGGACCCGCACGAGAAGGCGCGGCGGCTGATCCTCCACTACGGGGATCTCAACGACGCCTCGTCGCTGAACCGCATCCTCCGCCTCGTGCGCCGCCGAGGAGATCTGCAACCTCGGCGCGCAGAGCCAGGTGAAAGTCTCGTTCGACGCCCGGCCGCTCGTCAGCGGAAGTAGCCGGTCACGTCGACGATCACGTGCACGCTGGTACCTTCGTTGCGCAGGATCAGCTGCCCGGCGCCCGACAGTGGGACGATCGCGCTGTTCGCCCGTGTCCGTCCCGGCCGATAGTTGAGTGTGCTCGTCCCGCCCCAGGGGGCGTCCGCGGCATAGAGGGCCAACCATCCGGCAGATGACGGTGAGACGACCGTAAGGTTCGCGGCGATGCTTTTCGCGTCCGCAGGGATGCCGCACAGGCCGCCCGCGTTGATGGTGCGGGTCGAGCCGGAAGCGACGGCCGTCGAGTCACGCGTGTCGTTGAGGCGGCACGGCGTGATGAGGGAGAGCATCGAAGCGCCGGGTGCCCGTACGAGCGTCGGAACGGTTGCGGCAGCGTTCCAGGTGCAGCCGTTCGCAACGACCTCCACACTCAGCCCGACGTCGCCGGAGGGGCCCGCGGTGTAGCGGATCGTGTCCGTACCCTGGCCGGACTCGATGGTCCCGTTCGTGACGGCCCACGAGTACGTACCGGCTCCGACGTTCGTGACGGAGGCGGTGTTCTGCGTGGAGGAGGCGTAGACGCCGCTGCTGGCCCCGATGGAGAGCGAGGTGGGCAGTACCGTCACCGCGAGCGCGTTGCTGACGCGAGGAGCGCCGCACCCGGAGGTCACCGTGACGACGAGTTGTTTCGCGCCGGGCGCACCGAGGTCGGCGCCGGAGAGCTGGTAAACGGAAGCCGTCGCGCCGGCGATCGGCTGAATCGCGTCAGCGCTGGTGGTGCGCCAGCCCCACTGGTAGGTCTCCGCCGCGTCGCCGGTGGTCGTGACCGAGGCGGTGCCGCCCGTGCCGGTCGTGCACACGGCTGCGGAGCCGGAGAGGGTTGCGTACACCAGGCTGGGAGGTGCGCAGCCGGGCGGCGTGTCGGCGGTCGACAGCTCGTAGACGTCGCCGAGGCCGTGGGCGCTGTACATCAGATACGTCTTGCCGCCCCAGGGGACCAGCTCCACGTCGGATGGAGTCGTGTAGGGGCCCGGCTGGGCGAAGTTGGGCAGGGCGCCGTGGTAGTACTTCCTGAAGAACCCGTCAATGTCGATCTCCGTCACGCCGCCGGCGTCAATCCTGGCGAGGCGCACGTCGTACACATGCAATGGACCGCTCCGGTCGACGCCGGTGACGGCGAGATATCCGTCCGCAACGCTCAGAGCATTGATCGAGTCCAAGCCGGGAAAGATGTGCTCCGTCGCGACGTAGCCTGATCCTGCGACAGCGTACCGGGTCACCTTCGCGGAGTCGGCCGCCCAGATGTTGCCGCTCGCATCGAAAGTGAGCGCCCGGAACCCGCCGCTGACCGAGGTGGTCGCAGTCAGGACGGCAGGACCGTTCGTGAGGAGATCCGCGTACGAATACACCTGCAGAGCGCGGCTGCTGTCGATGTAGGCCACCCGTCCGGCCGCGTCCGAGCGGTCGCGGGCGCGCATCGCCCTGGCCGATCCGGTATAGGTCGCGATGTGGATCGGTGTTGCCGGATCCGTGACGTCGAACACTGCCTGGCCCTGAGTGGCCGAGGCGGTGATGACGTAGTACTTCGCTCCTTCACGGAAGGCGAGGATCGCCTGAGGGGAGACGCCGCTGGGATCGGTGCGCGTGTTCGGATAGTTCGACTGGTTGACGCTCGACGCGTTGACCACCATCTGCACGACTTTCGGAAAGTGCACGCCGCTGCTGCGGCCGTCGTCCACGGCAATGCCCCAGCCGAACGTGGGCCAGGTGCCGTAGAGGTAGCCGCGATCGTCGAGGTCGAACGGACCGTTCATCCCATACGGATCCTGTATGTCGATGCCCGGCACGGACCAGCCAGACGCCGTCGCTTCCGGGTACATGAAGCTGTCCCACATGGTGATCTTTTCCAGCGGCGACCGGCCGAACCCACCCACTGTGGATCCGGTCTTGACGCCACCGACCGATACCGGACCTGCCGGCAGCTTCTCCGAGAAGAAGGTGTCCAGCGGGTAGGCTCCGACCGCGTTTCCAATGACGATGTAGATGCGCGGGGGAGCCTGAGCGCGCGTCGTCGGCACCACGCGGATCTGGCGAGCGCGCGCCGTGCGAAACCCGATGTGCTGATAGTTCGCCGTCGTCTGCGAATCGACGTACCGGCCCACGAAGTTGACCAGTGGCGCGGCGTACGGATACGTGGGCAACCCGTCGTTGCTCAAACCGGCCGAGTTGTGCCCCGCGCAGCCCGTGCACGGAACAGCATCCTCGGAGCTGGAACCCGGCATCGGATAGAGCTGTGCGTCAGCCTGTCGCGGGAGCAGCAGAGCCGCGACAAGCAGGACAACGAGCCTGGCAGACATCGCCATGCGGAAGAGCGGGAGAACGGTGAACGGCTCGAGCGCAGGACCCTGCGCGACAGGAGGGAGTCTCATTGAGGGGATCGACCGATGTCGAAGTATGCCAGCCCGGGCAGTGGCCGACAAGCGACCGCTGCACTTTCTGGATGAGTTGCTGAGCAGGTCCGCGAGCGGGCGCGCGCACTCCTGAACGAGACGCCAGCGGCTCCTGCATTATCATCCGCGCGTGTCGAGAAAGCGCGCACTCATTACCGGCATCACTGGGCAGGACGGGTCGTACCTGACCGAGCTGTTGCTGGCCAAAGGCTACGAAGTCCACGGGATGATACGGCGGTCTTCTTCGTTCAACACCGACCGCATCGACCACATCTATCAGGACCCGCACGAGAAGCCGCGGCGGCTGATCCTCCATTACGGCGATCTGAACGACGCCTCCTCGCTGAACCGCATCCTCCGCCTGGTGCGCCCCGAGGAGATCTACAACCTCGGCGCGCAGAGCCATGTGAAAGTCTCGTTCGACGTGCCGGAGTACACGGCTGAGATCGACGCCGTCGGCGTGCTGCGGCTCCTCGAGACCACGCGCGAAGTCGACATCCGTCCGCGGATCTACCAGGCCTCGTCCTCCGAGATCTTCGGCGCCACGCCGCCGCCGCAGAGCGAGAAGACGCCGTTCCATCCGCGCAGCCCGTACGCGGCGGCGAAGGCGTTCGGCTACTGGGCCGTCGTCAATTACCGCGAGGCGTACGACCTCTTCGCCGTGAACGGCATCCTCTTCAACCACGAGTCGCCGCGCAGAGGTGAGACGTTCGTCACGCGCAAAGTCACGCGGGCGGTGGGCCGCATCAAGCTCGGGCTGCAGGACGAGCTCTACATCGGCAACCTCAACGCGCGGCGCGACTGGGGCTTCGCCGGCGACTACGTCGAGGCCATGTGGATGATGCTGCAGCAGGAACGCCCGGACGACTACGTGATCGCCACCGGCGTCTCGAAGAGCGTGCGCGAGCTGTGCGACCACGCCTTCGCCCGCGCCGGCTTCAACATCGAATGGAAGGGCAGCGGCGTCGACGAGCACGGCATCGACACGAGCTCGGGACGCACGCTGATCAGGATCGACCCGCGCTACTTCCGGCCGTCCGAGGTTGACGATCTGCGCGGCGATGCGACAAAGGCACGGCAGGAACTGGGGTGGGAGCCGCGCACCACGTTCGAAGAGCTGATCACGATGATGGTCGACGCCGACATGATCCTCGCCGAGCGCGAGGCGCGGCGATGACGTTCTGGACGGGTCGCCGCGTCCTGCTCACCGGCGGCGGCGGATTCCTCGGCGGCCATCTGCGCGAGCGGCTCGAGCGCGAGCAGCCGGCGGCGCTGTTCGCGCCACGCGCGGCGGAGCTCGACCTGCGCGATGCGCACGCCATCGAGCGCTATCTCGCCGAGCACAAGCCCGACCTGGTCATCCACGGCGCGGCGGCGGTGGGCGGCATCGGCGCGAACCGCGCGCATCCGGGACGCTTCTTCTACGAGAACGCGCTGATGGGCATCCAGCTCATCGAATACGCACGCCGGGCCGGCGTCGCGAAATTCGTCTGCCTCGGCACCGTCTGCGCGTACCCGAAAGACACGCCGACGCCGTTCGTCGAGGACGACCTCTGGGACGGCTACCCGGAAGAGACCAACGCGCCGTACGGCCTCGCCAAGAAGATGCTGCTCGTGCAGCTGCAGGCCTACCGGCAGGAGTACGGCTTCAACGGCATCTACCTGCTGCCGGCCAATCTTTACGGACCGCGCGACAACTTCGACCTCCAGACCAGCCACGTCATCCCGGCCATCATCCGCAAGTTCCTCGAGGCGGCGGAGCAGGGGAGGGACACCGTCGAGCTGTGGGGCGACGGCTCGCCGACGCGCGAGTTCCTCTATGTCAGCGACGCGGCCGAGGGGATCGTGCTGGCGGCGGAGCGATACGATGACGACCAGCCGGTGAACCTCGGCACGGGAGAGATGGTGAGCATCGCCGAGCTCGCGGGGACGATCGCGCGCCTCAGCGGCTTCGAGGGACGGATCGTCTGGAACGACGCGTTGCCCGGAGGGCAGCCGCGCCGCCAGCTCGACACCACGCGCGCGCGGGAGCGCTTCGGCTTCCAGGCGCGCGTCGGGCTCGAGGACGGGCTGCGCCGCACCATCGAGTGGTACCGCGAAAGGCAATCGAACGAATGAAGATTCTCCTCACCGGCGCGGCCGGCTTCATCGGCTATCACGTCTCGCAGCGCCTCCTCGCGCGCGGCGACGAAGTGGTGGGCGTCGACAATCTGAATGCGTATTACGACCCGACGCTGAAGGAGGCGCGCCTCGCGCACCTGCAGACGCTCGACGGTTTCACGTTTCGCAAGGAAGACGTCGGCGACCAGGCCACGATGGCGCGCTGCTTCGACGAAGTGCGTCCGCAGCGGGTCGTGCATCTCGCCGCGCAGGCCGGCGTGCGTTACTCGCTGACCAATCCGCACGCGTACACGCATGCGAACGTCACCGGATTTCTGAACGTCCTCGAAGGCTGCCGCGCCGTCGAAACCGAGCATCTCGTGTACGCGTCGTCGAGCTCCGTCTACGGCGCGAATACATCGCAGCCCTTCTCCGAGCATCACAACGTCGACCATCCGGTGTCGCTCTACGCCGCGACGAAGAAGGCCAACGAGCTGATGGCGCACACGTACGCGCACCTGTTCGGCGTCGCGTCGACGGGGCTGCGCTTCTTCACGGTGTATGGCCCGTGGGGCCGCCCCGACATGGCCCTGTTTCTCTTCACGCGCGGCATCCTGGCGGGGGAGCCCATTCAGGTCTACAACAGGGGCCAGATGGTCCGCGACTTCACGTACATCGACGACATCGCGGAAGGTGTGGTGCGCGTGGTCGACCACATTGCCGTGCCCGATCCGGCGTGGGACGGGGGCAATCCCGATCCGGCCCGCAGCCGCGCGCCGTACCGCGTCTTTAACATCGGCAACAACGACCCCGTGCAACTGCTCGAGTACATTCACGTGCTCGAGGAGGAGCTGGGGATGAAGGCCAACATGCAGCTCCTGCCGATGCAGCCGGGCGACGTGCCGTCGACGATGGCCGACGTCTCCGAGCTCGAAGCGGCCGTCGGTTTCCGTCCGAAGACCACCGTGCGCGAGGGCATCCGCTCGTTCGTGCGCTGGTACCGGGAGTACTACAAGGTATGACCACAGGGTTATCGACGTGTGCGGAATAGCGGGAGCGTATCTCCGCCGCCCCGGCTCGCGCGATGAGCTGCGCGCGACCGCGGAGGCAATGAGCGGCTGCATGCGCCATCGCGGTCCGGACGACTCCGGACACTTCGTCGACGAGCGCGGCGGACTGCTGCTCGCGTTCCGGCGGCTGGCCATCATCGACCTGACCGAGGCCGGGCATCAGCCGATGGAGTCGCCGAGCGGCCGCTACACGCTGATCTTCAACGGCGAGATGTACAACTTCGCCACCGTGCGCGCGGAGCTCGAGTCGATCGGCGCCGCGCCGAACTGGCGCGGGCACTCCGATACCGAGGTGCTGCTGGCGGCCATCGAGCAGTGGGGACTGCAGTCGGCGGTGAGCCGGTTCGCCGGCATGTTCGCCTTCGCGCTATGGGACAAACGCGAGCAGACGCTGCACCTGGTGCGCGACCGCGTCGGCGTGAAGCCGCTCTACTACGCGCTGATGGGCGACGCGGTGCTGTTCGGCTCCGAGCTGAAGACGCTCGTGGCCGCGCATCCGAAGTTCCGCAACCGCATCAACCGCGACGCCGTCGCGCTCTACACGCGCTTCGGCTACATCCCCGCGCCGTACACGATCTATCACGACACGTACAAGCTGCCGCCGGGCGGCATCCTCACCATCAAGCCGGGCAGCGAGACTCCCGAGCCGCATCGCTACTGGAACGTGTGCGACGTCGCGACGCGCGCGAAAGCGGCGCCGTTCCTCGGTACGGACGCGCAGGCGCTGGACGCGCTCGATGCGTTGCTCGCGGAAGTGGTCGGGCTGCGCATGGTCTCCGACGTGCCGCTGGGCGTGTTCCTCTCCGGCGGCATCGACTCGTCGATCGTCGTCGCGCACATGCAGCGGCTGAACCGCTCGCCGGTGAAGACGTTCTCGATCGGCATGCGCGACTCGCGCTACGACGAGGCGCAGTACGCGCGCGCCGTCGCCAAACATCTCGGCACCGATCACACGGAGCTCTACGTCACCGCCGAGGAGGCGCGCGACGTGATCCCGCTGCTGCCGCACATTTACGACGAGCCGTTCGCCGACTCGTCGCAGATCCCGACGTACCTCGTGTCGAAGCTCGCGCGCCAATCGGTGACCGTCAGTCTCTCCGGTGACGGCGGCGACGAGCTGTTCGGCGGCTACAACCGGTACTTCCTCGGACGGTCGCTCCTGAGAAATGCGCGGCGCATCCCCCGTCCGCTGCGTCCGCTCGCCGGCGCGACGCTGCGTGCGATCCCGGCGGGAGCGTGGACGCGCATGCTCAAGCCGTTCTCGAAGCTCGTGCCGGCGCTGCGCGAGCGCGCGGGCGATCGCGTGCACAAATTCGGGGGCGCGCTGAAAGCCACGAACGGCGACGCGCTCTATCAGCAGCTCGTCACGCAATGGGAAGACGTCGTCCCGAACGCCATCCCGCTGCCGATCGCCATCGACCAGGCGCCGCCGTTCGACGACGTCACCGAGCGGATGATGCTCTTCGACCAGGTCTCGTACCTCGTCGACGACATCCTGGTGAAAGTCGACCGGGCCAGCATGGCCGTCAGCCTGGAGGCGCGCGAGCCGCTGCTCGACCATCGCCTGATCGAGTTCGCGTGGACGCTCCCGATGTCCATGAAAGTGCGCAACGGCAAAGGGAAATGGCTGCTGCGGACGCTGCTCGCGCGCTACATCCCCGAGGAGATCATCGAACGGCCGAAGATGGGGTTCGCGGTGCCGATCGGCGGCTGGCTGCGCGGCCCGCTCCGCGCATGGGCGGAGTCGCTCCTGGACGAGAAGCGCCTGCGGTCGGAGGGATACTTTGACGCCGCCGAGGTGCGTCGCGCGTGGCGCGCCCATCTCGCCGGCAGCGAAGAATGGCAGCAGCACCTCTGGACCATCCTCATGTTCCAGGCCTGGCTCGACGCGCGGCGCTGACCGGGTGCAGGGCGCAGACAGCAGGCCGCAGGGCGCAGGAGCGAGAACCGTGCTCCTGCGCGCCGCTCCTGCCCCCGCGCCGTACGCAGCGCAATAGCGCGCGCCAATGTCCCGCGGCCGTTTTTCAGCACGGGCGCCGCGACAGGCGTAGACGCCATACGGAACGTTCTGCGGCCGGGTGGGCGGGCGTTCTTTCGAACGCCGGCAGGAACATTCATACGGAATTGATTCCGTAAAACAGGAACCGCGCGTATCCTGCCTTCAGTCCTCCAGCACAGGAGAATCGATGACACGACCCCTCATGACCGCGTACATCAATCCGGCGACGTCCAAGCAGTTCAGGGACGTCGCGGGATATACCCTGGCAAACGGAGATCCGGCCATCAACGTTGCCTGTATCTTTGCCGCGAATTACGCCTCGCCGGAACTGCCGTACCTGCGTGCGAACAACAACGATCCTCCGACGACGGAGCCGTTCAACGCGAACATTCAGCAGGTGCTGAGTGATGGATCGGTGCAGTACCTCCAGCAGAAGGGCCTGAAAGTGCTCTTGACGGTGGGCAACGGATGGTCGCAGGTCGGCTGGTCGCAATTCACGTCTGAATCGGACGCCATGAACTTTGCGCAATACCTGAGAGACGAAGTGGTCGGCCCGTACGGGCTCGACGGAATCGACGTCGACGACGAGTACAGTCAGGGCACGCCGAACGAGACGTCACTCATCATGGTGACCACGCTGATGAAGCAGATCATGCCCGACAAGATGATCACCAAGGCCCTCTGGACCGACCAGCAGTATTTCCAGTCCGACTGGAACGGCAAAACACTGGCCGCCAATCTCACCTACGGATGGGAGATGGGCTACGGCGGTTCACCCCAGGCGAGGCTCGTGCCCTATACCCAATTCGCTCCCGGCCACAGTCTCACGCCCGCTCAGCTCTCGCCCGGGTTCTGGGCAAACCAGCCCTCTTCCGCGCCCGACCAGGACGTCGAGTGGCTCTTGAACAACGGCTACGCCGGAGCGATGATTTTTGCGTTCGAGGAGCAGTCGAACATCGACCTGATGGGACAGCTCGTCAACGACTGGTACGGCCCAGGCAACTGGAACCCGCCCGAATCGTCAGCTCCCAACAGCAGCCACACACGCGCACTCGTGCCTGACGAGCAGCCGTAATCCCGCTCCAGGCACGAATCCGATACGCCGGCGTCCGGTCGTCCCCGCCGCCCACCCCGGCTGACCGGTTCAGGGCGCAGAGGGCAGGGCGCAGGGCGCAGGAGCGAGAACCCGTTCTCCTGCGTTGCGCGCTGCTCCTGCGCCCTGCGCCCTGCTGTCTGCGCCCTGACACGAGCGTAGTATCATCCGTCGCAATGTCCCGCGGTCGTCTCTTCCTCTCCCTCGTAGCAGCAACAATCCTTGCCGGCACGGCCGCTCTCTTCGTACCGATGCCTCCTCTGGTGATGCGCACCATGGCCCGGCTGGCCGCGCCGTCGATGATGGAGGGGCACTCGACGACCGAGGGCGGGGCGAAGATCACGGTGGCCCGTCTGGCCGGTGCGTACGTCAACACCTCGCTGGCCGCGCACGTCGCGGACCGCGTCACCGCCGGCGCCGGCTCCGATGAAGAGGCGCTCTTCCGCATCGTCTCCACGGTGCGCGACCACGTCCTGAACCACAGCCAGTTCGACCACATCCCGCGCGCGTGGCCGGTGCTCGTCTCCGGGGTCGGCTACTGCGACCAGATCAACGGCGCGGTGGCGATCATCGCCGCACGCCGCTTCCAGCAGGCGCAGCTCTACGGTGCGTACGACAAGAAGTTGATGACCACGCCGCACACGGTCGGCCGGGTCTGGTCGTCGCAGCGCAAGGACTGGCTCTACTTCGACGCGTTCTACGACGTTCCGCTGATCTACACGAAGGCTGCCGACGGCACTCCGCACTTTCTGCAACCCGGCGCGGCGAACCGCGTCGTCCGGCGCGGCGCGCCCGACTACTCCACTTACGCGCTGCCGGGCTGGGTGATCGCCGAGTTCAAGCCGACGTTCGGCGCGTATCTCTGGAACCGCGTGGCCGCGCGCGTCGCTCCCGCGGCGGCGGTGCCGACGCAGACCGAGGCCACGCCGGCGCTGTCCGCGCTCGGCACGTTTCAGCCGGCCCCGATCCCGGCGAAGACGCGATTCAACGACGACGCGTACGCGAAGATCTCCACCGACTTCGTCGACGCGCGCATCTCCGACCTCCTCGGCGAGCCGTCGGCGGACGCGTATCGCAGCATCAGCAACGACGCCAGCGCGCAACTCGACGAGCGTGCCGAGTACGTGGCCGAGATCGCCGGCAAGCTCGCTGACGCGCAGTGAGCGCGCCTCCTCTCCCCGGACCAGCTTCCATGCACGCGACTCCGTGAGGTATCGTGCCGCCACCATGCGAGCGCTTCCGACCGCGATATCCCGCGCGCCGATGATCGTCGTGGTCGTGCTCGGCCTCACCATCCGGCTGGCCGTGGCGATGATGTTCGTCGGGAGCTGGGACGTCGTCTCGCAGGTCTATCACGGTGAGCTGATCGTCGCGGGGGAGAGTGCGTGGACCAGCAAGCTGCCCGTCGCCTACTTTCTTCCGGCGGCGATGCACCTCCTGGCCGACGCGACGCAGCTCCCGAAAACATTCACGCAGAAACTGCCCGCCATCGCCGGCGATCTCTGGATCGCGCTGCTGCTGTACGGCATCGCGGCGCGGCTGCCGCGCGCCGGACCGCGCTGGCTCTGGCCGGCCATCTATCTGCTCAATCCCGTGACGGTGATGCTCTCGGCGTATCACGGCAACGCCGATCCGCTGATGGGGGCGGCCATGCTGACGGCGCTCGTGCTGCGCTGGCGCGAGCGGCCGCTCGCGTCCGGGGTGATGCTCGGACTGGCCATCGCCATGAAGCCGACCGCGCTGCTGGCGCTGCCGGTCCTGCTGTTGCCGCTCGCGCGCCGCGGCAATGTGCGGCTCGCCGCCGCGGCCGTGCTGACGCCGGTCGCCATCTGTACGCCGTTCGCGCTGCTCGATCCGACCTTCGGGAAGTTCCTGTCGAATTACTCCGGACCGTACGGCAACTGGGGCATCTCGCTGATCCTGCGGCAGGTCGAGAACGTCTCACGCCAGCTCCTCGGCATCGACGGCCCGCTCGTGGCAATCCTCGGCGCGCTGAACGCCGCGTTCCTCGCCTCAGGACGCTGGATCCTGATGGGCATCCTCGTGCTGTGGGGCCTCTGGATGATGCGCCGTCTGCGGATCGGCGACTTCGAGCAGAACGCGATCGCCATGACGGCGACGTTCTTCGTCTTCTACGTCTTCACGCCCGGTTTCGGCGTGCAGTACCTGAGCCTGGCGCTGCCGTTCCTCCTGATCGTTTCGCCGCGCTTGATGCTCTGGCTCAGCGCCGTCATCTCGCCCTACATCCTCGGCACCTATCTGCAGGCCGGGCTCTATGAGCGGTACGGCATGGACAAACCGATCACGGCACGCCTGGCGTCACTCTCGAGCGCCGAACTGACTCTGCTCGTCGCCACCGGCCTCTTCGCCATCGCCTCGTGGCTCACCTGCGTCTGGATCCTCTACCGCCTCGCGCGTCCCGCAACGGCACCGCGGAACGGCGGCGTCCCGCCGGCTGAGCAGGCGGCGTCCGCGCCGCTGCACTCGGGAGGACCGGGATCGCCGATGCTCCCCACCCAGACCGCCCGTCGCCGGCACTCGGGGTGACGAGTTCCAGGTCACCCACTCAACGGGACGATGAGGCGATCGTAGCCCGCCCCTACCTCGACGCTCTTTGCTTCGGCGCCTGGTTGGCGCACTGGAGCAGGGATGCGACGACGGCGCGTCCGTCCGGGGTGTTCAGGAGCAGCGGGGCGTGGCAGCCGTCCATGGCCGTGTAGTGGCTGGTGGCGTCGACGACCGTGTCGAAAACGTTACAGGTGAACGGCTCGTTCTCCGGGAGGGCGATCGAGCCTTCCTCGATGCGGCGCAGGATCAGCCAAGGGCGGTCGTCCCGGCCGGTGGGGAGCACGATCACGTACTTGTCGCCGTCGGCCATCACCAGCGCGGCTGCCGCGCAGTTCCAGGTCGTGCAGGACGTCGCCATCCACGTGTAGCGGATGGGCTTGGTGATCTCGGCTGCGGCGGCCGGGGTGAGCAGGACGGCGAGCACGGCTGCGGCGGCGATTCGTTTCATGAGGCGGGTCTCCTGAACCGCAAACCCTCTGAAAGGCGCATGCCAGCCACGTTCAAAATAAATTAGGCGCGATCCTTTCATAGGGAGGGGCCGGAGGCCTCATGCGACTCAAGGTACTGTTCGCCGTTGCGCTGATGTTCGGAACCCCGTGCGCGCTGGCGACTTCGTTCGTCGTCCCGACGGACGAAGAGATGGTGGAAAAGTCCGCGGCGATCGCGATCGCCACGGTGGAAGGCGCTTACGCGCAGGAAGCGAACGGCATCATCGAGACGGTCTACGAGCTCCGCGTCGAGCGTGCGCTCAAGGGAGCGCCCGGGCGCGGCGAGCTGCTGCGCATCCATTCGCTGGGCGGCATTCTCGAGAACGGGAAACGCGGCACGTTCGTGCCCGGCGAAGCGCATTTCGACCAGGGCGACCGCGTCCTCCTGTTCCTCTCGCGCGACACACAGGGACGCTGGCGCACCACCGACATGACCCTCGGCAAGTTCCGCTTCGTCACCTCGACGAAAGGGGATCGCCTGCTCGTCCGCGACATGGAAGACGTCGTCGGCTGGGATCACGCAGGCCGCGTGCACCACGAGCAGGTCCGCAAAGAGGAAGGCTTTCTCCGCTTCGTGCAGGAGCGCGCCCGCGGACGAGAGACCCCGAAGGATTACGTCGTCGACGCGTCGCAGGTCACGCTCGCGCCGGAACCCGAAACGGCCAACGCCATCGGCACGAACGCCGCGCCCTTTCCGGCCGCGACGTACACCGACTGGGTGAACAACCAGCCCGTGCGCTGGGCCAACGGCGCGCAGGGACTGGTCTTCTACAAACGCACCGACCAGAACATCGCCGGCGCGGCGGACGGCGGCGTCAGCGTCATCCAGGGCGGCCTGGCCGCATGGACCAACGACTGCGCGTCCAACATCACCATGAGCTACGGCGGCCAGTTGCAGAAGGCCTCCGCGAACTTCGACGGTACGAACATCGTCGAGTTCAACGACCCGCAGGGACGCATCTCCGGCTCGTGGGGCGGCTCCGGGACGGTCGGGATCTGCTTCATCTCCTTCGGTGAATCGCACCCGTTCGCGGGACAGAGCTGGCTGAGCATCACCGACGCCGACGTCGTTTTCCAGGACGGCTATCCGGCCACGAACCCGTCGTTCCCCTCGGCGATGACGCACGAGCTCGGACACGGTCTCGGCTGGCGCCACTCCAATCAGGATTACTCCACCGGCGGCGCATGCAACTCCGCGACGCAGGAGTGCACCACCGCCGCGCTCATGAACTCCTCGGTCAGCGCGAACTACGGCTACGCGCTGCAGCCGTGGGACCAGCACGCCGCGGAGTCCGTCTATCCGGGCGGCACGTGCGGTCCGGTCTGCACGGCCCCGGTGATCACGGCCAGTCCGACCTCGCATTCCGTCACCCTCGGATCTCCGACCACGCTCTCCGTTTCCGCGACCGGCACCGGGCCGCTGACCTACGAGTGGTACTCCGGGAGCGCGGGTAACACCGCGAACCGCATCGCCAGCGGCACCACGTCGTCGATCACGGTGACGCCGGGCACGACGACGAGCTACTGGGTGCGCGTCGTCAACGCCTGTGGCGCCGCGAGCAGCGCCACGGCCACGGTGACTGTCTCGCAGACGAGCCTCGCGCCCGGCACGGCCGCGCAGCTTTATCTCGTCTCGCCTTGCCGCATCGTCGACACCCGCGGCGGCACGCCGGCCGAGCCCGGCACGGTCACGCTCGTGCAGGTCACCGGCCGCTGCGGCGTTCCGGCGGGCGCAAAGTCGGTGGTCATGAACGTGACCGCGGTCGCGCCCTCGGCCAGCGGGTTCCTCACCGTCTATCCCGGCACGGGCGCGGCGCCGCCGCCGACGAGCACCGTGAACTACCGCGCCAACCGCACGCGCGCGAACAACGGATTGATGCGCCTGTCGGCCGAGGGGCGGCTGGGGGTCTACAACGGTGGAGCGTCGATGCACTTCCTGATCGACGTCACCGGATATTTTCAATAGCGCTGGTTTCGATAAGCGCGAATGTGATCGCAGTCACGGGTGTTCGTGAGGACCGTCGGGTAAGTTATTCGTCGGTCCTCACCTATGCACAAAACTTCAGCCGCACTTCGTCTGTCCGTCGTTGCCGTGCTCTTCCTTTCGTCCGTTGCGGCTGAGGCCGCGATGGAAAGCCGCATCGAGGGACGCGCCTTCCGCGGCCTGTCGCGGCCGCTCGCACCCGGCGCGCGCGTCTCGCTCGCGCGCATCCCCGTCGGCGACACCGTGGCGACGCTCGAGCTCGAGCGCTTCGAAGTCTGGGCGCCCGGCGCCGAGATCGTGATCGAGCACGGCAACGGCCGCCGCGAGAAAGTCGCGCCGCCGCCCGTCCAGTACTTCCGCGGCACCGTCGGCGACGATCCGGAGTCGATGGTCTTCGTGGCCGTCCGCACCGACGGCGCGGTCGAGGGCATGGTCATCGCCAACGACCGCCGCTACCGCATGAACTCGCGCAACGACGAGGCGAAGGATGTCTTCGTCGAGGAAGTCGGCATGACGGACGACACCGACGAGTCCGGGTTCATGTGCGAGCTCGACAAGGCCCCGATCGAGGCGCCCCGCGGCGTGCCGACCGTGCGCAGCGATGCCACGGGCGGCGTGACCGCGAACGGCACCCTCAGCGCCACCGGCACCTGGACGCTGAACCTGGCCATCGAGACCGACTTCGAGCTCTTCACCGACCTCGGCTCGAGCGCCGCGAACGTCAACACCTACATCGGCAATCTCGTCGGCGCGGCGTCGGTGATTTACCAGCGCGACCTGCGCACCGATCTCGTGATCGCGTTCAGCCGCGTGCAGACCGCGGCCGCCGATCCGTTCACCGTCGATCCCGGTCAGTCCGGCACGTGGAACGGCGCCGGCACGACGTTCGCGACCTCGCATGCGCTCGCGGAGCTCGGTGACATCTGGGCCAACGCCGGCACGCGGCCGTACAGCGGTCCGCGCTCGTCGGTCGTCCTCGTCAGCGGAAAGAACCAGACCGCGGGCGTGGCGTGGACTGCCCGCGCCTGCCAGGGTGATTTCGCGTGCGCCGGCGGCAACTGCGGGGACCCGCTCTTCAACGGACACACCGGCGGCGCCTACGCCTACATCGGCCTCGGCAACCAGACGACGACCGTAGTGCCGAACCCGAACAACACCACCAACGGCGTCCAGTACGGATTGCCGTCGTCCAACTACTGGGCCCTGCTCGGTTTCGCGCACGAGCTCGGACATAACGTCGATGGGCCGCATACGCACTGCGTAGGCTTAACCGAGGCGCAGAAGACACAGTACGGCGTGACCCGGAACTTCATCGACGAATGCGTGAACGGCTGCTTCGCCGGGACCACCAGCGTTCCCCCGGAGAAGGGGACGATCATGAGCTACTGCCACATGCTGGGCTCGTCGCAGAGCCGCTTCCTCTTCGGGCGCTCGCTCGAGACGAGCGAGATCATGGTCAATCGCATCCGCAGCTACATCAACAACCGGACGCCGGCGTCGCCGGCCATCTCCGCGCCGTCGTCGCTCGACGTCAACACGAGCTCCAGCGCTACCATCAGTTCGCCGGTGGGCGGCATTACGTACAACTGGTCGATCGTCAACGGGACCATCAACGGCTCGAGCACGGGCACGAGCGTGAACTTCACCGCGACCACGAATCCGGTGACGCTGCGCGTGCGCGGGACGAACGCCAGTGGCTGTGCGGCGTCGGAGACCGTCAACGTCACCGTCAATACCTGCACGGCGCCGGTCATCAGCTCCATTACGCAGTCGGTCGTGCTCACACTCGGCTCTTCTGTGAACCTCTCGGCGACGGCGAGCGGTGCGGGACCGTTCACATACCAGTGGTATGTCGGAGCGCCCGGCAACACGACCACTCCGGCCGCGGTCGGTAATCCGATCAGTGCGTCGCCGAGCTCGAGCACGACGTACTGGGTGCGTGCGACCGGCGCGTGCGGCTTCGTCGACAGCGCTGGCGTGAACATCGGCGTCGTCGCGCCGCCGGAGAATCCGTCTTCACTCTACATCGTCAACCCGTGCCGCATTATCGACACACGTGGCCCGGTGGGGCCGTTCGGCGGACCGGCGCTGGCGAACGCGGCCACACGCAACGTGCAGATCACCGGCAATTGCGGGATTCCGGCAGGCGCGAAGTCGGTGGTGGCCAACATTACGGCGGTGGGACCGACGACCAGCGGATTCCTGGCGCTGTACGCGGCCGGTTTGACCTGGCCAGGAAATAGCACTTTGAACTATCGCGCCGCGAAGACGCGGGCCAACAGCGCGCTGCTCCTTCTGTCGAATGACGGCAGGGTGACCGTGCTCAACGTCGGCGCCACGCAGAATTTCATCATCGACGTGACCGGATACTTCCAATAGGGGACCTTCAATGCGACGCCTGATACTGATGACCTTCCTTCTCGTCCTGACCTCGAGCGCCCTCGCGCAGAGCGGTCCGTACCAGTATTTCCCGCTCTCGCCGTGCCGGCTCGTCGACACGCGCGGGCCCAACGGCACGAACTCCGGTCCGATGATGGGCAGCAATTCCACGCGCAACTTCCAGGTCCGCGGATTCTGCGGCGTGCCGACCACGGCCAAGGCCGTCTCGCTGAACATCACCGTCACGCAGGCCACGCAGTCGAGCTGGCTCGCGGTCTGGCCGTCCGGCACCGCCCGTCCGAACGTCTCGATGATCAACTTCGAGTCGTCCGACCCGGCGCTCGCCAACGGCATCATTGTCGGCGTCTCCACCGCGACGCAGGACCTCTCGGTCTACAACAACTTCGGCACGGTCCACGTGCTGGTCGACGTCACCGGCTACTTCCAGTAAGACGCCGGCCGCATTCCGAAATCTCTTCAAAAAAGGATCCCCTCGCGGGGATCCTTTTTTATTTTTAGCGGCCGCGGGAATGTCGTGCGCGTACAATACGTCCACTAGTCGTCCCCGAAAATCATCCTAAAAAGAGAGAGAACCAATGCGTAGACTGCTGATGTCGCTGTCGCTGCTGTTCGTGTCCGCCTCGCTGTATGCCCAGAGCGGCCCTTATCAGTACTACCCGCTGTCGCCGTGCCGTCTGGTCGACACGCGCGGCCCGAACGGCACGAACTCCGGTCCGGTGTTCACGTCCGACATGACGCGCAACTTCCAGGTGCGCGGCTTCTGCGGCGTGCCGACCACCGCGAAGGCAGTCTCGCTGAACGTCACCGTGACGGGCGCGACGCAGCCGAGCTGGCTGGCCGTCTGGCCGTCCGGCACCGCCCGTCCCGGCGTCTCGATGATCAACTTCGAGGCCTCGGACCCGGCCCTCGCCAACGGCATCATCGTCGGCCTGTCGACCGCGACGCAGGATCTCGCGGTCTACAACAACTTCGGCTCCGTCCACGTCATCGTCGACGTCACCGGCTACTTCCAGTAGTCCCTTCGCTTCGCTGAAGTGATGTGCCGCACACACTTCCGGGCCAGGCCGGAGGTGTGTGCGTACGGTCGTCCAACGTCGCATGGCCGGGCAGCAGCACGATCGACTACCGCGCCGCCGGAACGCGCGCGAACAATGCCGTCGTCGCCGTCGCGCCCGACGGGACCCCTCAACCTGCGCAAGGTCGGCGCGGCCACCGATTTCCTCATCGACGTGACGGGATACTTTCAATGAAAAGAAACTTGATGGCCCTGCTGCTCGCGGCTCTGCCGGCATTCGCCGAGCTCTACACTGTCGAGCATTACGCCGGCAGCACCCTCGGCCCCGGATACGCCGACGGCTCCGCCGCCGTCGCACGGCTGCAGGCTCCTTCCGGGGTCGCCGTCGATGCGAGCGGCAACGTCTACGTTGCCGATCGCGAGTCGCACACCATCCGCCGCATCGCGCCGGACGGTGAGGTCACGACCTTCGCCGGTCTCTCGGGCGCGAGCGGGTCGGCCGACGGCCGCGGCGGTGCGGCGCGTTTCTACTATCCGACCGGGCTCGCCACCGACGTCAGCGGAAACCTGATCGTCGGCGACAACCGCATCCGCCGGATCTCGCCGCAGGGCGTCGTCACGACCGTCGCGGTCATCGCCTCGAACGCCGTCGCGGTCGACAATGACGGCTACATCTACGCGGCCGGCAGCACCGGCGGCGGCCTTTACGGCATCCGCAAAGTCGCGCCGAACGGGACGTCGGTCATCTTGCCCGGCACTTCGTCGGGCGATTACATCCGCGACGTCGCGGTCAACCGGACCACGGGCGACGTCTTCTTCACCCGCGGCGGCGCGCTCTATCGCTACACGCCCGCCGGCGCTCTGACCACGATCGCCACCGGCGGCATCGACTTCGTTGCCGTCGAAGCGGCGGGCACGCTCGTCACGACGGGCGGGTACAAAGTCGAGCGAGTGACGGTGAACGGCACGCGCACCGTGCTGGCCGGTACGGGCCAGCAGGGAGGCACGGACGGCGCGGGCCAACAGGCCTCGTTCCTCTTCACCAGCGGCATCGCCGTGACGTCTGGCGGCACGATCTACGTGACCGAGGCCGCGCTCTCGGCGCGCGTGCGCAAGATCACGCCTGCGAACGTCGTCTCGACGATCAGCGGCGGCCAGCCGCAGTCGGGCCAGGTCAACGGTCCGCTCGCCTCCGCGCGCTTCTGGCAGCCGACGGGGATCGTGCGCGACAGCGCCGGCAACCTCTTCGTCGCCGAGAGCCACAATCGCGCCATTCGCAAGATCACGCCGGCCGGCGTGGTGACGACGTTCGCCGGCGGCAACGGTTTCGGTTACGACGACGGGACCGGCGCGGCGGCGAAGTTCATTGCGCCGAACTCGATCGCCATCGACGCGAGCGACAATCTCTACGTCGCCGACTGGGAAGCGCACACGATCCGCAAGATCACGCCGGGCGGCGTCGTCACGACGCTGGCCGGGCTGGGCGGGATGTCCGGAGCGATCAACGCGAACGGCACCAACGCGCGCTTCTACTATCCGAACGGCCTCGTCGTGGGGACGGACGGCAACGTCTACGTCGCCGACACGGCCAACCAGGTCATCCGGAAAGTCACGCCGTCCGGTGACGTGACGACCTTCGCCGGGACGATGGGCATCGCCGGCAACCACGACGCCACCGGCACCGCGGCCGGCTTCACCGCGCCGGTGTCCATCACGCGCACCAGCGACGGCACGCTCTACGTCAGCGCGAACAACGCGGTCCGCAGGATCACCGTGCCGGGCGCGGTCGTGACCACGTTCGCCGGCACCTCCGGGACGTCCGGACTCGTTGACGCCACCGGCACCGCGGCCTTTTTCCTCCAGCTCTCGCGGATCGGCGTCGACGGCAACGACAACCTGTTCGTCGCCGACAACTTCCTGCTGCGCAAGATCACCACTCCCGGCGCCGTCGTCACGACGGTGGCCGGCAAGGCCTTCACCGAACATTCGTCGAACGTCTCCGGCACCGGCGAGCTGGCCCGCTTCTTCACTCCTGCCGGGATGTGCAGCGACGGCGGCGAGAATCTCTACGTCCTCGACGCGTACTCGCAGAACATCCGCTTCGTCAGCCCGGCGGGCCTCGAGGACGGCGCCTCGCTGTCGTCTGTCACCCCGCCGGTGGGGTCGGTCGTCACGCTCAGCACCTACCCGGAAACGTCGACGTCCTGGACGTGGAGCGTCCTGCGCCGGCCGTCCGGGTCGACGGCGCAGCTCTCGTCTCCGTCCGCCAGGAACCCGACGTTCACGCCCGACGTGGCCGATCTCTACGTCATGCTTCTGCGCGCCGAGGGGCCGGATGGCGTGCGGTATTCGACGATCAGCTTCACCGCCACCGACGCGTGCGGGTCCGTCACCTCCGTCGTCGCCTCCATCACCGGCTCGCCCGCGCGGGTCTGCGTGACCGGCACCGGCGCCACCGCCACCGTGACGGTCGACGGCGGCAGCGGCAACGAGTCTTTCCGGTGGGGATGGCGTGCCACTCCGGGCGGGTCGGTCTCGAGCATCGGCGTCGCGGACGCGTCGTCCTACCAGATCCGCGGGGAGGACTTCGGCGGCACCACCGGGACGAAGTACCTCGTCGCGGTCGTCACGCTGGAGTGCGGCGGGACGCTCGTTTCCAACGAGCTCGCCATCGAAGTGGTCGGGTTAGCAGACAACACGATCTCCGCGAGCAGCGGCGTCTATGGCAGCAGCGACATGAACTTCGCTTCCGTGCCCGACGCCGGCCCCGGCACCACGTACGCGTGGAGCATCACGAACGGCGTCATCACCTCGGGACAGGGAACGCGCAGCATCGTCTACTCCGCCGGCTCCTTCGGCGAAGTGATCATCGGCGTCACGATCAACAACAGTTGCGAGGTGAACGGGCAGGTCTACGTTCCGATCATCACCCGCCCGGCCGGTGCGTCGCTGCTCTACCTCGTCACGCCGTGCCGCGTCATCGACACGCGCGGCAATCCCATCGCGGACGGCGCGACGCGCACCCTGACCATCGGCGGCCTGTGCAACGTCCCTGTCGGCGCTACGGCGATCGCGCTGAACGTCACCGCCGTCGCGCCGGCCGCGGCCGGCTTTGCCTCGCTCTATCCGTCGAACGTCGCCTGGCCGGGCAACAGCACGATCAACTACCGCGCCGGCAAAACGCGCGCGAACAACGCCATCGTCGCCGTCGCACCCGACGGCACCATCAACCTGCGCAACGTCGGCGCGACGACGGACTTCATCATCGACGTGACCGGATACTTCAATTGACAAGAACCCTTGCGCTTCTGATCGTAACAGTCGTCTCCTTCGCGGCTGCCGCTGAGGATTACACCGTCACCCGTTTCGCCGGCGCAGCCGCGGACACTGGTGCCGGCTACAGGGACGGTACCGGCTCCGTCGCGCGATTCAACGAGCCGGTCGGGATCGCCGTTGGCGCGGCCGGACACCTGTACGTGGCTGACCGAGGCAACAACACGATCCGCAGGATCGGTGCGGACGGCGTTGTGACTACAGTCGCGGGCAGACCGGGGCAATCCGGGTTCGTCAACGGCCGCGGCGGCGAGGCCCGATTTGGCTCGACCCACACGATCGCCGTAGATTCACAGGGCAACGTTTACGTTCCCGATGCGCAGAACGACGCGGTCCGCAGGATCTCCGCCGAAGGCGTTGTCTCCACGTTCGCCACGTTCCCCTTCGCGTCTTCGCCATACGGTGTGGCTGTTGACGGTCTCGGCAACGTGTTCGTCATGGACGTGCGGGGCATCCACAAGTTCACGCCATCCGGTGGAAGCTCATCGTTGGTCGTGCCCGGGTCGAGCTTCACCTTTCCCAGCGGGTTCATGACCATCGGCGCGGCGGGGGAGATCTTTTTCACCGATGGCCACTTCCTTCGCAAGGTGACGCCGGCGGGCGCCGTCACGACCGTTGCAGAGATCGGAGGCTTTCCGCGTGGACTGGCGATCGACGGATCGGGCAATTTCATCGTTGCTCTGGTCGGCGACAGGCGGATCGTGAAAGTCACAGAAACCGGCACGGTGACGAACCTCGCCGGAGGCGGCTTCGGCGGCAGCGTTGATGGCGATGCCGCGGCGGCGAGCTTCGACAGTCCCATGGGACTGGCGGTCAACGCTGCCGGCGACGTCTTCGTATGCGACCTCGTGACCGCGGTGATTCGCAGGATCGCGCCGTCCGGAGTCGTGTCGACGATCGCAGGCACACCCCACGTGCGGCCGGCCTCCAGCACCGAGGGAGATCTCGACACCGCGACGTTTGCTCAGCCGACCGACGTGGCTGCCGATAGCCTGGGGAACCGATACGTTGCCGACGGCGCTTCGATCCGTAAGATCACGCCGGACGGCCAGGTCACGACGCTGGCCGGCAGCGCGCACAATCCCGGGACGGCCGATGGCCTCGGCTCCGCGGCGAGATTCCGGCACTACGTCGCCGGCCTCGCCGTCGACAGTGCCGGCAACGTGTATGCGACCGACCACTATGCGCATACGATCCGGAAGATCACGCCGTCCGGCCTCGTGACGACCTACGCCGGATTTCCCGACGAAGCCGGCACACAGGATGGCCAGGGTACCGGCGCGCGATTCTTCGAGCCGATGGACCTGACGCTCGATCCGTCCGGAAACCTCTACGTGACCGATTACGGCTCCAACGTGATCCGGAAGATCACGCCTGCCGGGATGGTGACGACCATCGCCGGCCTGGCCGGAGCGGCGGGGACGAGCAACGGTACCGGCGCGTCGGCACGGTTCGACCATCCGGCCGGCATCGGCCTCGACTCGTCCGGCAATCTCTACGTGGCCGACATGTTCAATCGCACGATCCGTAAGATCACAACGGAGCACGTCGTCACCACGTTCGCCGGCGCTCCTGGCCAGGGCGCGACCATCGACGGGAACGGCAGCTCGGCACGATTTTCGTTGCCTTGGAGTCTCGAAGTCGACGCAAACGACACGATCTGGGTTTACGACCGCAACGCGTTGCGCAGGATCACTACTTCAGCCGATGTCTCGACTGCCGCCGGAAGCCAAACGTCGCGAGCCAACGTCGAGGGGACCGGTCCGCTCGTGCGCTTCTACGACGTCAGCGGCATGGGGACGGACGCCGAAGGCAATCTCTTCCTTGCGTCCCAGTCCGCCGCGACGATCGTTCGTGCGCGTCCGCCGGGAATCGACGACGCCGCGATGGCGTCGAGCCTCAATCCCGCGATCCACACCGCTGTTACTCTGGGGATGACGGACGACGTCGCGCAGCAGTGGACCTGGAGCATCGTCCGCCGTCCGCCCGGTTCCTCCGCGCAACTCTCTTCGACGACCGCGAACGCCGTCACCTTTACGCCCGACGTCGCCGACCTCTTCACCATCCAGGTGCGGGCGGAAGGCCCGGCGGGCATCCGTTACTCCACCGTCGACATCGTGCCCTCGGAGGACTGTGAGCCACTCAAATCCGTGACCGCGTCCATCGATGAGGAAGAGATCTGTTCATCCAATCCGCCGCAGGCGGTCGTCCACGCCGTCGGCGGCGTCGCGTCCATCCAGTGGGGCTGGCGTGCCACACCCGCCGGCGCTACGCACGCGATCTCGGGTGCGACCTCGGCGACATACGCCCCCACGGCAGCGGACCTTGGCGATCCCGGTCCGAAGTACCTCGTGGCCACCGTCACGTCGTCATGCGGCGTCCCGGTGGCGTCCAATCCCGTGCAGGTGACGGTCCCGCCCACTCCGGCCATCTCCGCCAGCAGCGGCGTCTACGCGAACAGCACGAACAACTTTGCCTCCGTGCTCGACGCGGGTGCCGGTACGACCTACGCGTGGAGCATCACCAACGGCACCATCACTTCCGGCCAGGGCACGCGCAGCATCCGCTACACCGCCGGCGCCTTCGGCGAAGTGACCCTCGGCATCACCGTCAACAACGGCTGCGAGGTGAACGGACAGGTCTACGTTCCGGTCATCGCCCGTCCGGCCGGTGCGTCGCTGCTCTACCTCGTCACGCCGTGCCGCGTGATCGACACGCGCGGCAACCCCGTGGCCGACGGCGCGACGCGCACGCTGACCATCGGCGGCCTGTGCAACGTCCCGGTCGGCGCCACCGCGATCGCGCTGAACGTCACCGCCGTCGCGCCGGCCGCGACGGGCTACGCCGCACTCTATCCGTCCAACGTCGCCTGGCCGGGCAGCAGCACGATCAACTACCGCGCGGCGCGAACGCGCGCGAACAACGCCATCGTGGCCGTCGCACCCGACGGCACCATCAACCTGCGTAACGTCGGCGCGACGACCGACTTCATCATCGACGTGACGGGTTACTTCCAATGATCCGAACCCTCATCGCCGCGCTGCTGCTC
>DASVSV010000088.1:0-9356 GCA_036387915.1 Thermoanaerobaculia bacterium
CACCGCCTCCATCCGCTCGCTGGCCGACGACCTCGATCTGGAGCGCTCCACCGTCTCCCGCGAGCTGGCCGGCCTGAAGCGCCTCGGCCTCATCACCACCAGCTCCGGCACCGACAAGCGCGCCACGATCCTCGCGCTCACGCCGCGCGGTCACAAGACCCTCTCCGCCGCGTTCGACGCGTGGCAGCGGGCGCATGCCGCCATCGCCGACGAGTACGGTCAGGACAAGCTGGATGCGTTTCTCTCCGAGATGCGGCAATTCGCGCGGACCGTCAAGTCGCTGGCGCAGCGCGATAAGTAGCGCGACATGCACGTCTTCGAAATCGTCATCGCCCTCCTCCTCGGCGGCGCCGCTCTCGCCGCGCTGGCGCGACGCATCTCGACGCCGTATCCCGCGCTGGTCTCGCTGGCCGGCGCCGGGCTCGCGCTCGTGCCGGGCGCGCCGACGCTCGTCCTCGATCCCGAGCTGGCGCTGGCACTCTTCGTCGCGCCGGTGCTGCTCGACGCCGCGTTCGACGCCTCGCCGCGCGACCTCCGCGCCAACTGGCGCACCGTCACCAGTCTCGCCCTCGGCGCCGTCGCTCTGACGATCGCCGTCGTCGCGCTGGTCGCGCGCGCACTCGTGCCCGAGCTGCCGTGGGCCGCCGCCATCGCGCTCGGCGCCATCGTCGCGCCGCCCGACGCCGCCGCCGCGACGGCCGTGCTCAGGCAACTCCGCCCGCCGCATCGCCTGCTGGTCATCCTGGAAGGGGAGAGCCTCTTCAACGACGCCAGCGCGCTGCTCGTTTACCGCCTCGCCGTCGCCGCCACCGTGGCCGGTTTTCTCTCCGGCTGGAGCATCCTGCCGACGCTGCTCTACGCCACCATCGGCAGCGTCGTCCTCGGCCTCGTGCTCTCGCGGATCATGCTCTTCGCCACCGCGCGGGTGCAGGACATCTCCACGGCCGTGGTGATGCAGTTCTGCGGCGGCTTCGGCGTCTGGCTGCTCGCCGAGCGGCTGCATCTCTCCGGCATCCTGACCATGGTCGTCTTCGCCATGGTCACCGCGCGCCGCGTCGCCGGCGTCATCCCGGCGCGCATGCGCATCCCGTCGTACGCGGTGTGGGAAGTGGCCGTGTTCGTGCTGAACGTGCTCGCGTTCATCCTGGTCGGCTTCCAGCTCAAGTTGATCGTCGGACGTCTCGATCGCGAGACTCTGATCTCGTACGGCTGGATTGCCGCGGCGATCTGTCTGGCCACGATCCTCGCCAGAATCGTCTGGGTCACCGGCGCGGCGAAGTTCAGCCGCTGGCGCTGCCGTCCGCGCAGCGACGGCACGCCCGGCCCCACCGACGCCGTCGCGCTGTCGGCGCCCGCGGCGATGGTGGTGGGCTGGTGCGGGATGCGCGGCACAGTGACCCTGGCCGCCGCGCTCGCGCTGCCGACCGCCTTCCCGCACCGCGACCTGATCCTCTTCGTCGCCTTCGCCGTCGTCCTCGGCACCCTCGTGATGCAGGGCGTCACCCTGCGGCCGCTGCTGTCCTGGCTCCAGCTCGACGACGACGGCTCCGTCGAGCGCGAGGTGCTGCTGGCGCGCGTCGAAACACGCCGCGCCGCGCTCTCTGCCATCGCCGAAGGTGCGGGCGGCGAAGCCGCCGCCCTGGTCCGCCGCCGCTACGAGCTCCTCCTGCGCCGCGCCGAAACGGAGCTCGCCAGTGGCGACGCAGGCGGCGCCCACGACGACGCAGACCTCGTCCGCGCCGCCAACATCGCCCAACGCCAGCGCCTCACCGCCCTCCGCGCCGACGGCACCATCGGCGACGCCGCCTTCCAGCGCGTCGAGCAGGAGCTCGACGTCGAAGAAGTCGACCTCGAGCAACTTCTCCGCACCGACCTCCACGCGTAGTTCCTATGGAGTGCGGCGGCCTTTCGCCGCCGCTTTCATATTCGCGACCGCACTGCCGAGACGCACCCAAATGGCAGGTCGCTCCGGAATATCAAAGCGGCGGCTCAGGCCGCCGCACTCCATAAGAAGCCGCGGCGGCCGCCACGGGTGCACAATAGCCCTCACATGTCCCAGCCACTGCGCAGAAGCGGCATCCCCGAAGAGTTGAAGAAAAGCATGCTCCGCTGGAACATTGCCGGAGCGCTGTCGGTATTGCTGCTGGTTATCCGCGTAGTAATGAAGTAGAAGTCCACGCCCCTGTCATTACAGAACGCACGTGCACTGAAGATAACAACGAACATGTAAAAACGTAGGGCCGTGGCTTCAGCCTCAATGGCGATCATTTAAGGTTGAAGCCATATCGAGAGTAAACTATCGGTTCCGCTCGAAGTGTGGCCCGGCGCAGATATTCATTACACGCCGGAGCGATATTTCTATGACGTTCCCAAGATAAAGTCGCATTCATAGAGCCAGGTCGACACAGCTATTCCCGTTATCTAACTCTCGCTCGCCCCACTTAGCTCCGGCGCGGGATAAACCGCTCAAACCCGCACAATCTCCCACTCCGCCCCGAGTGCACAGACCGCCGTCCGATACCCCTCCTCCGAGGGCAACGCCGCGACGTGCCAGCCATCGAGCTTCGGATCCCCGCCGAGATTCTCGACCGCACCCAACCGCGTCTGCACCGGCAGCACCGAGAACGACGCCAGCTCGATCGACAACCCGCCGCCCACCGCCTTGATCACGGCCTCCTTCGCTGTCCAGATGGTGAAGAAAAGCCGCATCGCCGCATCCGCGTCGACCTCCGCCGCCCGCTCCACCTCCCGCGCCTCGCCCGGCGAAAAATACCGCCGAGCCAGCACCACCAGGTCCGTCATCCGCGGCTGCTCCACCTCGATGTCGATCCCCACCGGGCTTCCCCCGGCCGCGATCGCAATCGCCACCCGATCCCCCGAGTGGCTCACGTTGAACTCCAACTCCCTCCCACGCAACGCCGGCTTCCCCTGCGCCCCCTCCACAAACTCCAGCCGCCGCGGATCCCGCCCCAGCCGCCCCCCCAGCAGCACCCGCAACATCCCCCGCGCCACCACCGACCGCCGCCGATCCTCCTCAAACCGATACCGCTCCGCCCGCCGCCGCTCCTCATCGGACAACACGTCCCACAGCATGTCCGCGGGGGAAGCACGCACGGGAACGACGGAGACTTCGATGCGCATCGGGGAGATGCTAGTTCCAAACGTGGGCCACGGCATGGAGTGCGATCCGTTCCCAAGTCGGTACGATCATTCCCGAATGGGAACGCGACCGGTGAGCAGGACGGAGAGCGCGGTCGCCTCCGCGTCACCGTCTCGCGCGAGGGAATCAGAAATACTACATAGAGCGAAAGGACGCTCCGGTCTTTCCTGACCTTCACGGTCCGTCATCAAGACGGCGGGAATCTTCGAGCCGCTTCGTGCCGCATTGGGGCGCATCGCGAGCGCGCTATGTCCGGGAACCGGGTCCTGGTTTCTCGACCACACTTCCTGCTCGCGCGGCTTCGACGGCCGGGCGGTTCTTTTGAGCCCACGACGAGAGTGCGCTGAGCGGCTCGATGAGCGAGGAACCGACTGCCGTCAGCTCGTACTCGACCTTCGGTGGAACCGTCGGGTAGACCGTTCGCTTGACGAGGCCGTCGCTTTCCAACCCGCGCAGTGTCAACGTCAGCATTCGATGGGAGACGCCGCCGATCAGCCGCTGCAGGGCGTTGAAACGCATTGGCCCGCGCGACAGCGCTCCAACGACCATGACTGTCCACTTGTCGCCGATCCGATCCAGTAGCTGCCCGAGCGCCTTGCAGTTCGCGTGATCGTCCGGTGCCGCAACCTCGTCCAGCGGGGGCGGCAGCTTCTTCTTCGGCCTGGGCATCTCACAACCTCCTCGGCAGGAACACGGATGTGCGTTGCGACCTCTGGTGTGCACTCTTGCGCTGGGCGGCCAACGCGGGCAATGTAACGAACAATTTGTTCGTAACGATGAAAAGTTTAGCATGACGCAGATCGGAAAGTACCTCAACAAACTGCAGACGAGTTGAATACCGAAAGGAAATCAAAGATGAGAATCGGAATCAGTGGAGCCAGCGGACAGCTCGGAAGTGCGACCATCGCAGCGCTGAAGTCCCGTTCAGCGGATGCACAGGTCATTGGCGTCTCACGTTCACCCGAGAAGGCCACCGCGCTCGGGATCGAAGGTCGCTTCGGTGATTTCGATGCCCCTGAGTCGTTGACGAAAGCATTCAGCGGTCTGGACCGGCTGCTCATCATTCCGTCCAGCGACATGCGGCCCGGCGTTCGCGCCACTCAGGGCATCACCGCGATCGAGCGAGCGGTCGAGGCAGGTGTCGAGCACATCGTGCTCATGTCTTCCCTCGGTACGCGGCACGCGGACGTGCCGCACCTATGGGAGAGCTACTTCGGCCCCGAGCAGGCGCTGATGCGGAGCGCGAAGCAGTGGACCATCCTCCGCATGGCCTATTACGCGGAATCCTTCATGGACGAGGTGCGCATGTCGCTGCCGCAAGGCACGCACGCGTCGACTTCGAACGCCCGCGTCAACTTCGTATCGCGGAACGACGTCGCCGCTGCCGCCGCGGGCATTCTCGCGACGGAAGGGCATCACGGTGCGATCTATCAGGCCACTGGTCCCGCCGCGCTGGACGGCGAAGCTCGTGCTGCGCTCGTTGCAAAAGCGACGGGAAAGAACTTCGCGTTCGCCGCCGTACCCGCCGAACAGTATGGCCAGGCTCTCACCGCGGCAGGCTTGCCTCCATTCGTCGTCGACGCGGTGCTCAGCATTCAGCAAATGTGGTCCGTCGGCGGCTTCGACGTCACGACAGGGGATGTCGAGCGCCTTTCCGGCCGTGCACCGCGCTCACTGGAAGACGTTCTCCAGGAGGCGCAGCTTTAACGATCGGATCCGCCGACAGCCGGAGGAAGGACTTCATTCAGCAGGTGGTGGGCAAGGGCCGCTGAACGCGGCCGCGACCCTTGCCCGGACGCGTCCGAATCGCGCTCATATCGTCACCGGGCAGAGCCGCCCACGAGAGGCGTTACCGGTGAATCACTTGCGGAAGGTTGTAGCGCATACGCGATTCGAACCCGTGTTCCCGCCGTGACAGGGCGGCGTCCTCGAATCCGATGCCGCGCGTCGAGAAGCGCCGACGCTAGCGACGGCACCAAGTCCCGTCGGCCCCGCCACACCGCGACCCCTCAGCGCGAGGGGCTCCCGTCCAGCACGATGAAGTCGAGGCTTCCGTACGAGCGCATCTGCCGCGTGACCTCGTGCCCGGACGGCAGTTCGGTGGTGTTGTACGCGGTGTTGCCTTCAATCGTCCGGACGAAACGGTCGAGCGCCTGGGTCACGATGCCGGCGTGGTGCCACGCATCGCGATGCCCGTCATGGCGGAGAAGCAGAATGCTGCCCGTGGGCACGGACCGCGGATTGCGCCGAGCCTGCTCGCCACTGACGAACCGCTGCCGGCGCCGTGCTTCCTCAGCCATGCGCGTGGCGTTCGAGTGATACTCGAGCGGCGGTGCGACGCCCATCGCGTCGGCCGCCTGCGCGAGCACCGTACTGACGAAGTTCGCGGACCACGATTCCGCGCCCTGGCCGGCCTGCGGATCGCGCGGGCGCTGGTCGCCGTGGAGATAGAGGCGGACCCACGGTCCGCGATTCCTGCCGCCGATCTCCCGCGCACGGTTCCGCAGGTGCTGGAGCGCGTAGGCCGCGATCATCTGGCCGAGGGTCGCTCCTTCCGGAGGCTCGATGGCGCGCAGCGCCTCCGCCATCGGACGGATCAGCATCGCAAAAGTCTGGGCATCCGCTTCGCCCGTCGTCGGCAGGACGCCGGTCGCGCCCTGGAAATCGCGCACTGCCTGCTCCGTCGCGCTCCCGTACTTGCCGTCGATCATCACGTCACAGTCGTTGAGGCAGAGCCATTCCTGGATCAGCCGGACCGTGTCACCGCGACGGCCGCGTCTCACGGTCTGATCCACGTGAAGCATGGTCCGGTTTCCGCCGACCGTTACCTCTGCACGTCGCGCGAGCATTGCAGCCATTCATCTCCTCCGAATGTACGAGTGCCCGGTCATCGCCGAGCGCTCGCGCATCATGGTGCAGAGGCGGCCCGCTGTCGACAGCAGAACGCCAATGCGTACGAGAGTGCGCCCAGAGAGCTCGCGCGCAACGAAAAAACGGCCGGCTTTTCAGCCGGCCCAAAGGAGTATCGGGTTGGTAGCGCATACGGGATTCGTACCCGAGTTACCGTTGTGAGAGGGCGGCGTCCTGGCGTCCTGGACGAATGCGCTGGATGAGGCGTTCGAGGCGGGATTGCACCGTGCAGCGTGCATCGCCGCGGCGAGCGGGCTCGCGCCCCGGCCACCGGACGGGAACTGCCCGACGGCTTTACTCGCTGCCTTCGAAGAGGTCGACTGCGAGATTGCGCGTTCGGTATGTGATACGGCCGAGGACGAATGGCTCGACGGTCGCCGCGCGGAGTTTCCAGTCGCGGCGGAGGTAGACGAAGAGTTTGTGCGTGAGTAGCTCGTGCACGATGAGGTCCGTTCGCAGCACGAAGTTGCGCGGAGTGGTTCGTGACGGTGGAATGAGCGAGGCCGTGACGTAGAGGTGTGGGACGCCTGCGTCCGAATGCCCGGCACCTCGCTCGATCACCATCCTGACGTCGCGCACTTCGGTGCACCACGACGTGCCGTCGCGATGGGAAGCGGTCAGATGATCGGTGACGTAGCGGGCGATGTCGCGCCGCAGTCTGGCGGAGAGCGCTTCGGTGGTGCGAGGCACCGGCTTGCCGAAGCCGATCTCGAACTGCGCGGCAGGAAGACGCAGCTCCGCCTCGACCTGCTCGCGGCCGACGTCGAGAAAGATCGTGCTGTCGGGGAGTGGATGGGTGAAGGCCTCCGGTGCTACAAACAGCATCGCTGCGAACAGCACCGATGCAATCAGCAGCATGGCGGATCGGAGCCGCATCGGCCTCACCCTCAGTGCCGGACCGCGCGGCGTCGAGGCGAGCTCCCCGGGGAATCGTCGTCGCGGATGGTCAGCATGGTCGAAGCCGGATTACCGAGCGCTGCGCCACCGGCAGCACTGCTCAGCGTGAAGACGACGGTCTCGTCGCTCTCGGCCAGCTGGTCGTCGAGGATCGGAATCTGAAAGCTCTTGCTGCCGCTCTCGCCATCGGTCCAGGTCAGCACGCCGCTCACCGATTCGAGATCACTCCCCGCGGTTGCCGACCCTCCGGCTACCGAGTATGCGACGCTCACCGCTCCAGTCGTGCCGCCGCCGCGCTGAATCTGAATCGTCGCGGCGCCCGCGCTCTCGGTGACCTCGTAGCTCGTCTCCGCGAACGTGATCGTTCCGGGCTCGAGCACGAGCGTGCCGTCACCTCCGTAGTCGAGCGTCTCATCGCGCCAGATCGCGTGATAGTGAACCTGGCCGGGCACCGAGGCCGGACCCTGCACGACGATTTCCATCCACGCACGGGGGCCGTCGATGCGGATGTACGACCCTTGCGTGGCGAGGTTGGCGTTGGTGCCGGCCCAGCCGACATAGGTGTTCTCGAGCGCGCTGCTGCTCGTGTAAGCGGCGAGAAAATCCGAAGCGACGCCGCTCGGCGTGTCATTCACCCACGCTTCCATCGCGTCGACGACGAGTGCCTGTTGCGTCGCCGAAAGCGTGGAGACCTTCAGTCCGGATGGCGCCGGAAAAAGGTTGTCGTCGCCGGGACCGAGCAGAACGTCGCCGAACGTTCCACTGAGTTTCGCCGCGGCGCGCTGCGTGGCATCGAGGCCGGCCATCATCGCCTTCATCGCGTCGATCTTCGGTTTGAGCGGCGCGTAGCTCTGGCCGTTGAGCGTGAACGCGTCCGGGTTGATCCCCGTGAAGTACGGCGTCGGACTCTCGACGGAGCCGTGATAGTAGAAGTTGAGCGCGTAGTGGTGTCCGCCGAGCTGGAGGATCCACTCCCCGGTCGACGACGGCGTGCCGATGAACGCGATGAAGTAGATGCCGCTGTTGTACACGTTGGGCGCGCCCAGGCCGGCGAGAACGTCATCTGCCTTACGGATGCCGTCGAAGGTGCCGTAGCCCGCGCTCGAGAGCGCCGCCTGCGCCACGGCCAGCGCGGCTTCGAGCTGCGTCGCCGACAAGGTGCTGAACTGCAAACCGTTGTTGCAGGCAGCACCGCACGGAAGGTTCGACCATTTGGTCGAGGCCGTGGTGCGGTTGAAGGCGTATTGAACGCCGTTCCTCTGCGTCGGGGAGAGTGTCGTGAGGAAACTCTCCGCAGCGCTGCAGACCGCTTTGGCGGAAGCACCGCTGCCGGCGGTGCAGTTGCTCGTCTGTGCGGTCGCGGTCGTGGTGCAGAGCAGGAGCGCGACTGCAAACGTGCATCCGATCGCCACTGCAAACGTGCATGCGATCACGACTCTCGATGGCTGGATGGGCATTCAGTCATCGTATCCGAGGGTCCGCTGTTCTGGTCCAAAACGACCGGTCACAACGCGTCCCCGAGAAAGACGACGCCGGAGGCCTCCCGGTCGGCTGTTCTCGTTGGCGACTGACAGCAGCTCGCTGAGTCTGAGGGGGGAAGGTTGGTAGCGCATACGGGATTCGAACCCGTGTTACCGCCGTGAGAGGGCGGCGTCCTGGACCCCTAGACGAATGCGCCGGATGAGGGGACGCGGAGAGTAGCGAAGCGGCTCACCGCGTGTCAAGGCGATCTAACTGGTGAGGCCGCGACCTCATTCCCGCGGGTCAATTTCTGGTGGATGGACGTAACGCTGACCCGCATGAATGACGGCAAAGGGTCCGCGGGTGATCCAGCGCCGGAGCGAAGTCGTTGAAAACAAACGAAGCGGGCATATGGCCGTCCCGTTGCTCTAGCAGCGAGGCGCATCTAAAGGAGAACTACTGCATGCGCAAGCTCGCCTCCGTCCTCGGGTTGCTCCTCTTTACCGTCACCGCATCGGCCCAGTTCCGCGGGCATGCGCCTCAGGTCTCGCGCTCCGACTCCGGTCTGACCGCGCCCAGCAACGCTCCCGCGGAGGCCATCGTCCGCGGATTCCTCAACCGCCCTGACCGCGCCCTGGCCGTCTCGCGGCAGAACGCCGGCGGCAACGGCGCGAAGCATCTGCTCATGGAGCAGACGCTGAACGGCCGCACGGTCTATGGCGCGTACGTCAAAGCGTCCGTCGACGCGCAGGGCCGCCTGACCAGCATCATCGACCATTCGGTCGCCAACGGCCCGGTGGCGAAGACGTCGCTCGGCGCGAGTGACGCGCTCAGCGCGGCGCTCGCGCATCGCTTCGGCGGCGCGGCGGCACCCGCGTTCCATCGCGACCCGACCGTCACGCCCGTCGTCGTCCCGATGCGCGACGGC
>DASVSV010000089.1:0-10409 GCA_036387915.1 Thermoanaerobaculia bacterium
AAAGAGGATTACGCCACCGCGCTCAAGCACTATCAGAGGGCGCGGAACATCGACGCCACCTTCGAAGACCTCGACCGGATGATCGGGTACTCGCTGATTGGCCTCTATGTCCCCGAGGACAAGTCGGTGGCCAACGTCAAAAACGCGGATGCTGCCATCGTCGAAATGCGCAAGTACCTCAAGAAGCGCCCCGACGACACCATCGCCCGCGAAGCGCTCATCAATCTCTACCTCAACGCCGAGCGCATCACCGAGGCCATCAACTACTTCCGCGACTGGCTGAAGGAACACCCGACGGACGTCGACGCCGTGCGCTCCATCGCCACGCTCTACGCGAAGCAGGGCAACTTCGCGGAGGCGCTGAACTGGTACGAGAAGATCACGCTTCTCGACTCGAAGAATCCCGAGTCCTTCTACACCTACGGCGTGGTCTGCTACGAAAAGATCGCCAAGAACCCGCCGCAGGATCTGGCCGAGCGGATGCAGATCATCGAGCGCGGGAAGACCGCGCTCCAGCGCGCCACCGACATGCGCCCCGAGTACTTCGAGGCCAAGGTTTACCTCAGTCTCCTCTATCGCCAGCAGGCGCCGCTCGAGACCGATCCCGTCAAGCAGCAGCAGCTCGTCGCCGAGGCCGACCGCATCCGCAACGAGGCCGTGGCCATCGTGAAGAAGAAGAAGGCGGAAGCTGCAGCGGCCGCCGCAGGCACCAAGAGCTAACACGGACGCCAGGACAATGTTTGAAACCACAGTCGTAGAATCCAGAAAGCAGAAGGCCGGGATCCAGAAGTACATGACCCTTCCGGTCTCCGTCGGCTTGCACGTCGTGGTGCTGGCGGGGTTGCTCTTCGGCGCCATTTGGAACGTGGAGTTCCCCCAGAACTCCCCTCCGCAGGTGGCGCAGTACTCGGTTGCCGCGGCGCCCCCGCCCCCGCCGCCTCCTCCTCCTCCTCCGCCCAAGGGCGGCTCGCCCAAGCCGGTCGAAGTGCGGCCGGTGGAAGTGCCGCGAGACGTTCAGAATCTCGCGCCCACCGTCGTCCCGGACGAGGTCAAGCCGGTCGAAGCGGCGGCCCAGGGTCCCGGTGACTCGGCCGATGAGGGCGTCGAAGGTGGCGTCGAGGGGGGTGTCGCCGGTGGTGTCGTCGGCGGTGTGGTCGGCGGCGTGATGGGAGGCGTCGTGACCGATACGATGCCGCCTCCCCCGAAAGAGACGGCCCCGCTGCGGGTCGGCGGCGACGTCAAGGCGCCGACCGTCATCAGCCGCGTCGAGCCGAACTATCCCGAGGTGGCGCGTAAGGCCCGCGTGGCCGGCATCGTCATCGTCGAATGCATCATCGACAAGAACGGCAACGTCCGGGACGTCAAAGTTCTCAAGCCGCTTCCGTTCGGTCTCGACAAGGCCGCCTCGGACGCCGTCCAGAAGTGGAAGTTCCGCCCCGGTACGCTCAACGGCCAGCCGGTCGACGTCATCTTCAACCTCACCGTCAACTTCAAGCTCAATTAAATGGATATGCGGCGCCGGTCCACCCGGCTCCGCACGAGGAGGAATTAGTCATGGATTTGGCACACATGTTTAAGGAAATGACTTTGGCCGGCTGGATCGTGATCATCCTCATGGGTCTGATGTCGATCTATTCGCTTTGGGTCATGGTCGAGCGTTACATCGTTTTCTCGAAGGCGAAGAACCAGTCGCTGAAGCTGCTCGGCGCGCTCTCGAACCTGCTCACCAAGGGCGACTACGCTCAGGCCATCGAGGTCACGAAGAAGTACAAAGAGAGCCACCTGGCGAAAGTCATCGCCGCTGGTCTGCTCGAGTTCGAAGCCTCGCGCCGAGACAAGCGCATCGCCGATCCGGAGCTGGCCGTCGAGGCCGCGCGCCAGGGCATGGACCGTACGGCCATGATCACCGTCGCTGAGCTCAAGGAGAACCTCGGCGTTCTGGCCACGATCGGTGCAACGGCGCCGTTCGTCGGTCTGTTCGGCACGGTCGTCGGCATCATCAACGCCTTCACCGGCATGGCCAAGGGCGGCGGCGGTATCGCCTCGGTTTCGGCCGGTATCGCAGAGGCGCTGTTCACCACCGCCGGCGGTCTTCTCGTGGCCATCCCCGCGGTCTGGGCCTACAACTACTTCCAGAACCGCGTCGACCGCTTCACCGTCGAGATGTCCAACTCCGGCTCGGAAATGGCCATGTACTTCATGAAGGAAGTGGGAGTCAATGAAAAGACTGTCGGGTAGCTCGCTCGGCAAAGTCAGCACAGCGGCGTTGAACTCCGACATCAACGTCACGCCGCTGGTCGACGTGTGCCTCGTGCTCCTGATCATCTTCATGGTCGTTACGCCCATGCTGCAGAAGGGTGTGCCGGTGAACCTGCCGGTCACCGAGGATCCGGAGAAAACGCCCGACACCGAGAAGCAGCTCCTGATCTCGGTGAAGTCGGACGGCTCCGTCTACCTCGGCCCGAACGTGGTCCGCAAGGACCAGGTCGAGGCGGCACTCAAAGAGATCCAGGAGCGCACCCCGGACCGTGAGGTCGCGGTCAAGGGTGACCGTCTCGTCAAGTACGGCGAGGTGCTCGACATCCTGAAGGCCTGCCGCGAAGTGGGCTTCAACGACGTCGGCCTCGTCTCGCAACCCAGAAAGCGTCCAGGAGAGGCATAGTCACATGCAAGTAGGTGGCAGTGGTTCGATGCGGTCGGACATCAACGTCACACCGCTGGTGGACGTTGTTCTGGTGCTCCTGATCATCTTCATGGTCATCACGCCCGTCGTGCAGATGGGTTATCTGGTCAAGGTTCCGCCCAAAGCACCCGCGAACCTTCCTCCGTCCGCGGTGCAGGACCAGATCGTTCTCCGTCTCATGGCCGGACCCCGCGTCCTGATCAACAAGGAAGAGATGACCATGGAGCAGTTCCCCAACCGGATCCGCGACGTCCTGCGGGGGAACACGTCCAAAATGGTCTTCTTCTCCGGCGGCCGCGACGTCGACTACGAGACCACGATGAAGTTCCTCGACACGGCCCGAGCCAGCGGCGCGAAGAACATCGGCATCATCGTCGAGGATCCGACGGCCAGCGGCGCGGCTGCGGCGATCGGACAGTAGCTCACACGAATTCGATTACGTGAAGGCGGCGGCTTCGGCCGCCGCTTTCTTTTTGGGCAGCAATCCGCGCAGCGCGTAGTCGAGCGAGAAGCGTCCGCCCCCCAGCAGCACCAGCGCGACGCAGATCGCCAGCATCGCCAGCGGCAGCTCGATCCCGCGCAACGCCACGAAAAGCTTGATCGAGCCCGGCGCAATCTCGAACATCGCGTCCGGCAGCGAGACCACGAACGCGGCCACGAACATCGTCCCGGCCAGGAGGAGCGCATCGAGACGGGTGAACAGTCCGGCGATGAGGAGCGCGGCGCCGACGACCTCCGCCCACGCGGCGAGATGTCCGAGGAGCAGCGGGATCCCGTACCCGGCCGCCATGCTGTCGGCGAAAGCGGCAGCCCCGCCGTCGCCGGCGACCTTCGACCAGCCGTGGGGGAGGAAGATCAACCCGGCCACGAGGCGCAACAGCAGCGCGGCGGCATCCCTCGGCATCCGGCCTCCTTCGCGCAACGCGCGGTCACCTTCGACCGCATCATCGCGCCCGTTCTCTCGTTCGTATCCTTCTATGTTGCCACACTGATCCTTTTGACGTGGCTCGGACTTCCGTTCACGCACGGGGGGCTGATCGCGGTGAGCGTGGCCACGACCGCCGCCGTGCTGATGTGGGATCGCGGCCGCTGGCCGCTCGGCCTTTTCGTCTCCCCGCGGCTGGCGGTGCCGGAGTTCTTCTTCGGCAGCGTCTTCGGCGCCGTGCTGATCGCCTCGTGCGCGCTGCTGGTCGTCCTCACCACAGACGTACGCCACGAGCGCGGCACCGGATTTCCGTGGCTCGAGGTCGCGGTCCTCTATCTCCCCGCCGTCGTGCACGAGGAGCTGCTGTTCCGCGGCTACGCGTTCCAGAAACTGCACGCCTGGAACCGCCTGGTCGCGCTCCTCGCCATCGCGATCCTGTTCGCCGCGCTGCACATGAGCAACATGGCCGTTTCCTGGCTCGGCCTGACCAACATCTTCCTCGGCGGTCTCCTGCTCGGCCTCGCCTACGAGCGCTACGGCCGCCTCTGGTTCCCCATCGGCCTCCACCTCGCATGGAACCTCACCTCCGGCCCCATCCTCGGCCACGAAGTCAGCGGCTACGACTCCATGGCCACCATCTTCGTCGAACGCGGCGGCGGCCCCTGGTGGCTCACCGGCGGGGACTTCGGGATCGAGGGGAGTGTGTGGATGACGGCCGTCGAGATCGCGGGCATCGCCTTTCTTGCGATCAGAGGAAAGAGGAAAGAGGAAGGAGAAAAGAGGCCGCCACCCTGACGTGCCGCGGAACCACGGTCCCCCCCTCTTTCCTCTTTCCTCCTTCCTCTTTTCTCTTTCCTCCCAAGCGCGGCCGCGCCCCGAATATGATCCCCCCGCAAAACGGTCCCCCACCAGTAAAACAAGGAGCATTCAAACCGTGAAAGACATCGTGATCGTCGACGGCGCACGTACGCCGATGGCGGAATACAACGGACACTTCAGCGACGTCAGCGCGATCGACCTCGGCGTCATCGCGGCGAAGGGCGCGCTCGAGCGCAGCGGCTTCACTCCCGACGAGATGGACCACGTCATCGTCGGCAACGCCCTCCAGACCTCCGGCGACGCCATCTACGGCGCGCGCCACGTCGGCCTCAAGGCCGGCGTCCCGAATCACGTCCCGGCCCTGACCGTGAACCGCCTCTGCGGCTCCGGCATCCAGTCGATCGTCAGCGCCGCCGAGCAGATCGAGCTCAACGAAGCGACGACCGTCCTCGCCGGCGGCATGGAGAACATGTCCCAGGCGCCGTTCGTCGTCCGCGGCGCGCGCAAGGGACTCAAGCTCGGTCAGAACACCATGGAAGACTCGCTGATGGTGGCGCTGCTCGACACCTACGCCGGTCTCTACATGGCCCAGACCTCCGACAATCTCGCGCGCAAGTACGAGATCTCGCGCGAAGAGCAGGACGCGTTCGCGATCCGCAGCCAGACCTGCGCGAACGCCGCGCTGGAGTCGGGCCGCCTGCAGGAAGAGATCGTCCCCGTGCCGGTCGGCCGCAAGGGCGAGCTCATTTCCGCGGACGACCACATGCGCCCCGACACGACGAAGGAAGGCCTGGCGAAGCTGAAGCCCGCCTTCGCGAAGGACGGCTTCGTCACCGCCGGCAACGCCTCCGGCATCGTCGACGGCGCGGCCATGCTCGTCGTCACCACCGCCGACAAGGCGAAAGAGAAGGGCCGGCAGCCGCTCGGCCGCGTCGTCTCCTGGGGCATCGCCGGCTGCGATCCGGAGATCATGGGCATCGGCCCGGTCCCCGCGACGCAGATCGCGCTGAAGAAGGCCGGCCTGCAGCTCGAAGAGATCGACCTGATCGAGATCAACGAAGCCTTCGCCGGCCAGATCCTCGCCGTGGCCAGAGAGCTCGGCGTGGACATGGAGAAGCTGAACGTGAACGGCGGCGCGATCGCCCTCGGCCATCCGCTCGGCGCCTCCGGCACGCGCCTCGTGCTCACGCTCCTCTACGAGCTGCGCCGCCGCAAGCAGCGCTACGGCCTGGCCACGGCCTGCATCGGCGGCGGTCAGGGCATCGCCATGATCGTGGAGAGCCTGGCGTAATCCAGGGCGCAGGAGGCAGGGCGCAGGGCGCAGACCGACCGGATGCCGGCGGATCTCTCCTGCGCCCCGCGCCCTGCCCCCTGCGCCCTCACGAGGATGCAGCGACGCACACTCCTCAAGTGGACCGCGGCCGGCGTGCTGGCCGCGGTCTTCGTCGCGATCTGGTTCTCGCCGCTGCGCGAGCACGTCACGCGGGAGAACATCCGCAATGGCGTCGAGCAGATCCGCGCGGTCTGGTGGGCGCCGATCGCGTACGTGCTGCTCTACGCCGCGGGCTGCGTCGTCGCTCTTCCTGCCTCGATCTTCGTCATCGCCGCGGGTTTCATCTGGGGCTGGCTCCTCGGCGGCGTCTACGCGATGTTCGGCGGCACTCTCGGCGCGGTGGTCTCCTACTTCGCGGCGCGCTTTCTCGGCGAGGGCTTGCTGGACCGCTTCGGCCGCGCCGCTGTGCTGGTGCGGAAGCAGGTCGACCACGCCGGCTTCACCTCGCTGCTCATCCTGCGCAACATCCCCGGCGTTCCCTTCGCGGCGGTGAACTACGCCGCCGGCGTCGCGCGCGTGCCGTTCCGCGATTACTTCTTCGCCACGCTGATCGGCATCGCGCCGTCGAAGTTCGTCTTCACGTACTGCGCGGATGCGCTCTTCAACGGATCGATGTCCGAGGCCGACGCGTTCCGCCGGCTGGCCATCGTGTGCGCGCTGGTGATCGCGATGATCGTAGTGCCGAAACTCCTGAAGCGCTTCTCCCGAAAAATCCCGGCGTGACGCTGATATGGAGTGCGGCGGCCTGGCCGCCGCTTTTTTATTCGCGACCACACTGCCGAGACGGCGCCCGCATGCAGGTGGCTCCCGAATAGGCAAGCGGCGGCCAAGCCGCCGCACTCCATAGGAAACCCGTGCCGTGCGCGGTCGGGTGCGCCACGTCTTCTGAAGTACAGCGTCCGCTTCGAAGAGTCCTGTTGCGCCGAACGGTTCGTGAAACAGAAACATGTCTGCGAGCTCCGGCCGGCCGAGAACGTCCCACGCTCGCACGCGCGCGGCGAACTCCTCGATCGTTTTGAGAGCGCCTTCTTCCATGCGGACGAACCACGGCGGAGCAGTCCAGGGCCCGTAACCGAAGAACGTGTTGGCGAACGACCGGACCAGAGCTTCGTCAAGGATCGGCATTCGTGGATCGTAAGGCGTCGTCGATTGAATTCTACGGCTCCTGTACGATCGCACCCGATGAAGAATCAGTACTTCGGCGACGTCAACGACTACGTCAAGTATGGAATGCTGCGCGCGTTCGCGCAGGAAGTCTCCGTGGCGGTGGTCTGGATGATGACTCCCGACGACGGCTCGACCGACGGACGCGGGATGGAGTGATGGTGAGGCGCTCGTGGCCGCCGACTTCGCTGGATTGTTGAGACCAAGAGCCGCCTGCTGCCTGGCGACCGCCTCGTAGAGCTCGCGTGAACCGGAACGGCCAGGGTTTCAGAGCCGTCCGCGGATTACGGGGCCAGCGAAAAATCGCAACGTGACGCTGATATGGAGTGCGGCGGCCTGGCCGCCGCTTTTTTATTCGCGACCGGACTGCCGAGACGCACCCGCATGGCAGGTGGCTTCCGAATACGAACGCGGCGGCCAGGCCGCCGCACTTCATAGGAAATCCCCCCGCCGCATCCCCGGTTCCGTCACTTCGTGAAGCGACTCGCACTCATTCTCGCGGCCGCGCTCGCCATTTCGGCGAAGGAGAAGCCGCGCACCGTGACGCTCGACGTCAAGGACGGGGAGGCGCGCGCGATCCTGCGCTCGGTGCAGCAGCAGTGCGGGATCAGGAACATGATCGTCGACCCGGACGTGCAGGGGAGCGGGACGTTCTTCTTCCGCGACGTGCCGTGCGCGCAGGCGATTCCGGTCGTGTTGCGGGTGATGGGGCTGGCCGGACGGGTGCAGGGCAGTTCGGTCATGCGGGTGGAACCGCGCTGATGTCGCGGAAGACCGCCGTCAAGGTCGCCGTCCTGCTCGTGCTGGCGGCCGTCGTCGCAGCGCTCTACTTCTCGCCGGCGCGGGAGCACCTCACGCGCGACAACGTGCGTGCGTTCGTCGAGCATCTGCGCGGGCTCTGGTACGGGCCGGCGATCTTCATCGCCGCCTTCACGCTGGCCTGCATCTTCGCGCTCCCGGCCTCGGTGTTCGTCCTCGCCGCCGGCTTCATCTTCGGCTGGCTGCCGGGGATGCTCTACTCGTTCATCGGCGGCATGCTCGGCGCCGCGGCCTCCTTCTACCTCGGGCGTTTCGTCGGCGAGGGGATGCTGGAGAAGTTCGGCCGCGTCGGCCGCGCGGTGGCGAAGCAGGTCGACCACGCCACGTTCCGTTCGCTGCTCGCGCTGCGCTTCATCCCCGGCATCCCGTTCGCGGTGCTGAACTACGGCTGCGGCGTGGCCGGCGTGCGCGTGCGCGACTATCTCGCCTCGACCGCGATCGGCATCATCCCGCCGATGTTCGTGTTCGCGTACTGCGCCGACGCGCTCTTCAACGGCTCCATGTCCGAGGGGGATGCGGTGAAGCGGCTGGTGGTGGTGCTGGGGTTGATGCTGTTCATCACCCTGCTGCCGTTGGCGGTGAAGCGGTTCACGCGACGGCCCGCGGTGACGGAGTAGCAACGAAACGTGTGCAACCCCTGTGCTACACTCATCGACCCGCGCCACGGCTGAACGCGGGACAACCGTCATGATCGAGATCCAGGTCCATCCGAGCGACATCCGCCGGCGCGTCCGGTACTTTTTCTTCGATCGCCGCCGTGTGGTGATCGGACTGATCGTGCTGTCGATCGTACTGGGCGGGCTGATCGGCTCCATGGCCGCGGCCCCCACGGTCATCCGCCGCGTCTACAAGACGAATTTCCTCAACGAACAGCGCGAGGAGCGCGGCATCCAGCGCGAGCGCCTGCGCGAGAACGTCGTGCAGATGAGCTCCATCGAGCGCAGCCTGGAAGAGCAGCGCATCCGCGTCGAGAAGCTGATCACCGTCTACGGCCTCAATCGCACCCTCGGCCAGGGCGGGTTCTCCACGCCCAGCCAGCCCATCCCCGACGCGCCGCTCGATGACGCCCGCCGCCGCGAGATCTCCCTCAAGAACGCGATGCGCCGTCTCGAGCTGCAGATCGACCTCCTGGCGCGCTACGAGGCCGCGAACCGCGAGATCGTGCGGCACACGCCGTCGATCCTGCCCGTTCCCGACGACCAGTTCGTGCTGACGTCGCCCTTCGGCACGCGGGTCTCCCCGTTCACGCGCGCCACCGACTTCCACAAAGGACTCGACCTCTCCGCGCCGACCGGCACGCCGATCTACGCGGCCGCCGACGGCGTGGTCACGTTCGCGGGGCGCTATCCGATCTCGCAGAGCGTGGCCTGGTGGCGCTTCGGCAACGTCGTCACGATCAAGCACGCCGACCGTTTCATCACTATCTACGCGCACTGCGACAGCGTGAACGTGCGCTCGGGGCAGACCGTCTCGCAGGGCGATCTGATCGCCACGGTTGGCAATACCGGCTGGAGCACGAACTCGCATCTGCACTACGAGATCCGCAGCGATCTGGAGAGCCCGGGCACGTACGTCCCGATCGACCCGCGCATCTACATCCTCAACTATCAGTGGAGCAACGAAGCGCTCCTGCTCATGCGCGCCCGCACGAGCAAGGACTACAAGAATTTCGAGCCGCTGCCGTCGGCGTTCGTCGGCTTCGCGAGTGGTGGGAGTGGGAGTGGGAAGAGGAGGTCGTGATGAGTGCAGCCGGCGAGGCTAATTTCCCGACGATGATCATTCCGCGCGGGACCGAGATCCGGGTCAACGCGCACGGTCAGCTTTCGATCAAAACCCCCGGCAACCTCGTGATCCAGAACTCCGGCATCTACTCGGAGATCGAGTCGACGAACGGCTCGATCCGCATCGAGGAGAACGTCACCGTGGAAGCGGTGAGCATCCGCGCCGGGCAGGCCTGTTTCATCCAGGGCACGCTCACCGCCTGGCGCGTCCACGCCAAGCGCATCGCGCTCGAAGACCGCGCCCGCGCCTTCATCATGCTGCAGGAGTCGGAGCACCTCGAGCTGGCCAAGACGGCCCGCCTGGTCGGCAACTTCGCCAACGAGAAAGAGCTCTACCTGATGATGGGCAAGTTCAGCCCGCAGCTGAAAGAGCTCCCCGGCGCGATGGACATGGGCGGCACGCAGCCGCAGCACCGCGAGATCTCCGATCGTCCCACGACGATGAAGATCCCGGCCATGAACGTCACCGCGCAACCGGCCGCCGACGACGAGCACCTCCGCGCAGCGCAACTCCTGCTCGACCGCGAGATGACGCGTCCCGATCTCACCGCCCCCGAGGCCGAGGCGCTGCGCGAGCTGGTGTTCGCCCTCCGCGAGCGCAACACGCAACGCGTCGCTCTCATCTGGCGCGACGTCCTCAGCGAGCTCCGCTCGCGCAGCGACGGATTCCGCCAGGCGCACGACCACCTCGACCAGGCGTTCGCCCGGTAGTCGCTGCTGTACGTTGTCACGGAGAGAGACGACCGAGGGGCCTCCGGCGGGCCGGTGCGACCGGCGTCGCTTGTTGCTGCGCTAAGGCACGCTCTCGCCACGAACACGATTGCTCCCGAAGTGGCCGGGTAGCGCAGCAACAAGCGCCGCCGGTCGTACCGGCCCGCCGGAGGC
>DASVSV010000090.1:0-19282 GCA_036387915.1 Thermoanaerobaculia bacterium
CTCCAGTTGCCGCGGCACTTGCGGCGGCAACGCCAGCGGCGCCTCCGTGCAGGCGGCGAGCATCACCGCCGCCGGCGAGTCGCCGCGGAACGGCGGGTGTCCGGCCAGCGCGTGATAGAGGATCGCGCCGATGGAGAAGACGTCGGACGCGGGCGTAGCGGGCTTGCCGAGGATGCGCTCCGGAGCCGCGTATTGCCCGTAGCGCGAACGGTCGACGTCACCCGGCGGCAGAACCCCCACGCCGTCCTCGGAGACCGCGATCGACGACGGCCAGAGCTCGCCGTGCACGTCCTGCAGCGCGGCGGCGATCTCCCGGCCGATACGCACCACTTCCTCGGGCGGCATCGGTCCGGACGCCATCAAAATCGAGAGTGGCTCCGAGGACATTTTCCCGCGAGGGCTGCATCGAGCGTGCCGCGCCCTCGGAGCCTCACAGGCGCACAGTCTCATAGCCTCATAGGGAGGACCGCCTCGCTGTGAGACTGTGAGACTTACTTCGCCGCACCGAGCTGCGTCAGCAGCCAGGCATAATCGGCCGCCTCGTCGCGAAGCTTGTCATAGCGTCCCGACGCGCCGCCGTGGCCGGCACCCATGTTCACGCGCAGCAGCAGGACGTTGTCGTCCGTCTTGTTGGCGCGCAGGCGGGCCACCCACTTGGCTGCTTCCCAGTAGCCGACCTGCGAGTCGTTGAGCGACGTGCGCACGAGCATGGCCGGGTACTTTTTCTTGGCCACGTTCATGTACGGGTCGTAGCTCTTCATGTAGAGGTACTCGGCCTTGTTGGCCGGGTTCCCCCACTCGATGTACTCCTGCGTGGTGAGCGGGATCGACTCGTCGGACATCGTGTTGATCACGTCGACGAACGGCACGTACGCCAGCACCGCCTTGAAGAGCTCGGGGCGCATGTTGGCCACGGCGCCGACCAGCAGTCCGCCCGCGCTGCCGCCCTGGATGGCCAGCTTTTCCTTCGAGGTGTAGCCGGTCTTGACGAGATGGTCCGCCACGGCGATGAAATCCGTGAACGTATTCATCTTCTTCAGCATGCGTCCCTGCTCGTGCCACTCCTTCCCCATCTCGCCGCCGCCGCGGATGTTCGCCAGCGCGTAGACCACGCCGCGGTCGAGGAGCGAGAAGCGGTTGGGATTGAACGCCGGCGACTGCGAGGAGCCGTACGAGCCGTACGCGTACAGCAGCAGCGGATTCTTCCCTTTCGGATCGAGGTCCTTGCGGTAGACGAGCGCCACCGGCACCTGCGCGCCGTCGGTCGCGGTGACGAAGAAGCGCTCCACTTTGTACCTGGCCGGATCGTAGCCGCCGAGGACTTCGACGCGCTTGAGGAGGGTCTGCTTGCGCGAGTCGAGATCGTAGTCGTAGACCGTAGACGGCGTGATGAAGGACTGGTAGGTGTAGCGGTAGACCTTCGTGTCGAACTCCGCGTTCGCGCTCGGGAAGACGGCGTACGCGGTCTCGGGGAACACCACCCGGTGCGGGTTCTCGCCGGCATTCCGCAGGTTGTAGATCTCGAGATGCGACAGTCCGCCTTCGCGCAGTCGCACGACCATGTGGTCCTTGAACAGGTCCGTCGACTCGATGCGCACCGGCTTGCGGTACGGCACGAGCTCTTTCCAGTTCGCCTGCGCGAATCGGGTCACGGGCGCGGTGACGACGCGGTAGTTGACGCCGGCGTCGTTGGTCATGATGTAGAAGCGGTCGCCTCGATGATCGGGGTAGTACTTGTGGTCGGTCTTGCGCGCCACCATCACCACCGGCTCGGCCTCGGGCTTCGACGCGTCGATGAGACGGACCTCGTTCGTGGTCTTGCTGTCGGAGATGAGGAAGATCCACTCGCCGCTGCGCGACCGTTCGTTCCAGACGTCGAACAGCACGTCCTTCTCTTCGTAGATGAGCTTCGGCTCGCCGCCGAGGACGTGGCGGAAGGCGCGGTTCTGCCGCTTGGCGTCGTTCTCGGTCGTGTAGAAGAGGGTCTTGTTGTCCTTGGCCCACTCCACGTTGCCCACGCGCTCGGCGAGGTTCTCCGTGACCTTGCCGGTGCGGAGATCTTTGACGTGGAGCCTGTACTGGCGGTAGCCGGTGTCGTCGGTGGTGTACGCGAGGAGGTTCGTGTCGTCGGAGACCGCCATCGCCGCGACGGACATGAACTTCTTCCCCTCCGCGAGCCGATTGACGTCGAGCAGGACCTCCTCGGCCGCGTCGACGCTCCCCTTCTTCCGCGCGTGGATGGGGTACTGCTTCCCTTCCACGGTGCGCGAGTAATAGAAGTAGCCGTCCTTGCGGTACGGGACGTTGACGTCGGTCTGCCTGATGCGCCCGAGCATCTCGTCGTAGAGCTTTTTCTGCAGCCCTTCGAGGGGCCTGGTGACGGCGTCGGCGTACGCGTTCTCGGCGCCGAGATACGCGAGCGTTTCGGGACTGGCCTTGTCGCGCAGCCACCCGTACTCGTCGACGCGCTCGTCCCCATGAACGGTGACCGTCTTCGGCACCTTCTTCGCCACCGGCGGCTTCGGAACTTCGGCAACCGTTGCGGTCGCAAGGAGAGACAGCACCAGCAAGGTGACGACACGTTTCTTCACGAAAGGAGTACCTCCAGAAGGATCTACGGCTCGGCGAGGGAAAGGTTGGATGGGGGCGGGGAGATTCCCTCGGGCGGGGGGCATACGCGCTAACTTTAGGCGAGCGCCGGCCCCTCATCCGCCTTCGGCACCTTCTCCCCGCCTCGCGGGGCGAAGGGCAACAAACTTCATTTCTCGAGCAGGACACGAAGGACAAGACGGCGATCATCCGCAAACTGTCGGACCGGATCGTCAACGGACGATGAGTCCGCGCTGATGCGCGATCGTCACGGCGATCGCTGTGACGACTTTCAGCCCGCCGACCCCGCACGGGGGGCGGGCTGAAGCCACGCCCTACGTTTGGCACACTCGTCGTGACCGGACGATCAGCGCACGAAGTACATGCCCACCGATGTCTTGCGTCACGCGTCGCGCAATGGCCATGACAGGAGTTCTCACCAGAAGTTCGCGCATAGGACTTCCATCCCGCCCACCGCGCACGGGGGCGGGCTGAAGCCGCGCCCTACGTTCGGCACACTCGTCGTTCACGGGTGTCTTGCGTGAGATCGCGCAATGCCGACGACAGGATCAACCGACGAAACGGATGCCGAACGTAGGGCGTGGCTTCAGCCCGCCCCTCGGGCGGGCGGGCGGCGCCGAAGATCACATCTCCAGAAAGACCGGAATGATCAGCGGCTCGCGCTGCGACGGCAGCAGCAGCGCCCGCGCCACCTCGGCGCGCACCTCGGCGCGAATGGTGTCGGCGTGCGCGCCCTCGGCGATCATGCGCTCCACCAGCTCGTCGACGCGGGTCGCGGTTTCGGCGAGCAGCTGGCGATTCTCGTCGACGTGCAGCAGGCCGCGCGTGACCACGGTGCTCGGCTGGACGCACCGTCCTTCGTTCAGCGCGACGACCACGACCACGAATCCGGCGTCGGCGAGGCTGAGACGATCGAAGAGCACCGCGTCGGCGACGGTGCCGGTCGTGTGCGTGACGAACTGCTTCCCCGCGGGCACATTGCCGGCTTTGCGAATCTGCTCACCGTCGATCTCGATCGCATCGCCGTTCAGCGCGACGAGGATCTTCTTCTCATCGACGCCGCATTCGCCGGCGAGGCGCGCGTGCTCGTGCAGATGGCGCACGGTGCCGTGCACGGGGATGAAGAACTCCGGTTGCACGAGGCGCAGCATCAGGCGGAGGTCGTGCTGCGACGCATGTCCGGAGACGTGCACGCATGCGCCGACCTTGTCGTCGACCACCGTCGCGCCGCGGCGATAGAGGCCGTCGATCACACGTGCCACGGATGACTCGTTGCCCGGAATCGTGCGCGCGGAGAAAACCACCACGTCGCCGTCCTCGATCGCGAACGTGCTGTTCTCGTCGCGGGCGATGCGCGCCAGCGCGGCACGATCCTCTCCCTGCGAGCCGGTCACGAGCACCAGCGAGCGCCCCTCCGGATGGCGGAACAGCGCGCGGCGCAGATAGCCGTGGCGCTCCGCGATCTCGACGGTGCTGGAGATCGAGCGGCCGATCACGTCCACGCGCCGTCCGTGGCGCGCGGCGAGGTCGAAGAGCTGCTGCAGGCGATGCACGTGCGACGAGATCGTGGTCACGATCACGCGCGGCGACTCGGAGCGGATGATCTCCTCGAGTCCCGGCGAGACGGCGCGCTCGCTCGGCGTGGAGCCGGGCGTCGTCGCGCCGGTGGAATCGCTGAGCAGCAGCTTCACGCCGGAGCGCGCGTACGTGGCCAGCATCGTCAGATCGGCGGGACGTCCGGCCACGGGCGTGTGGTCGATCTTGAAATCGCCGGTGTGGATGACGCGCCCCGCCTCGCAGTCGATCACCAGCGCCACGGAGTCCGGCACCGAGTGCGCGACCGGCGTCGGCGTGACGGTGAACCCGCTCACCGTGACCGGCTGATCGAACGTGAATTCGTTGAAGCCTTCCTCCGGCTCGCCGCCGAACTCCTCGCAGCGGCGGCGCAGCATGAGCAGCGTGAACGGCGTGCCGTAGACCGGCACGCTCAACTCGCGCAGCAGGAACGGCGTCGCGCCGATGTGGTCCTCGTGCGCGTGCGTGAGAAAGAGCGCGCGGATGTTCTCGCGCCGCTCGATCGCGTACGCGAAATTCGGCACGATCAGGTCCACCCCGGGCGTGGTCTCGTTGGGAAAACTGAGACCGCAGTCGACGACGATCGCATCGTCGCCGCACTCGATCAGCATCATGTTCATGCCGATCTCGGCCAGTCCGCCGAGGGGCACGACGCGGAGGGAGGTCATTGGGGCGACATTATGTGGCCGCGATCTTCGCCCACGCATCCTTCAGCGTGGCGGTGCGGTTGAAGACCAGCTTGCCGGGAGTCGAGTCGGGGTCGACGCAGAAGTAGCCGAGGCGCTCGAACTGGTAGCGGGTGAGCGGGGCGGCGTTGGCGACGGAGGGCTCGAGCCTGGCGTCGGGGATCACCTCGAGCGAATTGGGATTGAGGTTCGTGAGGATGTCACCGTCGGCTTCCGGATCCTCGGCGCTGAAGAGGCGGTCGTAGAGTCGCACTTCGCATTCGAGCGCGTGCGAGGCGGAGACCCAGTGCAGCGTCGCTTTCGGCTTGCGGCCGTCGGGGGAGTCGCCGCCGCGCGTGGCCGGATCGTACGTCGCACGCAGCTCGACGACGTTGCCGTCGTTGTCCTTGATGACGCTGGTGCAGGTGATGAAGTACGCGGAGCGGAGGCGCACCTCGCGGCCGGGCGCGAGGCGGAAGAACTTCTTCGGCGGGTCCTCCATGAAGTCCTCGCGCTCGATGTAAATCTCTTTCGAGAACGGCACGCGGCGCGTCCCCGTCGACGGATCGTCGGGATTGTTCGGCGTCTCGAACACGTCCTCGGTGCCTTCGTAATTTTCGATGACCACCTTCAGCGGACGGAGCACGCCCATGACGCGCGGCGCGGTCTTGTTGAGGTCTTCGCGGATGCAGAACTCCAGCAGGCCGACGTCGATCGTGTTCGCGCGGCGGGCCACGCCGACGCGCTCGACGAAGTTGCGGATCGAAGCGGGCGTGTAGCCGCGGCGGCGGTAGGCGGCCAGCGTCGGCATGCGCGGGTCGTCCCAGCCGCGGACGATGCCGTCCGTCACCAGCGCGCGCAGCTTGCGCTTCGAGGTCACGGTGTAATTCAGCTCCAGCCGCGCGAACTCGATCTGCCGCGGCCGCGACGGCACCGGCAGCGTCTCCACCAGCCAGTCGTACAGCGGACGATGCTCCTCGAACTCGAGCGTGCAGAGCGAGTGCGTCACATGCTCGAGCGCGTCGGACGGCGAATGCGCGTAGTCGTACATCGGGTAGATGCACCACTTGTTGCCCGTGCGGTGATGCTCCTCGTGGCGGATGCGGTAGAGCACCGGGTCGCGCATGGTCACGTTCGGCGAGGCCATGTCGATCTTCGCGCGCAGCACGTGCGCGCCGTCCGGAAACTCGCCCGCGCGCATTCTGCGGAAGAGGTCGAGGTTCTCCTCGACCCTCCGATTGCGGTACGGCGACTCTTTTCCCGGCTCGGTCAGCGTGCCGCGGTACTGGCGGATCTCGTCGGCCGACAGCGACTCGACGTACGCCTTGCCTTCGTTGATGAGCGTCTCCGCCCATTCGTAAAGCTGGTCGAAGTAGTCCGACGCGTGCAGCGGCTCGCCCGGGTCGAAACCGAGCCAGCGCACGTCCTCGACGATGGCGTGCGCGAACTCCGCCTCTTCCTTGACCGGGTTCGTGTCGTCGAAGCGGAGATTGCAGCGGCCGCCGTACTCCGCCGCCACGCCGAAGTTGAGACAGATCGACTTGGCGTGGCCGATGTGCAGGTAGCCGTTCGGTTCCGGGGGGAAGCGGGTGACGACGGACGCGTGCTTCCCCTGTCGCAGGTCGTCCTCGACGATCTCGCGGATGAAGTCCAGGTTGCGGGGCGGGGCGGCTTCGGTCGTCATAACGGAGACGTTATATATCGCGAAAGCGGCGGCACATTCCCGCGTGTCTCCTGTGATACCTCCGCAAACACGTCCCTTGACCGCTTGACCGGGCGCAGCCGCGCGGTTACGTTCGCACGCGATGAGACCCCGATCCCTGCTGTTTGCCGTGCTGCTTCTGGCCGCCGGCACCGCGCGCGCCGGCGCGTTCGAAGACATCCGCGAGATGAATCGCGACCTGAGCGTGGCCACCTGGACCGGTGACGCGCTCTGGTTCGAAGCGAACATGGCCGACGAATACGTGCTGATCGCGCCGAACGGCGACGTGCGCACGAAGCGCGAGTTCATCCGCGAGCTGACCACCAGCGGCCTGAAGATGGACCCCTACGAACCGATGGACGTCCACGTGCGCATCTACGGCGGCTCCGCCATCGTCACCGGCCGCCTCGTCCAGCGCTTCACCATCGCCGGCACCCGCTACGCCCGCGACGTGAGGTACACGGACGTGTACGTGAAGGGGAAGAAGGGCTGGCAGCTCGTCAGCGGGCACAGCTCGGCGATCAGCGCGAAAAAGTAGGGCTGGGTGCTGGTTACTGGTGCCTTTTCGTAGTTGGCGCGAACGTCCCGCGCGTGGTTATGGCGCTCCGCGTGATGGGGTTGTTCGTGTCGCGACAGCGTCCATTTCCAGCGATACAGCCCTGGCGCGCTCCGTTTTCACAATTGACGAAAGGGCGCCGAACGTAGGGCGTGCCTTCAGGCCGCCCTCGGGCGGGGAGGGCGGACGTTACTGCGCGATGCACGTGCGCACGGGAGGGGCGGGCTGAAGCCACGCCCTACGTTTTCACGTTCCCGAATGGAATCGCGCTGAGCGTAGCTAGCAACGACTAGCGACTACCAACAGCAACCAGTAACCAACAACTCTTCACCGCACCGCCCGTTTCTTGCTCGGCCTCACGAACGTCGTCACCAGCTTGCCTCTCCCGCCCGTGGCGAGCTCGAAGTTGCGTTCCATGAGGGTGCGCCACTCGTTGAGCTTGGCCACTTCGGCGTCCGTCGGCTCGGTCCCTTCCTCGGTCACCAGGACGAAGAGGACGCGGAACTTTTTCTGGCTCAGGGCGACCGAGGGGTTGCGGGGACCGTGCGCGTCGACGATCTGGCTGACCTGCACGTCGCGGCGCTCGCCCGTCACCACGGCGCCTTCCGGCGGCCAGTACGCGCCGGGCAGGTTCGTGCCGGCGAGGTAGAACCACGGCTCCACTTCCTCCGGCGCGGCCAGGCCCATCAGATAGAGGTCGTGCCAGCTGAAGCCGTGGTTCGCGGCGTGCGCCTTGTACGAACCGTCGCCCTGACGCGTGAAGAACGCGCCGCCCATGGTCGACGACTCGTCCGGACCGTAGACCGGGAACGCCGACGGCGTGTGCACGTATGCGGCGGGATGCCCGCCGAGGGGACTCAGCGCGGTCGAGTTCTGCCCGTTCTCGCGGATGCTGAAGAAGTAGAGCCAGCGATGTCCGAACTCGTGCAGCATCACCTTCGACGCCGTCTCCGGCGCGCTGCTGTAGTTGTACGCGAGCTGGTTCATGTGCAGCATGGCCGGCTCGCGCGCGGCCTTGGGCGAAAAGTACGGCGACGACGGCGCGATGCCGCTCACCTGCGGATTGCCGCCCGTCGAATACGCGCCGGCGTAGAAAATCATGTCCGTGAAGTGCGTCTGGTACATGGCCACGGCGTCGTAGTCGTAGTCGCTGAGGCCGAACTCCGGCTGCAGCCGCGCCCAGACCGCGAACGGGTCGAACACGCCGAGCACGAACGGCTCCGCAATGGGCAACGGCAGCGTCGCCGGCTGCGACACGCCCGAGAGGTCCGATGCCGTGACGCGCGGCGCGGCCGTGAACGGAATGCTCAGCGAGGCCTGGTCGATGGTGCGGTTCAGCGGACGATGGATCGTCGTCACGCGCAGCGACCGCTCCGACGCCGCACCCGCTTCCGGCTGGATGCCGTAGATCTCGACGATGTCCCCGTCGACGCGCGCCGAGGCGCCGTTGGCGTCGGCGGCCATGGAAGTGAAGGAGCCGACGGTGATCGTGTCGCGGGTGATGTCGACCGACGCGAAGCTGTTGCCGATCGCGGCGCGGAAGCCGAGGACTTCTCCGTCGCCGAGCTTCGTCCGGTCGATGGCCTGCTCGACGCGGATACGGATCGCGAAGAGGTCCGAGTTCGCGACGCGCGCGACGTCGACGCGGCGGAGGTTGATCATCTGCCGCACCCCCTCCGGCACCGACGTGCCGACGTCGTTGAGGACGTCGTCCGCGCCGCTCAGCGCGGTGCGCTGGGCCGTCGCGGGGTCGAAGCCGGCCGAGAGGATCGGCGAGCCCCAGCGCATCGCGGTGACGCTGCGATACGAATACGTGACGCCGCCGTCGCTGCGCAGTTCCGCCTGCACGTCATAACCGAATGGAGCGTTGCCGGAGCTCCGCCACGTGACGCGCACGAGGCCGGGGGCCTCGTCGACGAACACGCGCGGGTATTCGAGCTGGCGCGGCTTGCGCGCGGTGATCATCAGCGGCGAGAGCACCGCGCCGCGATGGACCGCCGCCTCGAGGTCGTCGAACTGCATCCCGCCCTGCTGTCCCGGCGGATCGAGGTGGATGCCGTTGAACGCGCTGACGTAGATGCGCGTCACGCTGCGGCCGAAGACGCTGAACGTGCCGCCGAGGTTGCGCTCGACGTAGTGCCAGCCGTCGCCGGTCGCGGCCTGGAAGTTGCGCAGTTCCGCGCCGGCCGGCTCGACGTAGCGCAGCGACTCGCGCTGCACGCTGTACGCACTATTGCCCGCGGGCGTGAAGACCAGCGACTGGCCGGCCAGGTCGAACGGCCGGTAGCCCGGCGTGAGGGTCTCGTCGTTCTGGACGTAGAACGCGCCCTCGCGCAACAGCGGCGCGGGCGGCGTGGCCTGGGTGCGGATGCCGCCGCGCTCGCGGACGCGTTCGCGCGCCGCGCGAATGTGCAGGTCGTTCTCCGGACTGGTGCCGCACATCGACGCATCGAACGGGAGCTCCGCGGCCTGCAGGGTCGTTGCGAACAGCAGCAGTGCCAGCACTCGCATCAGCGCACCCCTCTCTTCTTTGACGGCTGCACGAACGTCGTCGTGAGCGTTGCCCGTCCGCCGGTCGCCCGCGCGAAATTTCTCTCCATCACTGCACGCCACTCATTGAGCTTTGCCACTTCGGCCTCCGTCGCCTCGGTCCCGTCCTCGGTCACGAGAACGAACAGCACTTTGAACTTCTTCTGCGCCAGCGACGCGGACGGGACTCGCGGCCCGTGCACGTCGGTGATCTGCGAGATCTGCACGTCGCGGCGCTCGCCGCTCGCGACCGCGCCTTCCTCCGGCCAGTACTCCTTCGGCAGCGTCGTGCCGGCCAGGTAGAACCACGGCTGCACTTCCTCCGGCGACGCGAGCCCCATCAGGTAGAGGTCGTGCCACGAGTAGCCCATGTTCGCCGCGTGCGCCCTGTAAGTGCCGTCGCCCCGCGGCGTGAAGAATCCGCCGCCCATCGCCGACGATTCCTCGGCGCCGTAGACCGGGAACGCAGCGGCGGTGTGCACGTACGCCGCGGGATGCGGCGTGACCGGGTTCAGCGCGCGCGTGGTCTGCCCGTTCTCACGGATGCTGAAGTAGTAGAGCCAGCGGTGTCCGAACTCGTGCAGCAGCAGCTTCGACGCGTTCGCCTCCGTCGCGCTGTAGTTGTACGTGAGCTGGTTCATGTGCATCAGCGTCGGCCGCCGCGGCGCCGCGGTCGTGTAGAACGGCGAGCTCTGGCCGATGCCGTCCACCTGCGGATTGCTGCCGATCGCATACGCGCCGGCCCAGAAAATCATGTCGGTGAAGAAGGTCTGGTACATGACCACGCCGTCGACCTCGTAGTCGCTGAGCGCGTACGCCGGCTGCAGGCGGTTCCAGACCGCGTACGGATCGAAGACGCCGAGGACGAACGGCTCCGCGATCGGGAGCGGGAGCGGCGTCGACTCGCTGGCCGCGGAGAGGTCGATCGACGTCGGATGCGGCGCGGGCGTGAACGGAACGCGTAACGTGACCGAGTCGCCCGTGCGCTCCAGCGGACGGAAATACGTGGCGATGCGGAACGAGCGCTCCGTGGCGCGGTCGGCGTCCGGCTGGATGCCGTAGATCTCGACGACGTCGCCGTCGACGCGCACCGACGCGGCCCCGCCCGGGACTCTCGTTCCCTCGCGTGACACTTCGACGAGCGTGACCGTGGAGCCGAGCGAGACCTGATACGCGAGCGCCTCGCCCTCGCCGAGCTTCGTCGCGTCGATGGCTTGTCCGAGCTGCAGGCGCACCGCGTAGAGATCGGAGTCGCGCAGCCGGAACGCTTCGCCGCGCCGCACGTCGATCATCGGCCGCACCGCCGCCGGCACCTCGACCGAAACATCGGATGCGTTGTCGTCGACCGCGGCCAGGAGCGCGCGCGGGATGGTCACGGGATCGAATCCGGACGCGAGCACCGGCGTGCCCCAGCGCATGGCGTTGACGCTGCGATACGAGTACGTCACCCGTCCATTGCTCCGCACGTCGGCCTGCAGGTCGTACCCGAACGGCGCGTTGCCGGAGCTCCGCCACGTCACGCGCAGCACGCCCGGCGCCTCGTCGACGTACGCGCGCGGATAGAGGAGCTGGCGCGGCTTGCGGACGGTGATCATCAGCGGCGAGAGCACGGCGCCGCGGTGGATCGCGGTCTGGAGCGTGTCGAAGTACATGCCCCCCTGCTCCACCGGCGGCTCGAGATGGATGCCGTTGAACGCGCTGACGTAGATGCGCGAGACGCTGCGTCCGAAGATCGTGATGGGCGACGCGAGGTCGCGCGCGACGTAGTGCCAGTTCGCGCCGGTGGCGGTCTGGAAGTCGCGTACTTCTGCGATGGGCTCGACGTACTTCAATGTGGTGCGGTCGAGCGTGTACGCGTCGTTGCCGGCGGGCGTGAACACGAGCGACTGTCCGCCGAGGTCGAAGGGCTGGTAGCCCATCGTGATCGCGTCATCGGTCTGCAGGTAGAAGGCGCCGTCGCGAATTTTCGGCACCGAGGGAGTGGCGTTGCTGCGCACGCGGCCGCGCTCGGCGTGCAACTGGCGCGCGGCGGCGAGCCGGCTCTCCGCTTCCGGGCCGGTGCCGCACGTCAACTCCGTTCCGTTCAAAACGGTTCCGTGCAAAACGGCACCGGGCAAAACGGTACCGGGCAAGGCAGTGCTGAGCATCCACAGCGACAGCAAAACCACGCGCATCCTTGATCCTCCGGTGACTTCGCATACTCTAGCCACGGTGACTGAGCAGCCCGAGCGCCGCGAATACGGCGAGTATGAGGTCGAATCGTTCCTCGGCAAGGGGTCGATCGGCAAAGTGTTCCTCGCCCGTCACCGCCGCATCGGTCGTCGTGTCGCGCTCAAAACCGTGCAGCTCGTCGACAAATTCGAGGACGAGCTCGACCAGCACGAGTTCTACCGCCGCCTGCAGCGCGAGGCCGAGCTGTGCGGCGCCATGCAGCATCCGAACATCGTCACGCTCTACGACGTCGGGTACGACGGCGAGATCGTGTCGTACTTTGCGACCGAGTACATCGACGGGGAGCCGCTGCTGGCGCGCCTCCGCCGCACGCGGCCGCTGCCATTGGGCGAAGCCTTGTCGATCGCCGGCGACCTGCTGCGCGGCCTCGCCTACGCGCACTCGAAGGGGATCATCCACCGCGACATCAAGCCGGCCAACATCCTGCTGACGTCCGAGGGGCAGGCCAAGATCGCCGACTTCGGGGTTGCGCGTCCGCTGCATTCGAGCCTCACCGCCACGCGCTCGCTGGTGGGGACGCCGAACTACATGTCGCCCGAGCAGGTCAAGACCACGCCAGTGTCGCCGCGCTCGGACCTCTTCTCCGCCGGCACGGTGCTGTACGAGATGCTGACCGGCGTGAAGCCGTTCGGTTCCCCCGACCTGAGCGGCATCCTCTACAACGTCGTCAACCACACTCCGCCGCCTGTCCACGAAGTGAATCCGTCCATCCCCGTGCCCATCTCGAACATCGTCATGAAGCTGCTCGAGAAGAAGCCGGAGGACCGCTACGGCAGCGCGGCCGAGGCACTGGCGGACTTCGAGGCCATCGTGCGCGAGCCGGAGACCGCGGCCGTGGTCGGCGCGGAGACGATGGCCGTGACGCCGCACGACGTGACCTCGCCGCTGTCGACGCTGCAGCCGACAGTGGTCGAGATCCGCCGTCCGCTGCGCCGCAAGATCCACCCGCTCGTCTTCTGGGGCATCACCCTCTTCCTCATCGCCGCCCTGGCCTCATCAGTGGTCGCCCTGCGCAGAACGGCCGCACAACAGAAGCCACGAGGAGTGATCACGCCGCAGCAGATCCGCGCGAACGAGATCAAAGAGCAGGCCCTCGCCACCGCCCGCGCCCACCGCAACGCCGGCCGCTACCCCGAAGCCATCGCCATGTACGACGCCATCCTCAAACGCTACCCCCAGACCATCGTCGCCCGCACCGAACGCGACGAAGCCAAACGCCTCCTCGAAGCCGCCACCCCGAAGGCCGAGGTGACGAAAGTGGCCCGCAAGCCCTCCCGCCGCAACGCAAAGAAATCGGACGACACGGCCGAGGAAACGAAGCAGGAAGAGGAGAAGAAGCCCGGCCGCTGGGACCGGTTCAAGAAGTGGTGGCGAGGGCCGGAGAAGCCGCCGCCGTCGTAAGTGTGGGAGTGCGAAACCAAAACTGTCAGTTTGCGTCGACTTGGTTTTCGATCACAGGAGCAGAAATGGCCAGGACTAGAGTTTCGCCGAAGTTTCAGGTCGTCATCCCGAAAGAGGTGCGTGAAAGCATGGACCTCAAGGTCGGACAGGAACTGCAGGTGGTCGCCAAAGGCGGAACGATCACTCTCGTTCCTGAGCAACCGCTCGCTAAGCTTCGCGGCTTTGCAAAAGGCATTCGGACGTCAGGACTGCGCGAGAAGAAGGATCGGATGTGATCGTTGTCGATTCGTCCGGGTGGATCGAGTTCTTCACTGATGGCGCGCTCGCAGACCAGTACGCAACCAAATTACGGAACCTATCTGTGGTCGTCCTGCCAGTCATTACGCTCTACGAGGTCTACAAGCGCCTGAAGCGGGACCTGTCAGAGGATGACGCGATCGTCGCCGTGTCGGCGATGCAGCGCGCCCATGTTGTGCCGATCACCAGCGAGATCGCATTGACGGCCGCGGACCTCAGTCTCGAGCACAAGCTCGCAATGGCCGACGCACTCATCCTCGCAACAGCTCGCCTTCACCGCGCAGAGCTCGTGACGAGCGACGTGGATTTCGAAGCCGTACCTGGCGTGACTTACTGGCCGAAACCGCGGCCCTAATCCTGTCATCCCGAGCGTGAGTCGAGGGACCTGGGTGGGAGGGGGCGCGCTGCACGAGCCCGAGGACAAGCCGCGCGTCCCCACCCGCCCAGGTCCCTCCACTCACGCTCGGGATGACAAATCAGGCGTCGACCGTGCGCAGGGCGCGTAGCACGCGGTGCCAGCGGGAGCGTTCAAAGTACCAGACCAGGGCGATCACGGTCGGGAGGACGGAGAAGACGAGGAGCCAGCGGGCGACGCCTTCGATCTGGGGTTGCCAGCCGAGGCGGATCTGGAGATCCAGGGCGACGACTTCGAGGTCGTTCATCAGCGCGCCGCCTTTGCCTTCGCGGTACCAGGACATGAAGGCGGCGTCCTTGATCAGGCGCCAGGCGAAGAGGGTGCTGTGGATCTGGACAAAGAAGGCCACGAAGGCGCCGAGGGGGCGCTCGAGGCCGGGGTTCTTCCAGCCGACGCCGGCCAGCGCCTTGTAGAAAAGGACGCCGGCCAGGATGAACTCGGCGAGATGGCCGGCGGAGGCGAAGGTCAGCTCGCGGCGCCACGCGCGCGTGATCAGGAACAGCCACACCAGGAACAGCGCGCCGATCAGACCGAGGGCCTTCTTGTTCTCGCGGAAGAGATAGCCGAGATAGACGAAGACGCCGCCGATGGCGATGGCGATCGAGAGGCGGAACTGGCCGTGATGCGTGAGCCCGCCGCCGTACACGAAATCGAACGCGGGGAGCGACGGATAGCCCATCAGCCAGCCCGCGACGGCGTGACCGAATTCATGGAACAGCGTGACGATCGCGGAGAAGACGAAGCGCGTGAACGGCAGCGCGTAGCAGAGGATCGCCGCGCCGAGCCCGAAGCCGAGGATCTTCCACTCCGTCGTCCCGATGCGTCCGTCGGCGACGCGCTCCTCCTCGATTGCGTACGGTTTCGGCAGCAGCGTGCGTGAATGCGAGACCTTCGCAAAGATGATCCCGCAGCGCTCGCACTCCAGCGCGGCAAAGGCCGCGGTGTGACCGCACTTCGGGCAATCCATGGGGAAGATTGTAAGCTCTCCCCATGTGGATGATTTACGGCGCCTACGGTTACACCGGGGATCTCATTGCGCGCGAGGCGGTGCGGCGCGGGCACAAGCCGATCCTGGCCGGACGCGACGCGGCCAGGACGCACGCGCTGGCGAAAGAGCTCGGGCTGCAGGCGCGCGTGTTCGACGTGGCGAAGCCGGAGCTCGAAGGCGTACGCGCGGTCGTGCATTGCGCGGGGCCGTTCATGCACACCAGCGCGCCGATGGTGCAGGCCTGCCTCGACGCGCGCGTCCACTATCTCGACATCACCGGCGAGATCGGCGTCTTCGAAGCCGTCTTCCGCCGCGATGCCGACGCGAAAGCGCGCGGCATCGTGCTGCTGCCCGGCGTCGGCTTCGACGTCGTGCCGACCGACTGCCTGGCCGCGTCGCTGCACGCCAGGCTGCCCGACGCGCTCGAGCTCTGGCTCGCGTTCTCGTCGACCGGCGGCGTGAGCCGCGGCACGCTGAAGACCATGATCGAAGGCGCGGGACTCGGCAGCGCCATCCGCAAGGACGGCCGCATCACGCGCGTGCCGCAGGCGTGGGACGTGCGCGAGATCCCCTTCCCGTCCGGGCCGCGGCTGGCCATGACCATTCCGTGGGGCGACATCTCGACCGCGTATCGCACCACGCGCATCCCCAACATCCGCGTCTACTCGTCGCAGTCGCGCAAGGCCCTGAAGAGCCTCGAGCGCATGCGCCCCTTCCTGCCGCTGCTGCGCATCACGCCGCTGCGCAAGCTCGTCTTGAAATACGCCGATCGCCACGCCGGCCCCTCCGACACCCAACGCGCGAAAGCAAAGGTCGAGCTGTGGGGCCGCGTCACCAACGCCCGCGGTGAGGAAGTGACGATGACCAATGTCGTGGCCGAGGGCTATACGTTCACTATGCTGTCCGCGGTGACGGCGGTGGAGCGGGTACTGGCCTCGTCACTGACCGGCGCGCTCACCCCCGCCCTCGCGTTCGGCCCGAACTTCGTGCACGAGGTGTGAGCGCTGCGTCGCGTGTCGCTGCTCTCGCGAAACTCTGTCCCCTCTCCCCGCGCACGGGGAGAGGGTTAGGGTGAGGGGCGGCTCTCGCGCTGAACGCGCCCGGGCGGGAGGCGGCGCTCAGCTACTTGAACATGTCTTTGACGTGCTGCACGCGTACGTCCTGCACGTTCAGCGGGTAATTGGCCCAGGCCGCGTCGAGCTGCACCATCGGCACCTTGGCTTCCGGGACCTGCCAGACCGTCGTGCCGTCGGGGAGTTTGGCCTGCGTGAACTCGTACTCCTGCCACGACTTGCCGAACACCGGCTCCGTCGAGCGGATCTGCGCGACGGTGGTCTGCACGTGCGGCGTGCTGGTCACGACCAAATATTTGATGTTGGCCGTATTGATGTGGCGGCGGACCGCGGCGTTGACCTGCTCGACGGTGACGCGGTCGAGCTGCTGCAGGTAGGTGTCGAGGAAGCCGTTCTGCGCGCCATAGAAAGCATCGTCGACGCGCGCGCCGATGAGACGCGGCACCGTCTCGCCGAGGTTCAGGTAGAGGACGCGGGCCTTGTTCTTGGCCGCGTCGACGTCGGCCGCGGTGAGCCCGTTGCGGATCATCTGCTCGACCTCGTACGTCGTGGCCTTCATCAGATGCACCGCGTGCTCGTGCTTCACCGGCCGCACCCAGATCGAAAAGTACTGCTGCTCGCGCGGCTGGTTGAAGACCTGGAAGAGCGACTGCGGCCGGCCGGCCCAGTATTCGATGTACGAATAGTCGCCGTAGTTGTAGCCGCGCTCCTCGCGGATGCGGCCGTACAGCACGCCCGTCGAATCGCGGTGCGTGCCGAGCCAGACGTTCGCGACGTAGAGCGGCCAGTAGTCAGCGTGCGTGCGGTTCACTTCGATCGGAAAACCAAAGTGCACCGACGCGGCGGGCGCGTTCGGCTCCTCGACCACCAGCGCGTGCCGTCCCGTGAACGCGGTTGGCCGCGGCATCGGCACGTTCGGCGACGGCGTGTTCGCGTCGCGATTCATCTCGCGCACCGCGGCGGTCACTGCCTCGACGACCGCGGCATCGGTGCTGGAGACGCCGACGATGGCGTGCTCGGGACGATAGAAGTCCCGGTAGAAGCGGGCCACGTCGTCGCGCGTCAGCGTCGGGATCGCGGTCTCGCCGCCGACCGTCGCGTGCGCGTAGCCGGTGCCGGCCAGCACGTAATGGTCGATGGCCGTCAGTCCGAGCGACTCGAGATCCTCGGAACGCAGCGAAGTGATCGCGGAGAGCGCCTCGTTCTTCAGGCGGTCGACCTCATCGGCCTCGAACGCGGGTGCGACGAGCATCGGACGGAGCACGTCGCGGACGTACTGGCCGATGACCTCTCGCGGCGCGGTGAAGAAGAACGTCGTCGCACGCGCCGTCGTGAAGACCGACGGCCGCGCGCCGGAGCCCCACGGCATCGTCAGCTCCGCGAGCTGCTCTTTCGTCACCAGCGTGTTGCCGTTGCGGAAGCCGCCGTCGGTGATGGCTTCGGCCGTCAGCGCGGCCAGGCCTTCCTTCCCCGCGGGATCGGAAGTGGAGCCGTGCTTGATCATCACGCGGATGGTGATCAGCGGCGACTTGCTGTCCAGCGTCACCACGCGTGGATCGCCGGGTGCGTATGTGGCAATCGGCGTCTCGGGCTCGGGAGTCGGTGTGGCAGTCGGCATCGTGGTCGTCGTCGGAACGGTCGTGCTGCAGGCCATCAGCAGAATCAGCGGAAGGATCTTCTTCACTTGCCACCTCCCGCCAGGGTCACGGAGACGCGGTTCTTCGGTACGAAATACTTTTTCGCGAACGCGTCGACGTCGCTCGCTTTCAGTGCCGCGATCCCGGCGGCCACTTTCTCCAGCACCTGCGGATCGCGCGTGAACCGGTAGTACAGCGCGAAGTTCTGGGCGATGTTCGCCGGCGAGTTGAAGGAGGAGAGGATGTCGTAGCGGAGCTGCGACTTGATCGACTCGAGCCGCTTCGCCGAATCGGGCTGCGACGAGAACGTCGACAGCGCCTCGTACGCCCTGGCCACATCCGCGTCGATGCGATCGAGCAGCGGGCGGCCCTGCGTGTCGTACTTGTCCTTGGCGACGGTGACGTAGGTCGCCAGCGGACGCGCGTCGACGCCGACCGAGGAGACGTTGTCGACGCCGAGGGAGGAGGCGACCTGTTCGTCGTAACGGAGCTTGCGGTAGAGCGGCGCGGTCTCGCCGCCCATCAGCTCGGCCATGACGTCCATGGTCGCGCTCTCGGGCGAGCCCGGCACGTACGGCGGCACCATGTACGCGACCACCACACGCGGCGGGATGTCGGACTCCCACGTCTCGTGCTGCTTCTTCGGTCCGGCCACCGGCTTCGGGTCCGGCTGCTCGGGCGTCTTCTTCGGCTTCCACTCGCCGAAGTGCTTCTCCACCGCGGCGAAGACCTGCTCCGCCTTCACGTCGCCGGCCACGACCACGAAGGCGTTGTTCGGGCGGTAGTAGTCGTCGTAGAACTTGACCGCCGACCTGTAGGCGTTAGGCATGTCCTTGACGTCGTCGAGGTAGCCGATCGTGGAGTGGCCGTAGCCGTGCGCCGGCCCGTACATGAGGTCGCCCAGCACTTCCTCGATGCGCAATCCCGGATCGGAAGCGCTCCGCCGGTACTCGCCATAAACCGCCCCGGCCTCGGTGCGGAACACGCGCTCGGTGTACGTGAGATTGCGGAACCGCGACCCTTCCAGCGCCGCCAGCTCGTCGAGCTTCGAGGTGAACGTGAGCGGGTGGTAGAAGGTGATGTCGTACCACGTGTATGCGTTGTTGAACGCGCCCATCGAGGCGATGGCCGGCTCGTACGCCTGCGGCGTGTCGTGGTTGTGCCGGAACATGATGTGCTCGAACAGGTGCGCCAGCCCGGTGCGCCCCTTCTCGTTCTCACGTCCCGACCCGGCGTTGATGAGCGTGTTGAACGAGAGCACGTCCCTGAACTCCGGCGTCTCGATCACCACCACGTCCAGCCCATTGGCCAGCGTCCGCTTCTGCACCGGATACGGAAAAAACTGCGCGTGCGCCGTCGTGGCGGCGAATACGGCAACAGCACACGCGAGGATGGTCGTTCGCATGGATCCTCCTGTTTCGCGGCGGATCATATGCGGCGGAGGGGTTGGTGGTTGCCGGTATGTCATCCCAATGGCCTTAACTTAGCGCGAGCGAAAACCCCTCATCCGCCTTCGGCACCTTCTCCCCTCACGAGGGGAGAAGGGCAACAAATGGAGCGTCTGGCGAGAGCCATGTTTGTTGCCCCTCTCCCCGCGGTGAG
>DASVSV010000091.1:0-12352 GCA_036387915.1 Thermoanaerobaculia bacterium
GTCCCTCGACTCGACGCTCGGATGACAGGAACTTCGCTCCCCATCGCACCCGAATGAGAAAGCGGCGGCCGGGCCGCCGCACTCCATATGAGATTCAGCGCATCCCGGCGTGGATCGCGAGGAACTTGCGCGAGTCGAGGCTGGCGCCGCCGACGAGGAACCCGTCGATGGTCCCGTTCGCCACGAGATCCTCGGTGTTCTCGGGCGTGACGCTGCCGCCGTAGACGATCGGCGCCTGGGCCAGTTTCGCGGGCCAGAAGCGCTCCAGCGCGCTGCGGATGTCGATCATCGTCTCGGCCACCATCGCGCCGCTGGCGTTGCGGCCGGTGCCGATGGCCCAGACCGGCTCGTAGGCGATCACGACCTCGGTTGCTTTCTCGAGCGCCGGCACCGCGGCTTCCTTGAGCTGGTCCGCGAGATGACGGGCCACGTGTCCGAGGTCCCGCACCTGCAGGTCTTCGCCGATGCAGAGGATGGGCGTCAGTCCGACTTCGATCGACAGCGCCAGCTTGCGTGCGATCAGCGCGTCGCTCTCGTGGAAGAGATGGCGGCGCTCGCTGTGGCCGAGGATTACGTAGCCCGCGCCGCATTCGCGGAGCATCTGCGGCGAGACCTCGCCGGTGTACGCGCCGGACTCGCGGTCGCTGCAGTTCTGCGCCGCGACGCCGAGGCCTTTGCCGTTGCTGACCACCTGCCGCAGGAACGGGAACGGCGGCGCGACGACGAGCTGCGTATCGCGGGGATCGGCGCCGCACACGCGCGCCAGAAAGCGCTCCACCCCCTCGGGCGGCAGATTCATCTTCCAGTTCGCGATCAGGTAGCGGGCCATCGTCAGGAAGTGTAGCGATTTTTGCCGGCGCGTTTCGACGAATAGAGCCGCTCGTCGGCGCGGCGGACGAGGTCGTTCGCGGCGTCCTCGCGGCGGAACTCCGCCAGGCCGATGGAGATCGAGCAGCGGATCGCGCTCTCCTCGTCCGTCGGGATCGTCAGCGCGCGCACGTGTTTGAGGATGCGCTCCGCCACCGCGACGGCACCGTGGATGTCGGTGTGCGGCAGGATGACGGCGAACTCGTCGCCGCCGAAGCGGGCCACCATGTCCGTCGGCCGCAGCGTCTCGCGTACCGAGCCGCAGAGCTCCGAGAGCACGACGTCGCCGATCACGTGACCGAAGCTGTCGTTGATCTGCTTGAACTCGTCGATGTCGTACAGCAGCAGCGAGAGCGGCACGCCGAACGTGCGCGCGCGCTCGATCTCCTGCGGCAGTTGCCGGCGGAAGTAGCGGCGGTTCCAGATGCCGGTCAGGTCGTCCGTGTCCGCCAGATTGCGGATGCGCTCGCGCGCGCGAATGGTGTCGAGCAGCATCGAGACCTGCACGGCGAAGATGGAGAGGATGTGCCGTTCGTTGTCCGTGAACGGCTCGCTGCGCGCGAGGAAAAGCAGTCCCGCCGCGCGGCGCTCGTGCTGCAGCAGCGCCGAGGCGGTGTGCGCCACGCTGCCGGCCTCGCGCGGCGGCAGATGATGCTCCTCGGCCCGTACGATGATCTCGGTGCTCGAGAACGAGACCGGGATGAGCGCCTCCAGCGTGGCCCGGATCTTCGCCGCCAGCTCGTCGTTGGCGAGCGACTCGCCGCCGATGCGCGTGGAGAGATAGAGGTCGAGGTGCTGCTCGAGCATGACCGCGGCGCCGACGTCGAAGGGCACGCATTTGAAGAGCGTGGCCGCCGCGCGGACGAACAGGTCGCCCACGGACTCGCTCCGTACCACGGTCGAGGTCAGCTCCTGGATGAGCGCCAGGAGGTCGCTGAGCTGTCGGGTCTCGGCGCGCAACCGCGCCAGCTCGTCCAGCGTTCTCTCATCCGGCATCGGCGAACCCGGTCGCAATTGTAGCGTCCCTCATTACAATGCCCGCGTGTTGATCGAGGCGGAGGCGATTCCGTACGAACCGGCGCTGCTCCGCGGCGAACGACTGCTCGTCCTGGCTCCTCATCCGGATGACGAAGTGATCGGCTGCGGCGGTCTGGTCGCGCAACACCTGCGCGAGCGGCGCGCCGTCCGTGTCGTCGTCGCCACGGACGGTGCACAGGCAGGCGCTGCAGCCACGCGAGAGCAGGAATCGCGCCGGGCCCTGGCCCTCCTCGGCGAAGAAGCCGCGATCGAGTTCCTCGGCCTCCCCGATCGTGCCCTCGGTGAAGATGCCGCGGCCCGTCTGCGCGAGGAGCTGCTGTCGTTCCGTCCCGACCTCATCCTCGTCCCGTCGCCGATCGAGATCCATCCCGATCACCTCGCGCTGGCCCGCGTGTTCTGCGAGCTGGTGCAGCGCGACGAGACCCTCTTCGCCGACCTCGCCGCCGCCCGCGTCGCGTTCTACGAGGTTGGCCAGCCCATCCGTCCGAACGCGATCGTCGACATCAGCAACGTCGCGGAGCTGAAGTACAAGGCCATCGCGGCGCACGAGACGCAGCTCGCGCAGCGCAACTACGTCGAGTACGCGCGCGGCCTCAACGCGTATCGCGCGATGACCATGCCTCCGGCGACGACGTTCGCCGAGGCGTACTTCGTCGTCGAGCTGCCTTCGCTGCGGACGATGCCGTTCAGCGAGTTGCGGCGGCGCGTGGGCACGCCTCCGGAGATCGAGCACGTGAGTGAGACGCTGCCGATCAGCGTCGTCATTCGCACGAAGGACCGTCCGGCGCTGCTGCGCGAAGCGATCGAGTCGGTGCGTGCGACGGGATATCCGTGCGAGCTGGTGGTCGTGAATGACGGCGGCGCGCCTGTCGATCTCGACGGGGTGACGCTCGTGCAGCACGACACTTCGCGCGGGCGCGCCGAGGCGGGAAACGCCGGCGTGCGCGCGGCGTCGAATGCGTTCGTCGCGTTTCTCGACGACGACGATCTCTATTACCCCGAGCATCTGCAGACGCTCGCGAACGCGGCGCAGTCGCAGCACGCGGCGTGGTACACGGACGCGGTCTCCGCGTTCCTGCGTCCCGCGGAGAGCGGCGCGTACGAGACGTACTCGCGCATGCGCCTCTTCGCGCAGGACTACGATCGCGAGCTGCTGCTCGTCGACAACTACATCCCGCTGCCGACGCTGCTCATGCGGCGTGACGCGTTCCTCGACCTCGGCGGCTTCGACGCGCAGTTCGATCTCTTCGAAGACTGGGACCTGCTGCTGCGCATGTCGCAACGCGACGACTTGCTGCGCATCCCGCGCGTGACGTGCGAGGTGCGGCACTTCGAGGGCGGCACGTCCGTGGTCCTTGCGGCGCCGGAGGGGTCGGAGGAGTTCCGCGCGGCGAAGTTGCGCGTCTGGGCGAAACATGGTGTCGATGCCGCGGCGTTCGCGAAAGCGTACGAACGGCAGAAGCGCCGCATGACTGCGCTGCACTCCGGCGCTGTTGAAGCGAAAGGGGAAGCGGACGTCATTCGCCGCGACGTCGATCGCCTCACGCGTGAGAAGGCCGAGGTCCTCGCGCAGGGAGCAAAGGCGCAGGACACGATCAACGGCTACGTGCTGCGCACGCGCGAGCTCGAAGGCGCGGTGCAGGCGCTGCAGGCCAGCATCAGCGACTACCAGAACAAGACCCTGCAACTCGACGAAGTGCGGCGCGACGTCGAGCGTGCGCGCACCGAGAACGCACAACTGCGCAAGGTCAACGCCGACGCGGCGGCGGAGCTGGAGCGGCTGCGCGTCGAGATCGGGCGGCTCAACGGCCTGCTCGAGATGATCTATCGCTCGAAGACGTGGAAGCTGCACACGACCCTCGAAAAAATCCGAGGACGCGGATGAGCAGGGTCATGCTCGTCTGCCCCGAGCCTCTCGGCCACGGCCAGCCGGCCGGCGTCGGAATCCGCTTCATCGAAATGGCGCGCGTGCTGCGCGACGACGGTCACGCGGTGACGATCCTCTCGCCCGACGCGGGCGCGGTGGAAGGCTGCGCGGCGGATTACATCAATCCCCAGACGCTGCTCGCGGTCAGTCACGCCAGCGATGCCGCGGTCGTGCAGGGGCACGTCGCGAACGCGTTCTTTCAGCAGGCCGCGCCGATCCCGACGGTCGTCGACCTGTACGACCCGTACATCATCGAGAACCTGCACTACTACGCCGAGCGCGGCGCGGAAGTGTTCCAGCACGACCACTTCACGCTTCTGAACTCACTGGCTCGAGGCGACTTTTTTCTCTGCGCCTCCGAAGCCCAACGCCAGTTCTACCTCGGCGCGCTGCTGGCCGCGGGCCGACTCAACCCCGCACTCTTCGAATCCGATCCCGAGCTCAAAACGCTGATCGCGATCGCCCCCTTCGGCGTACCAAACGTAGGGCGTGGCTTCAGCCCGCCCCCCCCGGGGGCGGGCGGGCAGACGTTCAACATTCTCTTCGGCGGCATCTACGACTGGTACGACCCGATCCTGGCCGTCGAGGCCGCGGCGCTCGTCCCGAACGCCACGCTGACCTTCAACCATCATCCCAATCCCGACGTCACGCCGCAGGGCAAACTGGCCGAGGCCATGGAGCACGTGCGGCGCAAGTCGTATGAGTTCGTGCGCTTCGAGCCGTGGGCGCCGTACGAAGAGCGCGCGCAGTTCTTCGCGCGTTTCGACCTCGCGCTGATCACCTTCCCCCGCTCGCTCGAGACCGACCTCTCGATGCGCACCCGCGTCTACGACTACCTCTGGTGCGGCCTGCCGATCGTGACCAGCTCCGCGCCCGGCACGGACGAACTGCTCGCCCGCTACGACGCCGGCATCGTCGTCACCGAAGACGAGCCGCGCGCGTTCGCGGATGCGATCGTGCGCGTGAATCGCGACGGCAGGTTCGAGCAGTTCGTGCGCGACCATCAGTGGGACCGCACGCTGGCGCCGCTGCGCGAGTTCTGCCGCGCGCCGCGCGTCGAGCGCACGAAGAAACTGTTCGCGATGCGGCCGTCCATCCCGGAGCGTCCGGTGTCGATCCTCCGCCGGCTGAAGCGCCGGCTCCGCGCATGACCACCACCGAGATCATCATCGTCAACTGGAACAACCGCCGCGAGACGCTGGAGTGCGTCGCCGCGGTCGAAGCGCAGCTCGTCGATGTCGTCAATGGCGCGTCGATCACCGTCGTCGACAACGGCTCCACCGACGGCAGCGCCGTGGCCATCACCACGAAACATCCGAACGTGAAGCTGTTCGCGCTGACCGAGAACCGCGGCTTCACCGGCGGGCTGGCGGCCGCGCTCGCGGGCTCGACGGCGACGAACGTCATCTTCCTCAACAACGACGCGGTGCCGCAGCCCGGCTGGCTGGCGGCGTTCGTCGACGCGATCAACGGCGCGCCCGAGGACGTCATCGCCATCGGCGGAAAGATCGTCGATCCGACCGGGACGATGATCGACTTCATCGGCGGCGTGCTGACGTTCGACGGCCACGCGTTCCAGAACGGCTTCCGCTATCCGCTCGGCTCGCGCGACGAGCCGGCGTCCGGCGACGAGATCCTCTTCGCGTGCGGCGGCAACATGATCGCGCGGCGCGCGCCGCTGATGGAGCTCGGCGCGTTCGACGACGATTTCTTCGCCTATCTCGAGGACGTCGACTTCGGCTGGCGCTCGTGGATCTGCGGCTATCGCGTGCTGTTCGAGCCGCGCGCGCTGGTACGCCACGCCTCGAGCACGACCAGCAACCGCCTCGGCAATTACGAGCGCGGCGTGCTCTTCGAGCGCAACGCGCTGCAGACCGCGATCAAGAATTACGAGAACCTGCCGGAGAGCGGCGCGGCGATGCTGTTCGCGTATCTCCATCGCCTGCACCACTACGCCACGACGCGCAACGAGAACGCGCACGAGCTCACGCGCACGTTCGCCGCGCCGTCGAAGCGCAGACGCCGCTGGCCGCGCGCGCCGCTGGCGGCCATCGACGATCCGCTGACGGCGATGCAGTTCCGCGCCATCGACTGGATCTTCAAGAACGAGGCGCGGCTCGCGCGCAAGCGCCACGACGTGCAGCAGCGCCGCAAGCGCAGCGACCGCGAGATCTTCGAGCGCTTCCCGCTGCAGTTCGTCCCGACCTATCCGGGCGACGCGGAGATGATGCAGAGCGCGCTCTTCCGGCTGCTGCGCCCCGCGTTGCCCACGGAAGACAAAACGCTGGAGGAGTTGTCCCGGCCGTGAGGTGGCCACGCCGTTTCGTCGTGCACGCGGTCTTCTGGCGGCACTTCCTGCGCTGGGCCGTGGTCAACGTGCCGTACTGGGCCGAGCCGGTGCTCCTGGCCTTCTGGGCGCTGCTGTTCATGTTCTGGAGCGCCGGCCGCCGCGGCGTCATGGCGAACCTGCGCGCGATCCTCCCCGGCTCGTCGGCGTTCGCGAACTTTTTCCGCACGTACCGCGTGATGTACAACTTCGCCTGGACCATCGACGACAACGTGCGCTTCCAGGAGCTCGGGGTCGTGCCGGACTGGGAGTTCGTCGGGCGCGAGCACTTCGACCGCATGCGCCACGAGCCGGGCGGCGCGATCATCCTCACCGCACACATGGGCAGCTACGACCTCGGCGCGAATCTCTTCGCGCGGCTCTCCAACCGCACCATCGTGATGGTGCGCGCGCCGGAGATCGAGCCGGAAACCCGTCAATACGAGGAGGCGCAGCACGGCCGCACGCCGGAGACGCTGAAGATCGACTTCAGCACGCGCGCCAGCGACCTCGCACTCGACCTGCTGCACGCCGTGCAGCGGGGCGAGATCATCGCCATCCAAGGCGATCGCGTGACGCCCGGCATCTCCACGCTGCCGGCGACGCTGTTCGGCAGGAAGACCACTCTCCCGGCCGGACCATTCGCCTTGTCGATGGCCGCCCGCGTACCGATTTATCCGCTCTTCGTCGTGCGGCTCGGACGGCGGCGCTATCGCCTCGTCGTCGGCGCGCCGTTCGACGTGCTGCGCAAGCGCGACCGCGCGGAAGCGTTCGAGCAGGCCATGGTGCAGTGGACGCGCGAGCTGGAAAGCGTCGCGCGCACGGGCTGGTACCAGTGGTACAACTTCGTGCCGTTCGCACCGGCCGCGCCGGAGCAGACGGCGTGAAGGTCGTGCGCGGACGCGCCGACGCGCGCTGGCTGCCAGGCCGTTTCAACTTCGGACTGTTCCGGCTTTACGCGTTCATCCGGATGAAGACCGCGACGCCGGAGCCGCGCGACGTGGCGCTGGTGATCGACCGCAATCAGAACCGCATCGAGAGCTTCATCATCGGCAGCTGGGCCACATTGACGCTGGCCTGCTACGCGTCTGAGACCCTGTTCGCGTCTTGGCCGCTGCCGCTGGCGCTGCTCGCGGGGATCGTCGCGGGCCTCACGTTTCTGCAGATCCCGATCATCGCCGTCGGTCTGATGCGGAGGACGGAGAAGAACAACGGGCTGAACTCCGTTGTGCTGATGACGTTGCTCGTCGCTCTGGCGATCCACTTCGCGCGCGCGCAGTCATTCGCGCATTCGTGGATTCGTTACGCGGCCTGGCAGTTCCTCGGCCTGCTCGCGCTGAACGCAGCCGCGGCGGGCGTCGTATTTCTGTTGCGCGGCGCGATCCAGGAGATGGAGCACGCCGTGGGAGGTCTCACATCCGAGCTCTGATCCTGGGATTCGCCGTGGTCGCGCCGCTGGCGCTGATCGCCTTGTGGCCGCACGCGCCGCTGGCGGGCATCGGCGTCCTGGCGCTGTCACACGCGCTGTTGCTCTACCCGACGCTGCGTCCGAACGTGCAGTGGCTCGGTCCCGTGGTCACACGCTTCGCGACGTCGAAGAAGGAAGTCTGGCTGACCATCGACGACGGCCCGACCGACGACACGCGCGCCGTGCTCGACCTCTTCGACAAACACGGCGTGCAGGCGACGTTCTTCGTCAAGGGCGCGCTCACGGAGCTCCACGGCGACGTGATCCAGGAGATCCTCCGCCGCGGCCACACGCTCGCCAACCACTCGCACACGCATCCGTCGGGAAGCTTCTGGTGCTCGCCTCCGGGACGCGTGGCGAACGAGATCGACCGCTGCAACGACGCCATCCAGTCGGCCACCGGCACACCGCCGCGCTGGTTCCGCGCGCCGGTGGGACTGAAGAACTTTCTCGTGCATCCGACGCTCGCACGCCGCGGCATGCGCCTCATCGGCTGGACCGCGCGCGGCTTCGACGCCGTGCGCTCCGATCCCGACGAGATCCTCGCCCGCATCCTCCCCCACCTCGCCCCCGGCGCCATCATCGTCCTGCACCAGGGACGCGAGCACTCGCTGCGCGTCCTCGAGCACGTGATCGTGGCGCTGAAGGAGCGCGGGTATGCGTTCGTCGTTCCGCAGGACGAGCAGCTGCGCGCGGCGTGATTGGAGTGCCGGGTAACGTGGCGCACGTTGCACGACCCCTCACCCGCCCTTCGGGCACCCTCTCCCCGCTCACCGCGGGGAGAGGGGCAACAAACAAGGCTCTCGCGAGACGCTCATGGCACAACAAATGCGGCTCTCGCGAGATGCTCGTGGCAACAAACGCGGCTCTCGCGAGACTCTCCCTTTGTTGCCCTTCTCCCCTCGTGAGGGGAGAAGGTGCCCGAAGGGCGGATGAGGGGTTATCTCTCGCGCTAAGTGAAGGCGAATGCCGTCAGCGCGGCTTCGTGAACACGAAAAAGTACGTGTTGTACGGCATCCGTCCCCAGAGCGGGCGGATCTCCTGCTTGAAGCCCGCGAAGGCGCGCGTGACTTCCTCGCGCGTCGGGTAATTCAGCGACTCGGCCTTCATCCAGCGGAACGTGCGGGCGAGTGAGTCGACGCGCCTGGTCAGGCGATAGCGCCACGACCCGTCGCGGATCGGCTGGCGCAGGATCACCGCGCCGCCGCGCGGCACTGCCTTCGCCGCGTTGGTGAGGATCTTCTGCTGCGACTCCGCGTCGAAGTAATGGAGGATGTCCAGAATGACCACGTTGTGGTTGTCGGGCAGCGGATCGCGCGCGTCGGCCTCGATGAAGTCGATGCCGCGATAGCGCTGCGCCGCTTTGCGGGCGAGGTCGATCTTGCGTCCGTCGAAGTCGATGCCGATGATCGGCGCGATGTAGCCGTGCTCGCGCAGGTAGAACGAGAGCAGGCCGACGCCGCAGCCGAGGTCGATCAGTGAGAAGACGCGGTCCCGCAGCGCGTCGAGCGCGGCGGCGTACGCGGGGTCGGTGCGCACTTTCCAGCGGACGTAGCCCTGCAGTGCGCGGCGTTCGTAGAGGCCCGCCAACCGGTTCGAGATCTCGAGCTCGTTCACGCGCAGTAATGTTCGATCAGGTCGAGAAGGTCCGGCAGGTTGAACGGCTTCGGCAGGATCGCGGCGACGCCCATCTGCAGCAGCGCCTGCGGCTGCACGGTGACGTGCGCGGAGACGACGATGATCGGGACCGTGCCGAGGCGGCCGGTCTCCTGGAGGCGCTGCAGAAAGTCCCAGCCGTTCACGTCGGGCATGGCCAGGTCGAGCAGGATCAGGTCGGGTTGATGGATGGTCAGCGCGCGCTGCCCTTCCCCGCCGTCGCCGGCGAGCAGGACCTGAAAGCCGTGTTGCCGCAGGGCCGCGGCGAGCATGCCGCGGATCGGCAGATCGTCGTCGATGACCAGCACGCGCTTCTTGGCGACTTCCTTGAGCCGCTTGTCTTTCGTCCCGCCGCCAGCCTGTTCGCCGATGTTCATCTGCTTCCGCCCGGTATTCTACCGACGGATGAGAGCGGCTTGCAGAACGTGAGCCATCAGAAAAGATCGCTGTCGCCCCACGCGTAGTAAAAGTCCGAGCGCATCCGCTCCACCACGTCGGGCCACGTGAACGGGACGCACATCACCGAGAGGTCCTGCGGCTCGGGCCGCGTCTCGAAGCCGAGGTCGCGCAGGAGGGCGTCGAAGAAGGTCGGCCGCGGCGGAAACCAGGCTTCGATCGTGTCGACCGGACACGACGGAACCACGTGACGCAGCACGACTTCCACCGCGTCGGGATGCTTCGGGTCGAAGAGCGCGTCGCCCCAGGTGAAGCGGTTCTCGCGGATGCGGAAGGCGATCCAGCCGACGAGCTTCCGCCATTTGCGGATGGCCACGACGGCGTACTCTGTGTCGGGACATTGCAGGTAGCGCCAGCGCACGTACGCCGCGTCGCGGCTCACGAGGAACTTGTACGCATTCGCTACACGCGCAAAAAATTCGTCCCACTCTTGCGTGGTCTGCCGCACCAGCTCGAGCTGATATCCACGCAGCCAGCGGGAGACTTTCCGAATCGGCTTCGGCGGCGCGGCCACGCGATACGTGACCGGCTCCACGCGGTCGCTGCGCAGGTAACGCAGCGAGATCTTCTGGATGTTGCCGACGTTGAAGCCGTAGTTGAACGCGACCTGCCCCTCGCAAAAGTGCGCGTAGAAGTGCAGCGCGGTGCGGCCGAGGATGCTGGTTGGGCCGCGGCCGATGTGGCGGATCGAAACGTCCGTCATCGTGTCGCCGATCTGGTGCGCGAGTTCGTCCCTGCCGAACGCGTGGAAGGGGACGGAGTAGCCGGCGTAGTGCGCGACGAGCTGGCCGTCGTTGAAGCTCAGGCTGATGCGGCCGTTGCCGAACGGATTGTCGCGGTACTTCCAGACGAAGTGCTCCAGCGATCGCGGCGCGTGCGGAAACGCGCGCGCGAACAACTCCAGGATCTGACGCTCGTCGCCCGCCTCGAAGGCGCGCGTTTCAACGGGCATGCGTCGGCTCCACCGAGCGGATGGATCGCACGTTCAGCGGCGAGCCGGAGCGCCGCCGCGCGACGATCCGGATCGAGCCGGTGCTGACGATCATCGGGTCGGGAAGCATCGTGAGCAGCGCGCGCACGAATGGCGCGGCGATCGGATGATGCGACGCGGTCCAGTGCCGCAGGAACTTGTGGTCGCGGTATTCGAAGTCGGGACCGATGTCGATGATCTCGAATCCCGAATGCTCCAGCAGCTCGATCAGCGCGGAGCGCGAGTAGAGGATCAGGTGCGTGTGGAAGTTCTGCGTCATCCGCTTCCGCTCGCTGAACAGGTAGATCAGCCCCTCGGTGTCGAACGTGGAGAGGAACAGCACGCCGCCCGGCTTGACCAGGTCTTTGATCCGTCCGAGCGCGTCGTGCGGGTCGGCCATGTTCTCGAAGACGTGGAACAGCGTGATCGCTTCGAACGCCGGCCCGACGTTGACGAACGACGACAGCGACGCGCAGTAGACCTCCAGTCCGCGCGCGCGTGCGTGACGGGCGGCCGCCGACGCGGGGTCGATGCCGACGTACTCGTAGTCCTTCGCCGCGAGCGCTCCGAAGCTGCCGTCGCGCACGCCGACTTCGAGCACGCGCGCGCGCGCCGGAAGCTGGCGCCGCAGCCAGTTGAACCGCCGCTGACTGGTGCGCTCGCGCGCGGGTGCGGAGTGAGATTCGTACGACGGCAACGCCGCGGCGCCGTGCGCGCGCAGCACGCGCCGCACGGGATGCGTGCCCTCGTCGTCGGCGAACTCGTTCAGGTAGCGGCATTTGCAGCGCCGGCACGCGCGCACGACGTTTCCGGGGATCTGCGCGCACGTCCAAACCTCGGACGAGAAACAGACCGGACAGCGCCGCGCCGCGCGGTACGCGTGCCGCCGGTTGGCGATGCGGATCTTCATCGCCGGCGCGATTCCGCCGAGGGCGCCGAAGGAGCGCGCGCGGCCGCGGGCGTGGACGACGAGGTGCTCGACGCGGAAGCCGTACTTGTTGGCGAGGTACGCCAGCTCCAGCTCGCAGCCGCCGTCGAGGAGACGCGACTCGCCGACGACGATCTTCGCCGCGACGTTCGTGAACGCCGCGAGCTGGATGGTGCGGTCGGGCAGCGCGGGAACGAGCAGCCAGCGCAGGATGCGCGGCGCGACGTAATCGGTCTCCGTGGAGCCGAAGAGGACGTCGGTCGTCCCGGCCTCGATCATCGCCACCGCCGCGCCGATCGCGCTGACCGGATACGGGAGCGCGGGATCGGCGATGACGATCACTTCCCCTTTCGCGTCGCTCACTCCACGGCGCAGCGTGGGACCGAGCTCTTCCCCTTCCGGGACGAGCACTTCGAACGTGAGGCCGGTGGTCTCGAGGTAACGCTCGAGCTCCGCGAGCGACGGGCTGTCGCCCGGCCGCCGCGGCACCACGACCGACACGCTGGTCGAGCTCATGGCGTGATTTTAACCGTGGAGAGGACGCGGCCGGTTTCGCGCTCGACGTGGCGGAGGTAAAGCGGGGCGTTGCGCGCGTTCGCGAGCACCTCGGCGGGAAGCTCGTCCGCGCGGCCGAGGTAGCCGGCGGCGGTGTCGAACGACGCGAGCGGCGAGGCTTCGGTGATGAGATTTTCTGGTGGAGCGTCGGGGTTTATCCC
>DASVSV010000092.1:0-5105 GCA_036387915.1 Thermoanaerobaculia bacterium
CTTCAGCCCGCCCCTCTCGTGGGTGGGCGGCCACACCTACACCGCGAGCGCGGCGTAGACAAGCGACGCGGCAAACAAGACGCCGCTCAGCAGCCGCTGATCGGGACGGCGCCGCGTGTAGCGCTCCGCCAACCCCACCGCCGTCACGAGCAACGTCGCGACCACCGCATGTCCGGAGAAAAAGCACGCGAACATCAGCGCCCAGCAGCTCACGACGCAACGCGAGCCGATCAGCGCGCCGAAGCGGATGCAGTCGCGGTCGGCGCGCCAGCCGCGCGGTGCAAGCGGCATAGAGCGATGACAGCCGTTCAGCGCGCGGCGCTTCCAGCGCGTGAGTTGCCACGCACCAGCCACCGCGAACGCGGTCGCGGCCGCCCAGTTCTGAAAGGACATCGGCACGTGAACGAACGACACAGCGATGCCGATCAGCATCCAGCAGCCGAGGTAGCCGGTGAGGAAGCCGGCGATGGCGCGGTGGCGGCGGCGCCAGAAGCTCCGCTCCGCCGCCAGACGCATCGGCTCGGCGACCATCGGCATCATCATCGCCACCGACATGACCATCCAGCCCTGCAGCAGGTCACCGTACGCGTGGGCGTGCGCGTGTCCGCGCAACAGCAGCACCCACGCGCCGGCGGAGAGCGCGAGCGCCCACCACTCCGGATGCCGCCACGCGAGCCTCACCGGGAGGCTCGCGTGCGACGTCGTGCCGGCGATCGCGCTCACGCGAAGTAGACGCTCACCCGTCCGACCTGAAACCGCGGCTCCGGCGCCTCGGACATCGACTCGAGTCCGACCTGCTTGTCGTCGGGCACGAAGGTCACGCGCATCGTCGTCGGATCCCAGTTGCCCGCGGCCTGCAGTTGCTGCACTGCTTTGGTGGCGTCGAGGCGGTACTGCAGTCCGCCGCCGGGATGCTCGTCGGTTTCGTTCGTCGCTTCCGCGACGCCGAACATCGGCAGGATCCCGGCGAAGACGTCGTTGACGAAGACCGAGTAGCGGCGCGGATGTCCCTGGCCGGTGATGTTCTCGATGTTGATGTAGACGCGCGGCGGCGTCGCGCCGGGAGCTTCGAGCGATTCGAGTCCCGGGCCGGTGGGTGCGGTCACGGCGACCTCGGTCGACGTGGGCTGCGTGGTGAGCTCGATCGGCCGGTCGCTGGCGCCGACCATCTCCGGAATTCGTTTGACCATGGGTGCCTCAGTAATCTGCACTGATTCGAGCGGTGCCGGCGGCAGGGACGGATCGGACGTGACCGCGTACTCGTAGTCGAGGGCGGTGGTGTCGACACAGTCGCCGATTCGCTTCGTGACGACCGCGCCGGTAGCGTCGTGAAAGCCGAAGGTCATGTCGAGCCAGTCCGGGTCGGCCGGATCGACATGCTGCGCATCGCTGTTGCGCCAGACCACCCAGAGGCGGTCGATGTTGGCGTGATGACACCAGAACAGCGGATCGAGTCCGGCGGTGTTGAAGCCCCCGAGCCAGCCTCCGACGGCGACGTGCATCGCGCCGTGGGGCGTCGCTTCGAGCGCGCCGACCGGTCCGCCGCCATGGCTGAAGCGCGTCTTCGGTCCGCCGAAGCCGGGGCTGCCGCCGGTGGCATCGGCGGTGTACTCCGGCTCGGTGAGGCAGGTCAGGTCGGTATCGGCACTGTCGCCCACGGGCGCGCCGTCATTGCCGAAGTTGCGGTCTTCGACGCGCAGCGCATTCGGCGAGCCGTCGGGCATGGTCTCGGCCCAGAACTCGGGCGCCAGCGAGCGCGCGTCGGGATTGGTGGCGTCGCTGTAGTTCCAGTACGGCAGCGCCCATCCTTCGGGACCGCCGAGCTGCACGACGGTGGCCGCAACGATCTGTTCGAAGTAGTAGAGGTACCAGCGATGCCACGGCAGGAAGTACCAGCTGCTGTGCTGGCACTGCGACCAGAAGCGGCGCTGTTCCGCGGCGGCCGGCGCGACGTCGGCCGGCTGCTGCAGCGGGTCGAAGGCGCGCCGGTATTCGTGAATGGCGGCCTGATAACGCCAGCTCGTCGGATCGGCGATCGGGCGCGTCTGCATCTCGCGCACAGCCCTCGCGTACCAGACCAGGATCGGATCCCACTCGTCGATTCGCCAGATGTCCTGGCGCGTCCGCAGTGCCATGCGTTTGCCTCCTGTTTGGACAAGGATAGACGACCAGAGGCCGCCGGAGGCCCCCTGGTCGTGCTCTACTTCGCCAACGGGAGATAAGCGCAATCGTCGCTGGCGGTGGCGCGGTACGCGTCGAGTGGCGGCGCCGGGAGCCAGGCTACGCGCTGCGAATTGAGATCGGCGCGAAGGCCTGCGGTCGCTTCGCCGAGGCGTTCGGGCGTCGAGACGTCCTGCACCTCGCCCCATGTCTCGGCGAGCTCGGGCCGTGGACCGGTGAACGACCAGACGTAGAGCGGCACGCCGACGCGCTGCAGGTAGCGGCGGACGGCGGGAGCGTCGATCGCGCTCTGATCGGCCGCGTCGCTCTTGCCGAGCACATAGATGATCGCGCGGCGCTGTTCCTGGCGGAGTGCGCGCATGGCGGCGGCGGCGACGGCGTGTGCGAACTCCTTCTTGCCGACCACGCGCCGCTCGCGCAGCGCTTCGCGCAGGCCAAGGTGGCGGGCGATGTATTGAGTGGGGAACATTTCGACGCCGTCGCCGGCGGTGAGCACCGGGAAGACGACGCTGAACTGCGCCGGTACTCCCTGCCCGCGCCGCGCCAGCGTGACCCAGGCCGGCACGCCGCCGTTCACGATCACGGCGACCTGCGGCAGCGGACTCTCGACCGCGACCGGCTCCATTTCCCTGCCGCCCGCGCGGATGCAGCGCGTCGGCGTCTCGCCGCGTTTTCTTACCGCGACCGCGGTCAGCTCCGCCGGCATCTGCTCGGAGTGCGGACCGCCGAACACGATCTCTTTGCGAACCTGCATGCCTCCCGGAAACATCAGCTCCGCCGAAACGACGTGCACCTGGTCGTCGGTCACGTCGCCGAGCGGGATCGGCGCGGAGGTGGCCTTGCGGCTGACCACTTTCCCATCGAACTTCACGACCGTGGTCGTCGGCTCGGCGCCGGCGATGTGCAGCCAGCCCAGTCGCGCGCTGAGCGCGGTGCCGTTGCGGTCGAGGAGGATCAACGCCTCCGCCGCCGGCCGCGCAAGGTTGACGAGTTGCGTGTCGCGCGCGACTTCGGTGCCGTCCGCGCCGTACCCAATCGCCGTGAGCTCGTACGGTCCGAGGTCGCGGCCCAGGTCGATCCGCGCGTTCCAGGGCGGCTTGCTCAGCGCGCCGATGCGCTCCCCATCGCGCCGCAACTCGACGCGCTTCACCTCGGCATCGGCTTTCAGCATGACCGCTTGAGGTCCGAACGCGAGTCCGAGGAACCGGGAGAGAAAGACCAACTCGGCGAGCATGCACGATGGTAAACGGGCGGAGGCGATTCGCGACGGCCGTCACGCGGACGTAACAGCGGTGCGCGAACGAAGCGCTGCCTTCCAGGCGGCGCTCCGTTTAGCGCCGGCGGTACGGCACGTAGCGTCAAAGGATGTTGATCGGGTCCACGTCGATCGCCACCTCGACGCCCTTCCACTTGCGCGGAAGCAGCACCGCCTCCACCGCCCGGCGCAGGGCGGTCCGCATCGGCGAGCGCAGGAGGATCTGGAAGCGCCAGACGCCCTTGATGCGCGCCAGAGGCGCGGGCGCGGGGCCCTGGATGCGCGTGCCGGTCAGCGGCTGCACCGCTTCCTCGAGCATGCGGCCGCATTCGGTGGCGGCGTGCTCGACGTCGGTGAGGTTTTCGCCGCGGAAGAGCAGCGCGATCATCGACGTGATGGGCGGGTAGTGAAACGTGCGGCGGAACTGGATCTCGGCCTCGAAGAACGACTCGTAATCGTGACGCAGCGCGTGCTGGATCGCGTAGTGCGTCGGAAAGGCCGTCTGGATCACGACCTTGCCGCGCAGCTCGCCGCGGCCGGAGCGGCCGGCGACCTGCGTCAGGAGATAGAAGGTCTTCTCCGCGGAACGGAAGTCGGGATAGCCGAGGATCGAGTCGGCGTTGAGGACGGCGGTCAGGGTCACGTTCGGGAAGTGGTGGCCCTTGCTGAGCATCTGCGTGCCGACCAGCGCGCGCGTTTCGCCGCGGCGGAAGCGGTCGAGGATCTGCACGAGCGAGCCTTTGCGGCGCGTCGAATCGCGGTCCAGCACTTCCACCGGTACGTCCGGGAAATCGCGGCGGAAGCGCTCCTCGACCTTCTCCGTGCCGAAGCCGATCGGCTGCAGCACCTCGCCGCTGCAGAGCGGGCATTTCGCGGGCATGCGCATGCGCAGGCCGCAGTAGTGGCAGATCAGCAGCCCCTCGCGGCGATGCACGGTCAGCGTGACCGAGCAGTCCTTGCAACGGAACTCGTGGCCGCACTCGCGGCAAAGCAGATACGGCGCGTAGCCGCGGCGGTTGATCAGGATGATCGTCTGCTCGCCGGCGTCGAACGTCTCGCGCATGATCTTCTTCAGGTCGCCGCTGAAGATGACGAAGCCCTTGTCCTCTTTCTCCGCGCGCTCTTTGCGGAGGTCGACGATCTCGACGTCGGGCAGCGGACGCTCCTCGACACGCGAGGCCATGCGCAGCAGCGTGTACTTGCCGCGCGCGGCGTTCTCGCGCGACTCGAGCGAGGGCGTGGCGGAGCCGAGGACCACGGGGATGCCTTTGAACTGCGCGCGGACGACGGCCATGTCGCGGGCGTTGTAGCGCGGCGTTTCTTCCTGCTTGTAGGCGCCGTCGCCTTCCTCGTCGACGACGATCAGGCCGAGGCGCTGGAAGGGGGTGAAGAGCGCGGAGCGCGGGCCGATGGCGACGTCCACTTCGCCGCGGCGCGCGCGCCACCACTGGTCGAAGCGCTCACTCGCGGAGAGACTGCTGTGCAGGATCGCGATCCGCTCCCCGAAGCGTTCCTTCAATCGTGACGCGAACACCGGCGTGAGCGAGATCTCCGGGACCAGCAGCAACGCCTGCTCTCCCCGCTTCACCACCGCCCGCATCAACTCGATGTAAACCTCGGTCTTCCCGCTGCCGGTCACTCCTTCGAGCAGAAACGGCGAGAACGTACC
>DASVSV010000093.1:0-6144 GCA_036387915.1 Thermoanaerobaculia bacterium
GGCGGGCTGAAGCCACGCCCTACGTTTCCACACTTTTCGTCCGCGAGCATGTGCGGGTCCATGGCAACGTTCGGCTACGTGCCTTCAGTCGCAACGGCACCAGCAACCAGCAACCAGTAACCAGCAACCAGTAACATCCACGAGCCGCACGACACCGTCTCGCGGAGTTTGTGGCGAATTGCTATCCTCCGCCCCCATGGACGACGCGCTGGTCACGATCTACACCGCCCACGTCACGATGCTCAAGCTGCGGCACGATCTCGCGCTCGAGGAATCGAAGTTCGAGCACGCCGCGATCTTCTCCGGCGCGCTGCACTACCAGTTCCTCGACGACATGCCGTATCCGTTCAAGGTCAACCCGCACTTCAAGTGCTGGGCGCCGGTCGTCGACAACCCGAACTGCTTCGTCCTCTACACGCCCGGCCTCAAGCCGAAGCTCGTCTACTACCAGCCGGTCGACTACTGGCACAAAGTGGCCGGCACGCCGACCGCGAAGTGGACCGACAAGTTCGACGTGGTCATGATCGCCAACCCCGACGACGCGAAGCAGCACCTGCCCAAAGGACGCATCGCCTTCCTCGGCGAATGGGACGAGCGCTTCGCTTCCTGGGGCGACCTCACGCCGAACCCCGAGCGGGTCGTGAACAGCCTCCATTTCGACCGCGCAAAGAAGACCGAGTACGAGATCGAGTGCATCCGCCGCGCGAACCAGCGCGGCGCGCGCGGACACGCCGCCGCCGAGCGCGCGTTCCGCGAGGGCCGCTCCGAGTACGAGATCCATCTGGCCTACCTCGCCGGCGCCGATCACACCGAAGAAGAAGTGCCGTACGGCACCATCATCGCCCTCAACGAGAACGCGTCCACGCTCCACTACTACCACCACACCCGCGAGCGCATCGGCGAGCAGGACCTGCACTCGTTCCTCGTCGACGCCGGCGCGACGTACAACGGCTACGCGTCCGACATCACCCGCACCTACTCGCGCCGCGACGACGAGTTCCAGCAGCTCATCGCGGCAATGGACGAGATGCAGCTCGGCCTCGTCGCGGCCTGCGTCCCCAACACGAACTATCCCGACATTCACATGCAGGCCCATCGCGGCGTCGCGGAGATCCTGGTGCGCTTCGGCTTCGTGCGGGACATCGACGCCGACGGCGTGCTCGAGCGCCGCATCAGCTCCACCTTCCTGCCGCACGGCGTCGGCCACTACCTCGGCCTGCAGGTGCACGACGTCGGCGGCTTCATGGCCGACCGCAGCGGCGCGACCATTCCGAAGCCGGAAGGACATCCGTGGCTGCGCCTCACGCGCGTCGTCGATCCCGGCCACGTCTTCACCATCGAGCCCGGCCTCTACTTCATCGACTCGCTCCTCGGCGAGTTGAAAAAGACCGAGAACGCAAAGTACGTCGACTGGGACAAGGTCGGCGCGTTCCGGCAATACGGCGGCATCCGCATCGAGGACAACGTCGTGGTCAACGAGACCGGCAACGAGAACCTCACCCGGCAGGCGTTCGCGGATGTGGCCTGACCTCGGCTCCACGCGCGAGCTGAAATCCGTCCTCGACATCCTCGGCGCGATGATCACGCCGGCCGTGCTGATCCTCGCCTCGAGCTCCCTGCTGATCACGACGTCGGCGCGCTCGATCCGCTGCGTCGACCGCGTCCGCGATCGCGCCGAGGAGTTGCAGGCGCTCGGCAAAGGGCAGGATGAGGGGACGGAGAAACGGCGCCAGCATCTGTTCAAACAGCTCGAGATCAACACCCGCCGCGCGCGCCTGCTGTCCAAAGCGATGGGACGCCTCTACATCGGCATCAGCTTCTTCATCGCCACCAGCGTGTCGATCGGCGCCGTGTCGCTGCTCCACGTCAACATCGGCTGGATCCCGATGCTGCTCGGCTTCATCGGCGCGATTCTGCTCTTCTCCGCCAGCGTCTATCTGATCTTCGAGTCGCGGCTCGCGCTGGCGACGACGTACGAGGAGATGGACTACATCGACCGCAACTACATGCAGCGCGAGTGATGGACGAGCACCTCCTCCTCGAGCTGCTCCTCTTCACCGTCGCGGGCTTCGTAGCGCAGATCATCGACGGCACCCTGAGCATGGGCTACGGCGTCAGCGCGACGACGCTGCTGCTGTCGTTCGGCGTCCCGCCCGCGGCCGCGAGCGCGAGCGTGCACACGGCCGAAGTGGTGGCCACCGCGTTCTCCGCGTACAACCACTGGAAGCTGGGGAACGTCGTCGCATCCTTCGTGAAGAAGCTGCTCATCCCCGGCGTCATCGGCGCGGTCGCCGGTGCGTACATCCTGACGCACGTGCCCGGTGACGTGATCAAGCCGTTCATGGCCGCGTACCTGATCGTCATGGGCGCGATCATCCTGCTGAAGGCGTGGCGGCGCGGCGTCTCCGTCGGCAGCGAAAAGCATCTGACGCCGCTCGGACTGGCCGGCGGCTTCTGCGACTCGATCGGCGGCGGCGGCTGGGGACCGATCGTCGCCGGGACGCTGCTCGCGCGCGGCAACGAGCCCCGCACCACCATCGGCTCCGTCGCCTTTTCCGAGTTCTTCGTCACCTTCGCCGCCTCGGCCACGCTGCTCCTGACGATCGGCGTCACCAACTGGCTCCCCATCGCCGGCCTCGCCCTCGGCGGCGCCATCGCCTCCCCCCTCGCCGCCCGCCTGACCGGCCGAATCCCGGCGCGGCCGATGATGATCGCGGTAGGCGTGGTGGTGATTTTGCTCAGCGTCCGCACCATCGTTCTCGCGCTGTGAGCGGCGTCTCGCCGCAGCGTTATGGAGTGCGGCGGCCATAAGGAGAATGTCTCAAAAGCCTCATCCTGAACTACTGCGTTCGACGACGGCACACCGGCTTCTGTTACGCCGGAGGCGTACAGGACGGTAGCCGGTGGTAAGCGCCGCCGGCGCGCCACCACCGGTGATGGTGCGACAACGATTTGCACCCCAGCGGGGTGCCGTACGCGACCCCGCCGGGGTCGAGATGATGGTCATCCTGATCCGGTGGTGGCACGCCTGCGGCGCTTACCACCGGCTGATTTCCGACACGCCTCCGGCGTGACAAGCGGCACGAACACTTTTGAGACCCCCTCCTAAGGCCGCCGCACTCCATATGTCGTCGTTCTCGCCCTACGTTTTCAAACGTTTCCTGATCAGCCGCAGCGACTCGAGCATGCGCGCGCGGTTCTCCGGCTTGTTCGTCCACGTGGAGCGTCCGGATGGATGCGGGAGGACGATCACGTCGATCTCGTGTCCGGCGCGCGTCAGGCGATGGACGCGGCCGACGCAGTCCTTCAGCTCGGCGATGCCGAGGAGGGTTTTGGAGGCAAGGGTGCCGACGGCGATGATCAGCTCGGGGCGGAGCAGGGCGATCTCGCGGTCGAGGTGACGCGCGCAGTTCGCGACCTCATCCGCGTCCGGGACGCGGTCGCCGCCCGCTTTCGGGTCGCGGCCGGGGAAGCAGCGGATCACGGCGCCGATGTAAACGCGGCGGCGGAACTCTTCCTCCGAAATCCCGACGTGCTCGCTGAACCAGGAGAAGAGGCGTTTGCCGGCGGTGTAGGCAAACGGACGGCGCTCGTCCATCTCGCGCGGACCGGGGGCCTGGCCGACGAGCATGACCCGCGCGTCGGCGACGAAGCCCGTCACCGGCTGGCCGAGGACGTTCGGGCAGGCCCGGCAGGCGAAGAGGGCGTCGAGATGAGCTGCAAAGTCGCGGTTCATAGGCTACGATCCCATCCCAACAATGAGGCGCCTCGGATTCGTCCTCTTCCTCCTCCTTTTTCCCCTGACCGCCGCCGCCTGGACCCGCGCCTCCGACGAGAGGATCGCGAAGAAAGCGGCCGCGCTCGCACCGCCCGACCTGCAGATGCTCATCGAGAAGTTCGAGGGCGACTACAAGGCGGGGCTGGCGCGCGCGCAGTCGGACGAGGGAAGCGAGCTGCATCACTACTTCGTCCTCTCGCGGCAGGGACGCCTTCGCGACGGCATCGAGCGCGAGACGCGGCTGGCCATCCAGATGATCCGCAAAGGCGAGCCGATGAGTGACGTCGTGCAGCGCCTCGGCATCCTGGCCCACCTCGTCGCCGACGCGAACAATCCCTTCCACGTCGCCAACGACGACCCGCGGCACAGCGAGACGCACAACGACTTCGAGACCTACTTCGAGCGCCGCCTCTCGAAGTTTCCGACCGTGTTCTACGGACTCGAGCAGAACTTCGAGCTCACGCCGTACCTCAACAAGACCCTGGCCCGCACCGCGAAGTTCTATCCGCTGATGAGCGGCGAGTACAAACGTGGCGGCAGCGCGGCCACGTTCGACGACCGGTCAACCGCTTTCGGCGTTGCGTCCGTGTCGTACTCGCGCGCGGTGACCGACCTCGTCAACCTCTACTTTTACATCTGGAAGGAAGCCGGCGGCGACGTTCGCGCGGCGGCTGTCATGCGCGACGGCAACCTGTCATTGAATGCAAAACCTTAAACGGGCGATCCTCTCCGTCTCCGACAAGACCGGCCTCGTCGAGCTCGCCCGCGCGCTCAGCGCGAAAGGCGTCGAGATCCTCTCCACCGGCGGCACCGCGAAGCACCTCAGCGACGCCGGCATCCCCGTGACGCCCATCGCCCAATGGTCCGGCGCACCGGAGATCCTCGGCGGACGCGTGAAGACGCTCACGCCAAAAGTGTTCGGCGCCATCCTCCACGACCGCGCCAACGTGGATCACATCGCCGACGTCACGCGCCTCGACATCCCCGCGATCGACCTCGTGGTCGTGAACCTCTATCCATTCGAACAGACCGTGGCCCGCGAAGGCGTGACAGTCGACGAGGCCATCGAGCAGATCGACGTCGGCGGTCCGTCGATGCTCCGCGCCGCGGCCAAGAATCACAAGCACGTGCTGCCGCTGTGCGACCCGTCGCTGTACGAGGAGTTCCTCCGCGAATTCGAAGGCGGCGCGATCAGCGACGAGTTTCGTCGCCGGTGCGCCGTGAGAGTGTTCGAGAAAACGAGCGCCTACGACGCCGACATCGCAGCTTTCCTGGGAGACGGAGGAGGAGGTCCGATGCTGAACCTCCAGAAGTTCCAGGACCTGCGCTACGGCGAGAATCCGCATCAGACCGCGGGCTTCTACGTCGCCGCGGGGGAGCGCCCGTTCGAGCAGTTGCAGGGCAAAGAGCTGTCGTACAACAACCTCCTCGACCTCGACGCGGCCATCAAGCTCGCGCGCGCGTTCCGGGAGCCGGCGGCCGCGGTGATCAAGCATACGAATCCGTGCGGAGTGGCGCGCGCGAACACGCTCGCCGACGCGCTGACGTCCGCGATTGCGGCAGATCCGGTTTCGGCATTCGGCGGGATCATCGGCGCGAACCGCACCTTCGATGGCGACTGCGCGCGCGCGGTGGCGGAGCTGTTTCTCGAAGTGATCGTGGCGCCGTCGTTCAGCGACGAGGCGACCGAGCTGCTGGCGAAAAAGAAGAACCTGCGACTGGTGAGGTATGAGGCCCGAGGTATGAGTAACGAGGTCCGCTCCGCGTCGGGCGGATTTCTCGTGCAATCGCTCGACCGCATCGGTACGCGCGACTCGTGGAGCATCGTCAGCGAGCGGCAGCCGTCGGGCGAGGAGCTCGACGGACTGGAGTTCGCGTGGATCGTCTGCGCGCACGTGAAGTCGAACGCCATCGTGCTGACCAACGCCGCGCAGTCGGTCGGCGTCGGAGCGGGACAGATGTCGCGCGTCGACGCGGCCAGGGTCGCGATCATGAAGTCCGCGCAGCCCGCACCATTCGCGGCGTCGGACGCCTTCTTCCCCTTCCGCGACGGCCTGGACATCCTCGCCAACGCCGGCGTACGCGCCGTCATTCAGCCCGGCGGCTCCGTGCGCGACGCGGAAGTCATCGCCGCCGCCAACGAGCACGGCATGGCGATGGTGTTCACGGGCGAACGCCACTTCCGGCATTAGGCAGCGTCTTCATTGGACCCACGCGAAGAGGAACGACGAGGGGCCTCCGGCGGGCCGGTACGACCGGCAGCGCTGCCTGGCCCAGCCTGACCGCACGCCTCTCTTCCGAACACGTGTTTGCGCGACGACATGGGCACAACAAGCGCTGCCGGTCGTACCGGCCCGCCGGAGGCC
>DASVSV010000094.1:0-22028 GCA_036387915.1 Thermoanaerobaculia bacterium
GAGACGTCCGCGCGTCCCCGCCCGCCCAGGTCCCTCGACTCGACGCTCGGGATGACAGCGTGGTAGCGCGCAAGCTGGTGGAGTGCTTAGCGCCGCCCGGTGCCGAATACGAAAGCGGCGGCCGGGCCGCCGCGCTGCATAACCGTTACACCGCCGCCGCGATCCGATCCGCGAGTTGGGCGAGGGCGGTGCTCATCGCGGCGGCGATCTGGGCGCTGTCCATCGACGACATCGGCACCGTGATTCGTTCGCGGCGCGTGAGCTCCGGCCTGCCGGGATCGGCGAGCACCCAGCGTGCGTCGAGGACGAACACCTGGTCGGGGCCGGGGGCGAGGTCTTCGAACGTGACGTAGAGCGAGCGCATCGCGCCCTGCGGCTTGGCCTGCCCGGGGAGGATGACCTTCCCCTCGGGCAGGCGGTTGGCGAGGTCGAAGGCCAGCGTGTGGATGACCATCTCCTCGAGCGGCGATGCCCATTGATGCGTGCCGCGCACTTCGAAGCGATGGTCGGCGCCGCGCAGCACGAGGCCGCGGCGATCGAGGCCGGGAGGAAGCTCGATCCCGTCCAGGCCGACCGGCGTCGGGCCGTTCCCCGGCAGCTTGGCCGGGGCGTCGATGGTCTCGAGCGAGTAGAAGCGGTTCTCCGGCCGTTTCAGGAAGCCGCAGGATGTGGTCAGCAGCACGGTCAGCAGCACCGCCATCAGGATCGGGATCGTCCGGCGGACGGTCATTCGCGCCTCCCCTTGATCAGCGAGTCAGGATTCTCGGTGAGATACGACGCCAGCGAGCGGACCGCTTCCGCGGCGCGGGTGAGCTCGCGGATCAGCTCCGCGACGTCGTAGTTCTGTTTCTGCGAAGTGCCCAGCAGTTGCTCGGCCCTCTTCGCCGCCGCCTCGGCCGAAGCCGCCGCGTTGCGCAGACTGTTCACGATCGGCTCGACGTTCTGCGACGCCGTACTCGCCGTCGTCTCGACGGTCTTGGCCGCATTCTCCGCCGACTGCGCGGCGTTGCGCAGACTGTCGGCGATCGGACCGACGTTGCGTCCGGCGGTGATCGACGCCTTCTCGATCTCGCTCAGCGACCTGTCGAGACGCCTCAGGCTCTGGTCGAGGACCGGGTCGTTCATCAACTGGTCGAGCCGCGCCGCGGAACTGCGCATGTGGCCGGCGATCTCCTGCAGCGGCAGGTTGCGGATCGTGTTGGCGACGTCGGTGATCGCGCTCATGGCCGCTCCGATTCCGTCGCCGGCCGCGGATGCGGGGATGATCGGCGGGTCGTTGGTCAGCACGAGGCGTCCGGTGTTGGCCGGGGCGGTGATCTCGAGCGAGACCGCGCTCGCGCCGGGCAGCACCAGACTGGTGGCCAGCGACGCGCGCATGCCTTTCTGCACGAGCCGCGACAGCGCGTCGTTCATCGCACCGCGCAGCGCTTCACGCGACGTCGCATCGGTAACGTTGAAGTCGAGCAGGCGCGGGTCGATCTCCAGCGTGACCGGCGTCTGCAGCGTTGCGTTCTCGCGGATGTAGCGCAGCTTCACGTCGCGCACGCGGCCGACCTGCATGCCCTTCATCTGCACCGGCGTGCCGGGCGTGAGGCCGCGCACCGGGCCGGGGAAGAAGGTCAGGTAGGTGAGGTGCGGTCCGTCGGACGAGGCGATGGCGACGGCGCGGGAGTCGTACAACGCGAACCGCGTTCCCGCGGGGACGGGCGCTCCGGCCATGACTTCGGGCGTGTAGAAGCCGACCGGCGCGCTGAGGAGCGAGGTCAGTGAGGCGTCGCCCATCGAGAGGCCGCCGCCGGCCAGCGAGATGTTGAGGCCTCCGGCGCGGAAGAAGCGCGTGCTCTGGCGGACGTAGTTCGCGAAGCGCTGCACGACGAACACGTGCACCGCGGTGATGCCGCGTTTCTCGTCGTATTCGGTGCCGAGGACGCGGCCGACGCGCATGCCCTGATAGACGACCGGTGCGCCGACGGAGACGGAGCCGAGCTCGCGGTCTTCGAGGATCAGCGTCTTGCCCGCTTCGGGCGCGGCCAGGACCGGCGCGTACTCCTGTCCCAGGAACTCGCGCACTTCCTCTCCCTCGCGATCGCCGCCGGGGGCAATCCCGACGTAGGTCCCGGAGAGCAGTCCGCCGATGCCGCCGCCTTCGATGCCCGGCTCGACGATCCAGAAGCGCGTGCCTTTGCGCAGCGCGTGGTTCATCGACGCGTCCATCGAGATGCGCACCACCACTTCGCTCAGTTTTTCGTCGACGGTGATCTTCTGCACCGTGCCGACCTTGGCGCCGCGGAATCGCACCGGGCTGTATCGATCGAGCCCGCGCGCCTCGGCGAAGCGCACGGTGATGTCGCCGCCGCCGAAGCCGTAGCGGACGATCAGGTAGCCGACGAAGAAGATCGCCAGCGCCGGGATGATCCAGATCCACGGCGACCACTTCGGCACGTGCACGGCCGCCTCGGGAGGGGCCTCCTCCGGGTGGCGCCGTTCTCGGTCGTGATCGTCGTATTCACTCATCGCGCTTCTCCGGCAGTCTTCCACATGAGTCTGGGCTCGAACATTCTTACGGCGAACATCAACAGCACGATCAGCATGAACAGGGGAGTGGCGCCCGGGCCGGCCACGATGTCGTCGATGCCGCGGAAGTCGACGATCGGCGCGGCGATGGCGGCGATGAACGGGATCACCATCGGCCACCGCACCAGGCGGTGCATCCAGCGAAAGACGCGCGTGCGGAGCACCAGCCCTTCTTTGCTCGGGAAGCGCACCCGCGCCAGCAGCCAGAGCATCCCGACCAGGACGACCATCGGAATGACCACGCCGGCCAGGAGCACGACGGCGCTGAACTGCCAGTAGCCGCGGTCGGCCAGCATCTGCACCGTGCCGATGACGGTGTGCTCGATGACGGCGGTGAGCTGGTCGTTGACCATGATCGACGCGCCGTACGCGGGCAGGCAGAGCGGGATCGCCGCGGCAATGGCGCCGATGGCCGGTGCGAAGCGCGGGACGATGTTGCGGTCGAGACGGCTGCCGCAGCGCGGACAGGGATCGCCGGCGCGGCGGCCGGTCGACGAGAGCTCGCAACTGTCACACGAGGGGAGATGCCGCGTCGGCAGTCCGACGTGGTCCGGCACGATCGCGTTCCAGACCGCCCGCCGGTCCAGCCAGCGGTCGCCGATGAACGCGATGGTCGCCACGCCGAGGTATGTCCAGGCACCGACGCGCACGGAAACGTCGGCAGGGATGGAGGCGCGGTAATACGCGATCACGCCGGCGATGACGACGACGTCGGTCATGCTCCAGATGCGCAGCTCCTCGCTCCAGCGGAAGATCCGCCCGCGCTGCCAGACCTTCCATCCCCAACGCAGCGACCCGAGCACGAGGACGTGAAACAGCGCGCGCAGCGCCGGAAAGAGAAAGGCAAAAAAGAGGAAGCCGAAGGCGAAGGGAAACCAGACTTCGCTGTAGATGACCGGCACGCTGGTGACGAGCCGGCTCTCTTCGAAGACCAGGTTCTGGATCGTCGAGTCCATCAGCGGCATGAACACGGCCGGCGGCAGGAGGATGAACACCGCGAACGCGCAGGCCAGCGGCATGTCGAATCCGGAGCCCGCCGGGCGATGCAGAACGCGGGCGCAACGGTGACACTGGGCACTCCCCCGCGGCGGAAGCTGGGGAAGCGTCTGCGTGCTGCCGCAATCGGCACAGGTGATCGTCATCTACCAGACGCGGCGATTTGCAATACCTGTGCTGAATGTCAGTTTATCCCGCGCGCAGACGCGGGATCTGCGGTGCATCCTGGACCCTCGACGCTCGTTGCGGGATGGTCCAGGGTGCGCCAGAGATCCCGCGTCTACGCGCGGGATAAACTTAAATGAAGAACCGAAACTACGCCCAGTTCAGCGCGAACTTCTTGAAGAACGGGTCCTTGGTCAGCTTCCAGAGCGGCACCGAAACGTTGCCTTTCAGGTACTGCCCGCCGAAGTGCAGGGCCAGGACCTGGCCCGTCTCGAGGTCGACGACGCAGGAGCCGGAGTTGCCGCCGAGGGTCGAGCAGTCGTGGCCGAGGATCTCGGGGGCGGGGGTCGCTTTCAGGCCGGTCGACTTGCCGGGCTGCAGACGCTTCACGTTGAAGATGTTCTTGAAGATGTCCATCTGCTCGGTGCGGCCGTTGCGCGAGTCGAAGGCGGGGTAGCCGATCACGGCCACGTCGCCGTCCTTGGTCGCCTTCGGTGCGCTCGACGCCACCGTGAGCACCGCCGGCGCCTTCTTTTTGCCGGCCTTCATCGCCACCTTGAGCAGCGCCAGATCGTACGTCGGGTGGATGCCGAGGACGCTGTCCACCTTGAACTCGTTCGACTTGTCGCGCTGGTACTCTTCGCGATAGTCCACCTTGGCCTTGATGCCGGGGGAGAACTTCCATTCCTTCCCCGACGGCTGCGCGAAGAACTGCGCCACGTGGCGGTTGGTCATGGCGATGCCGTCGCCGACCAGGAAAGCCGTGCCGCACCAGGGAAACGACGGATGTCCGTCCAGGTCAACGCGACCGACGCTGGGGATGATGCCCTTGAGCATGTCCCGTTTTCCCTCGAGGCTCTGCCACTCGTCGGGCGGCGTGCCGAAATCGTCGTCCTGCACCAGCAGGGCCGGACGGCCGACCAGCAGCACGATCGCTTCGAGGCCGAGCTGTTCGCTCGGCGTGAGATCGGTTTCTCCCTTCGACATTTTGTCGAGGGCCTTGCTGCCGTCGCGCAGACGCTTCTCCACGATGCCGCTCGACGGCATCCCGAAGATCTCCCCCTCGCCGAGCTCCGGCCCCTCGTTCATGCTCATGCCGGGCGAGCGCAGCGACTCCAGCCCCGGCGCGCTCATGTTGTTGTTCGCGGCGGCGCTGGCCGCGGCCTCGACCTGCTCCTGTGCCTTCTTCGGTTTCGGGAAGACACGTTTCGCCATCTTCAAGAGATCTTTCTGGTCCATGGGAATCCCTCCGTTTGATGTAGGAGTGTCGCAGATGGGCGATTCTCCTACCCGGTCACTCCATGGCCACGTCAATCGTTCCCGGAGCCGTAACTTCGACGACGCGCGTCGTGTACCCGTGGACGACCGCGGTCAGTTTGTACTTTCCGGGCGGGAGCGAGAAGCCGTACGACGTGCCGTCGCCGCTGCGTTGCACGCGTCCCGGCACGAACGCGCCACCGGCTTCGTGCAGCATGAGGTGCGCCTCGAGCGGGGTGCCGCTGCGCGAGTCGACCACGCGCACGCGCAGCTCGGCCGCCGGCTGTAACTCGAACGCGTAGTGCGTCGTGTTGCTAACGACGGGCATCGAGCGGTACGCGTAGCCCGGTGCCGCGGCCACCAACCGATGCGTGCCCGTTCCGGAGGTGGTCATGCGGAAGCGGCCGTTCGCGTCGGTCGGCACTTCGCCGGAGATCGACATGACCGCGTTCATGGCCGGCGCGAGCGTGACGATCGCGTTCGCGATCGGCTGCCGCGTCACGGCATCGACCACCGTTCCTTCGACGATCTGCTCGCGCAGGTCGATGTCGATCGTCTCGCCGCCGCGCACCTCGCGCACGGTCTGGAAGTGGCGGTCGGAGATCTGCTCGGCGCGCGCGTAGATGTGGTAGCGCCCCGCGGCCGGCAGCGCGATTTCGTAGCCACCGTCGTCGCGAGTCATCGCGCTCGCGGTCGTGCCGTCTTCGCTGGAGAAGCCGACGTGTGCGCCGGGGAGCGGTTTGCCTTCGTGCGTCACGCGTCCGGTGACGCGCACGTTGCCGGAGAGCTCGAGGTCGACGCGCAGCGGCTGGCCGGCCGCGAGCTCGACCTGCCGGCGCACGGAGCTGCGCGAGTTGTGCGTCGACGACTCGACATGCGCCATGACGATCACGGATCCCAACGGTGCATTCTCGATGCGGTAGTTGCCCGCCTCGTCGATCGGCCCGTCGGCGCCCCCCTCGGGGCTCTGCACGCTGACGCTGCGCTGCACGTACTTGCCGCCGAGGTTCGCGGGGATGCCGGTGACGGTGCCGTAGATGATGCCGCGCGGCTTCGGATCGAGCGAGATCGCCACCTCCTTCTGCCTGGCCGGATCGACCTCGCGCACCTCGGCCTGCTGCTCTTCGTGAAACGCGCTGACCGTGTAGCGCGCGGGCACGAGGCCGGTGAGCACGAAGCGGCCGTCCTCGCCGGAGACCGCGTTCTGATGCTCGCCACCGACCGCGGACGTCGACGCGCTGATCTGCGCGCCGGCGACCGGTTTGCCGCCGCGCGTGACGATGCCGGGCAGCGACATGCCGCGCACCAGCTTCACGTCGATGCTGAGCGGCCCCTCGGCCTCCAGTGATTTGCGGAACGCCACGTAGCCCTGCTTGCGCACGGTCATCTGCGCTTCGCCCGCTTCGACGCCGGTGATCGTGAACGTGCCGTCCTCGGCGCTTCTGGCGTGACCCGGTCCGACGCGCGGCGCGGGGCGCCTGCCCATCCGCTGCAACTCGGCGCCGACGACCATCACGTCGGCCTCGGCGATCGGCAGTCCCGCTTCGTCGGTCACGCGGCCGGTGACGCTGATGCCGCGACCCAGCGGGATGTCGAGCGGCGGCGCACCTTCCTCGGTCACGCGCACTTCGAGCGGATCGGACGAGGTGTAGCCCATCGCGCCGACGGTGACGCGATACGTGCCGACGGGCACCGTGACGCGGAACGTGCCGTCCTCGGCGTGCTGGCCGCGTTGCACGCCGCCCGGTCCGCGCGTGCGCGCTTGGTCGGTGACCGGCTCGACGGAGAACGCGAACTCGCGCACCGGCCCGCCGGTGGCGGCGTCGATGACGCGCGCCTGCAGCGTGCCGGCCGGCGGCAACGCGACGTCGACGTTCCCCGGCGCCTCGACCTCCATCGTGCGGTCGATCAACTGGTCCATCTGGAAGATGCCGAGGCGGTAGGGACCCGGCGCCAGTCCGCCGATCTCGAATTTCCCCTCCGCGTCGGTGTTGGCGCTGGCGTCGCGGCGCGTGCGGCTGCCGCTGAGGATCGTGACGTGGACGTCGGGGACGCCGCGATCGCCGCGGTGCACGCGGCCGCGCAGCGTGGCCGCGCGCTCGAGCATCACGTCGACGGTGCCCGCCTTGGCGATGCGTTTCGTGACGCTGCCGGTCTGGAAATCTTTCGCCGCGGCCACGAAGTCGTACGCATCCGGGGCGAGATGCAGCGTGACTTCGCCTGCCGCGTTCGCGCGTGCGCCGCTCTGCGCGGAGACCTCGAGCATCTCCACCGGCGCGCCGTCCGCCGCGGGGGCGAAGGCGACGCGCGCATCCGCGACCGGCTTGCCGGCGCGATCGGTGACGCGCACCTGCACCGGCTCCAGTTTCGGCAGCGCGATGTCGACGGTACGGTCGGCGGTGCCGAGCGGGAACGCCTTCGAACGGAACGTGGAACGAAGCGGAGCGGTGACGGCGACGTTCACCGTCTCGGTCGGGCTCCACTCCGGCGCGGCGATGGCGTAGCGGCCGTCGGGCGTGGTGCGGTCCGCCGGACGATGCACGAAGTCGAGCACCGGCCGGTTGGCGATGGTGAGCAGCACGCGCGCGCGGCCGACCGGTTTCCCTTCCGCGTCGACGACCCGTCCGCGGATGACCGGCGCCGCGGTGAGCTCGACGTTCGCCGCCGCCTCACCGGCCTTCCGCAGGTCGACGATGAACGGCTCCTGCCCCTCGGCATACATCTTCCCGCTGTGCGGCATCCGCACGCGTGGATTGAGACGGTCGTCGATCACGACCGCGTACCGCAAAGGCTCCAACCCCGTCGCGCGGAACTGCCCCTTCGCATTCGTCACCACGCGCAACGGCTCAAGGGAGCGATCCGCCAACCCCTGCACGATCACCGGAGCGTTGGCCAATGGTTTTCCATTCAACGTGACCGTGCCGCTGACGGTCGCCTCTCCCCGCACACGCGGAGAGGGGAGGGCCGAGGGGCGCTCCCGCTGCTCCTTCGGCGGGGTGGTCAACAGGTTGACCGTCAGCACGTCCCCGCCCAGCACCAGCCACGACGCCTCGTCGATCTTCACCTCGATTACCCCATCGGGCAACCCGGTGAACGCAAACCCGCCGTCCTTCCCCGTCACCGTCTCGCCGAGGGAGGTCCCGGTCACCGGCACCAATGCCTGCACGGGCACGCCCTCGACGACGTTGTCCTCGCGGAACACAAACCCCGTCACATCCGCGGCACGCACCGCCCCGGCCAGAAGAATCGCGAAGAGCAACGAGAGTCGTTTCATTCGGGAAATGAAACGAGCGGCGGCGGGAGAAATATGTCACGCGCGGACGTGGCTTAAACCCGCCCACCCCGGGACGGCGGGCTGAGGCCGCAATGGCGATGACTAAACGTGTTATTTGTCATCCTGAGCTGCACGATTTTGGCCAGCGGCAGAAAGCACGAGGCGAAGGACCTTCCAATGCGCAACCTTCACAAAGCCGACCCCCATGGGAAGGTCCTTCGCCGCCACGCTTCCGGGGTTGTGGGTCCGTTCCTGCCGCTCAGGATGACAAATAACACGTACATTATCGCCATTGGGGCTGAGGCCGCGCCTACGTCCCGTTGCAGCACGGCGCGCGACTGGATCTGCGAGTCGTGTCCGTCCGCCGCCCGGAGGTGGCGCGGGACGCCGCCTGCTCAGATCGCACGAGGAAGGCTGCCTCCCGCGCGATCGAGCGGGCACTATTTCCCCGCGACATTCAATCGGATTTTCTGAGGCGGTGCATCGGCGCGGCGAAAGAGGACTGGCTGCCGGTCAATCTGCAGATCGACACAGTTCGCAGATGATGTTGGCTGAGGCGTCGCCTCTGGCAGCGTGTGCTCAATCACTCCCGAAGAGGGTCTCTCGGTCGCGGTCGTCGTCGCCGCCATTGCTGCAAAGGGGCGCGCCAACATTGCGAGGAAACCACTACGTCGGACGTGCACCGGCGCACGCACCTCCACATCGACTCCCGCACGAAAGTACCTGGCCGCGTCCGGTCCGGCGGGGAGGCGGAGCATGGACGTTCTTTCGATTATCGGGCCGGTGGGAGTGTCGTCGCGCTCGATGATGAACACGAAGTTGCCATTAGCGCCGTTCGATCCGAGCCAGCGCGTGCTGAAGTAGAACTTCAGGTCGAGCAGGTCAGCCGTGCGTCGCGAACGGCGAGGCCGAACGACTGTCGAGTAGAGCTCGATACATCCGGCGGCCGTGTATCGGCGGTCGTTGGCCACGATCGCAAGTTCAGACACCGTACCGCGGATGATGCGCACGCGTAGCGGCGCGCTCGGCAGCGATCCGCGAAACTTGCAGCGGTCGCCACAATTGAACGCCGCGCTGTCGCTCGCATCGAGCGACACCACCCGTATGACCTCGGCCCCGGCGGCGAAGGTGTGCAGGATGACAACGAGAAACAGTACAACTGTCGCGATGTGCATCATCAGTTTCCTCCAAACCGGCGACCCCGCTCGTGCGGGACGAAGCTCGGCGACTTGACTTGATTCGTGAACGCGACGTCCAGTATGTCCCGTGTGCTTACCTGCGCGGTGGGCGGCACTGCCTGAGCAACGCTGATATCTCCATCAGCGGGATAGAACGCAAACGTCTTATTTCCGTCCACGCGAATGTGAAACTCGCAATCCGCCGTGCAAATATACGGGTACTGCATCGAGGCTACCGTACGTGCGTAGGTCCATGGCACCGGGAGCAGCGCGCCGAGCAATGCCAGAGCGATTGTGACGATCAGCGCCCAATTCCACGTCCGAGGCAGGTTCCAAGCGCGGTTGTGGCTTGGGACTGTGAGCTTGCGGAGCGCCGCGATGCCGAGAGCGCAGATGGCGATAGTAAAGACGACATCGAGGAGGTAGACGCCGTAGAGATTCTGCGTGTGGCCGAGTGCGCTCTCGCCGCCACAGAGGAGTTTTGCCTGGGGGAAATCAGCGATGCGCGAGCAGACCACCCCGGACCAGATCTTCTCCGCCCGCGAAAGGAACATTCCGGGCGGGTCGAACGTGCGCGCTTCGATGCCCATTTTTGTAAGAACGCCGGTGAATCCCAGCACCGGCAGGTCATACCAGAGCGTCTTCACGAACGCACCGATGGAGACAAGCGGCGTTACGACCGCAGGAATGTATGCTCGCTCGACGATTGGAGGACGTCGGACGGCAAAGTACAGAACCACACCGGCGAGGACTGTAACGAACAAGGCGCCGATCGGGTTGTAGGCGAAGTAAGTCACCGCGACCACAAGAGTACGCCCTACGAAACGTAGACCCGCCGCGGCAGACTCACCAGGCGAAGTGAATGCGTCGCCGAAACCGCTGTCTGGGAGCTCGAACAGGTGATGTGTCGACTCGCGTGCGAGCACGCCCACGAACGCGAAGCATCCGACTGCAATGCCGAACCAAGCCACGATCATGACGCGCGCACGCTCGATAAATCCGGGCGCACGCTGCGTGACCAGAGCGTCCGCAATCGCTGCGGCCGGGACATTCTGCTGCGCTGCCCACTTTGTATACTCCTGAAGGTATCGTGGAAGCTCCGGGACATTGGGGTGGAGCTCGGAGGCCACGGCAACGAGATCGTCCAATGTGTTCTGCCGGATAGCTTCATTGACGATGTTCGTCCAGTTCTCGACTGACCGGGTGCTGTACGCGATCATTCCGTCCTGAACGCCCGCGTGATCGACCACCATTCGCGAGGCGGCTTCGTCGGGGAAAAGTCGGTCGAGCGTATCGATTAACTTCATGAGCGCGACGGGCCGCCGGACGTTGTCAGGCATCGAACGTCACTCCCACTGATACGAGTTCGGCGAGGACGGTCGTAATGGCGATTCCCTCGTTTCGATAGAACGATCGTTTAGTACCCGGCTCGCGGATCATGCCGCCGCTGTGGTGCAGAGCCACTACGTGCCATGCGTCATTGAAAACCGGCGCGCCCGAGGAGCCGGGAAGGGTGTCGGTTAGATACTGCACGCGCCCCTCGCCTGCGAAGACAACAGTGTTGTGGTAAAGACCGACCTGCTTCGGGCCGCCGCCGGGATGCTGAATGATGTTGACGAACGCGTTCACCTTCGTCTCCACAGCCTGCAGCGGAATGAACCCCCACTTCTGCTCCGCCGCGGCTTTGATACCGATCACCGTCCAGTCGTTGGCGGCGCTGGTGTGGAAGCGGCGGCGGTCGAGCTGATAGGCGCTGATCGCGGCGTCGGTCCCCGAAGCCGTCGCTTGGTAGTTGAACTGCGCCACCGCGTCCTCCGCTTCTTCGAAGGTTGGCAGCACGTGATTGTTCGTCAGCATCCACCCGCCACCGATCAGGAAACCTGTGCCGCTGCTGCCGTCGGATCGGACAATGCGTGCAACGGAGCGGGAGACCGTCAATCCGACGTCGAGAAATGCAATAGGAAGCAGCGTGCTCTGTGCGCCGGTGATTTTCTCGAGTTGCGCAGCGTCGACGGGAGCTTCCCACCGCATTGGCGGTGCTTTCCTGACTGGGGGCTCGCCTGTCTTGAGGGCGACGAGAATAGGGTGATCGGGATGATCGCGAAGCGCGCAGTCGAGAACCGCACGCGACTTGCTCTCGCCTCGTTCGGAGTACTCGAGGATGTTGTACCAGTTGATGAGCGAGGCCGGATCGAACCGGATCATCCGCGGCGGAAGTCCGGCGCAGGCGACGACCCTTCGCGATTCGTCGATGGTCGGGTAGAGATCCGCCAGCGCGTCATTGAGAGTGCTCAGCCAGTCGTTCCAAGCCATTCACATGCCCTCCGTCGGAATCAAATCCGGCTGCAGTGTGCGAATGGCGTCGATTAGCACGGCTATCTTTGCCGGGGGCACGCACAAGATGAAGCGCTGAGCCTCGTGCACGGCGGCGTCGCCCCGAAACCATGTGGCTGGCGGAATCCCGATCTCCGACGAGATCCGCCGCAGCTCGCCATGACTGAGACCGGAAAGGACACCCTGCAGAACCTCTGTGACATTATGGCCGAGCATCGCGTCCTCGATCCGGCGATTCAGCAACTCTTCGGCGACCCGCAGTTCGGCAGGAGAGTGATAGCGCGAGGCCCACATCGGCTGCGCGACATCAGCGTCGATCAAGTACTCGCCTTCGCGCCCTTCGGCGCGGCAGTAGTCGTCGAAGAAACCGGAGATCTCCTGGCGCATGCGGGGATCGGTCGAATAGCCCGTAGCGAAGACGAAGTCGAACAACTCCGCCTTCCCATCGAAGTACCGCATGATCGAGAACGGGTGAATCGCCGCGGCGGCGCCGTCATCGATCACTTCGACTGTATCGGGCCCGTCGATGCGTATATACGCGCGCGGGATACCGCGCGTAGATGGAAACTCCGCTGACCAACCCCGGGCCATGGCCTGCCAAGTCGCTTTGTAGATGCGGACGACCGACCCTTCACGAAGACGGCAGTGCTCCCATACTTCCGGGGACACCAAGGCGGGCACACCCGCCGAAACATTCGCTGAGGATGTGAGCGTGATGAGGCGGTACCCGGCTTCGGACGGCGGCAGCTTAATCGTGCCCACGCCGCCGCTGACGAGACTCGATTTGCCCATAGGGCGCAGCGTGATCGAGTTCCCGTCACGATATTCGACGAGTTTCTCTCCCTCGCGCCGATGCGCCTGCGCGCCGGCCATCCAGAACAAACCCGGCACGCGCGCTACCCACTCGGACACGATCACCTCATTTGGGACGTCGACGTTTGAACCGAATGGCGTCCGAAGCCCGAACACGTTCGGCCAGAAGTATTCATCGGCCGAGAAATGCACATTCAGATTGAGCGTGTCGTTGCGGGATTCCTCGATCTCCACGCGTGCGTAGTTCGTGATCGCTTCAAGAATGCGTGCGCCATGCGCAGCACGCTGAAGCGTCGGGACTGTCGGCATTCCGGAATTCCTCTATTGTAGGTGAGACGCGCGAGAGGCTTTTCCCTACCCCGGCCGCGAAAATGTTCCGGTTACGTGCGTTGCGTGACCCGATCGCCGAACTTCGCCGTCACCGCGCCCGTCATGGCCTCGGTCGCGGCATTAATGGTGTCGCCGGTGAGTGCCTCTTCCGAGAGGTACTCGATCTCGAACGTGATCGCCCGCGCGTCCGGCAACTCGAACAGGTCGACGACGCGGATCTCGCGCAGGAACGCCGGGGCGGCGGAGCGGAGGGCGTCGGCGACTTCGGCGGCGGTGATTCCGCGGGGGATAGCGTAGGCCACGTTGCGCACGATGGGCTGGCGGGACGGCGGCTCGCTGTAGACGCGCGGCTGCGCCTTTGCGGTCAGCGCGTCGACCTCGACTTCGAAGTAGACGGGGCGCTGGCGTTTGATGTCGAAGCGCGCCACGAGCGACGGATGCAATTCGCCGACGATGCCAACCTGGCGTTCGCCGAGGAAGATGCCGGCGCGGCGTCCGGGGTGGAAGAAGCGCTCCAGACGATGTCCCGCCGTGGCGGCGACGCTCAGGCCTACGCGCAGCTCGAGCCGCAACTGCTCGAGGATTCCCTTCAGGTAGACCGCGTCGGCCACGCGGCCCTTGTCGCCCCAGAAAGGGCCGCGGTCGCGGCCGTTGGCGAGGGCCCAGAGGATCGACTGCTCGCTCAGGTCGGCGAGGTAGATCCGCGCCCACTCGTACATCTTCACGTTGGCCAGCTTGTTGTTGACGTTCACCGCCAGCGCGTCGAGCGCCTGGGCGATGGTGTTGTTGCGCATCAGCGAGTAGTTGCGCTCGATCGAGTTCTGCATCTCCACGTGCGCCCAGAGCGGGTCGCCTTCAGCGATCCCGAGCCGGTCGCGCACGCCGCGTCCGTAGAAGCTGTCGGTGAAGATCTCGTAGAACCCCTCCGCCACCAGCACCTCGGACACCCGTTCGTTGACGAGCTCCGCGTGCGACGGCAGCGCGCCCATCTCCACGCGCGGCAGCGAGACGATGGTGGCGTTGTAGCCGACGGACTTTAAAAGCTCCTCGGCAATGTCGGCTTCGAAGTGCACGTCCCAGAGCCGATGCGGCGGGACCGTGACGGTCAACTTGTTGACCTCCGGCTCGACCGTGAAGCCGTAGCGCGTCAGCCGGTCCGCCATCTCCAGCGCCTGCATCTGCTCCGCGCCGATGAAGCGCGCCACCTTGGCCACGTCGACTTCGATGGTGCGCTGCGGGTTCTGCCACTCGCCGGCCGTGTACGCGGTGCCGACGCGATAGCCGCAATGTTGCTCCAGCAGATATGCCACGCGGGCCGCGCCGACCAGCGGCAGCGTCGGATCGCCGCCGCGCATGAAGCGCGCGGCCGCATCGGTGGGCTGATCGAGCTTGCGCGAGGCGATGCGCACCGCCACCGGGTCGAAGCACGCCGACTCGAGGAGGATGCGCGTGGTCTGGTCGGTGATGCCGCTCTCGACGCAGCCGATCACGCCGGCGATGCCGAGGATCTTCGAGTCGTCGGCGATGACCAGCGTCCCTTCCGGGATCTCCACCGCCGCGGCCGTGAAAAGCATCCACGCCTTCTCACCCTTTCGCGAGACGCGCACGGTGATCGGGCCATCCACTTTGTCGGCGTCGAACGCGTGCGTCGGCTGGCCGAGGTCGAAGTTGGTCAGGTTCGAGGCATCGACCGGGGCGCTGATGGAGTGCACGTCCGCGGCGATGAGCGGCGCCAGCACCTCGGACGGCAGCACGCCGGCCGCGTCGCCGCGGAAGAGCTCCGTGGCGGTGTAGACCAGGCAGAGCGGCGTCTCGATCCGCACGCGCGTGTCGTCCGCGCGCTGCACGTCGAGCTTGTGCAGCGGCGGATAGCGCAGCGGTCCGCCGGTGCGCCCGCGCACTTCGCGTGCGACGCCTTGATACGAGTAGTGATCGCCGCGATTTGCGAGCAGCTCGCAGTTGACGACCGTGCCGAGGGAGGTCGTGTCGAGCGACTTCACCTCGATGCCGACTTCGTCCAGCAGCTCGCGCGCCTCGGCGTGGGAGGAGGGGAGGTCGGTGTGGGTGCGCAGGTGCTCGAGCAGGAACTTCACAGTCCACCCCGATGCATCGTGCGGTGCACGCGCAGGTCCTGCTCGTACATCGGCTTCAGCGTGGGAATCCCCACCGCCTGCGCGGCGATGCGGGCGGTGCCGAGGCCGAAGGCGATGCCGCTCAGCTTCGCGTGGTCGTAGCCGAACTCGAGGAACACCTTCGGATGGATCATCCCCGAGCCGAGAATCGTGATCCAGCCCGCGCCTTTGCAGGTCGGGCAGTTCTCGTCCTTTGCGAAACAGACCGCGCACTGGATGTCCATGCCCACCGAGGGCTCCGTGTACGGGTAGTACTTCGGCTTGAAGCGGAACTCGTGTTCCTCACCGTAAATGGACTTCGCAATCTCGAGCAGCGTCCCTTTGAGATCGCCGTAGGTGAGGCCTTCCTCCACCCAGATCCCTTCGAACTGGTGGAACATCGCCAGGTGCGTCGCGTCGACGGCTTCGTTGCGATAGACGCGGCCCGCGGCGACGACCTTGATCGGCAGCGGCGGATGGCGCTCCAGCACGCGCGCCTGCACGGTGGTCGTGTGCGAGCGGAGGAGCATGTTGTTCGGCAGCCAGAACGTGTCCTGCATGTCCCGCGCGGGATGGTTCTCGGGGATGTTGAGCGCGTCGAAGTTGTAGTACGGCGTCTCGATCTCCGGCCCTTCCTCCAGCGTGAAGCCGAGGCGGCGCATGACGTCCATGCACTTCTTGTGGACCTGCGTCAGCGGATGCGTCGAGCCGCGCTCCTGGGCGATCCCGGGCAGCGTCAGATCCTGCCACTCCGCCTCGATCTGCTTCGCCACCGCCGCCTCGGCGATACGCGCGGTGGCCTCGTCGAGCTCGCGCTCGATCTCCTGCGCCGCATCGTTGATCTCTTTCGCGAACCGCGGCCGCTCCTCGGCCGGCATCCCGCCGAGCGACTTCAACGCCGTCTTCACATACGACTTCTTGCCCAGATACGCCGTGCGCACCTCCGCCAGCGCCTCAGGCGTCTGGGCGGCGGCGAGGGCGGCGCGGAAGGATTGGAGGGCTTCTTCGGTGGACATCATCGAAAGGTGGCGAATTGTACCGAATGCCGTCGTGCATCGTGAGGCAGTAATATCGCCATCAGTGCTGCGTTCCCTCTTGAGGTTGCACCCGCTTCTGCGGCAACTGACGGGGACCACGCGCATGACCACCCGCCGCTCCCCGCTCCTCGCACTCAACGATCCCCGGCTGGCGGCGTATCTGACGGCCGCCGACGAGTGCGCGCGCGGACGCGAGCTGGAGCGCATTCTGACGGACGAGGTGCAGCCCCGCGTCCGCGCGGTCGTCCGGACTTACGTCCACGCCGACTGGCCGATCGACGCGTACGACGTCGACGATATCGTCGGTCAGGTCACGCTGCGCGTGCTGCGCAAACTGCGTGCGGCGACGGTGCTCGAGGAAGAGAGCGTCCAGAACATCGAAGCCTACGTGACGACGCTGACGAAGAACTCGGTGCGCGACGTCATGCGCCGCCGCTCGCCGGAACGGACGCGCGTCAAGAGTCGCCTGCGTTATCTGTTCGTTCACGACCCGCGGCTCGCCCTCTGGAACTACGAGGGAGTGACGTTGTGCGGACTGGTAACGTGGAAGGACCGTTACGATTATCAGTCCAATGCGGCGCCGTTGCGCGACAGGATGTCGTCCGGCGATGGGTCGGCCGACGCGATCGAGGCGGTGCTGCGCGCGCTCGACAAACCGGTCCGGCTCGCCGATCTCGTTTCCGCACTCGCCCCCAGCGAGGAAGCACGGGACGCGGAGCCCGCCGCCACGATCCCGGCGGTGCAGCGCGACACGGTCGAAGCGCGCCAGTACCTGCAGGTCCTCTGGCAGGAGATCCGGGAACTGCCGCCGAAGCAGCGCGCCGCGTTGCTGCTCAATCTCCGAGAGCCGGGGAGCGGCAACGCGGTGACGTTGTTCGTGGCGGTCGGCATCGCCACGCTGGAAGAGATCGCGGAGGCGGTCGAGATGTCACGCGTGCAGTTCGGCGCGATCTGGGACGCCCTCCCGCTGGACGATTTACGCCTGGCCGCGCACCTCGGACTGCGACGGCAACAGGTCATCAATCTGCGCAAGTCGGCGCGGGAACGGCTGGCGCGGAGGATGGCCAGCCGCTCCGCGCGGCAATAACAAAGGATTCCTTTCGTCTAATGAACATGGAGCATTTGAACATTGCCGATCTGCAGCGCGTCCGCAGCGGCGCCGCTTCCGCCGAGGAGACGGCGGCGGTGGGGCGTCATGTTGCCGAGTGTGGTCGATGCGAGGCGCTGGCCGGCGAGGTCCTCGCCATCCGCGACAGCGTCGCCGCGTTCGAAGCCGCGTTCCATTGGGACGAGGACGGCGACGAAGGGGCCCCCGACAAAGTGCCCGAGCCGCGTCCGTTGCGTCCGCTCGTGCTCTGGAGCGGTGCCGCCGCCGCGGCCATTGCGGCCGTCGTCTTCCTCGCACCGCGGACGACCGAGCCGGAGCCGCCGCCGCGGCGTGCGGCCGCGCCGGTGCACCGTGCGGCACCGCCTCCGGACGATCCCGCCCCGCCTGTCGTGAGGACGCGGCCGGCGGAGTGGGATGCGCTGGTGTCCGAGGTTCGGCGGACGCGCGTCCTGCCGTTTCCGGCGGAGATCCGCGAGCTCGCGGCGAATGATTCTTTCCGCGGCGACGACACGCCCGATGCCACCACACAAGCAGTGTGGCCCGCGGCGACGGCCGTCGAGGAAGCGCAGCCGGAATTGCGCTGGCCAGCCATGGACGACGCCCGCTGCATCGTTTCGATCAGCTCGGGAGGGGAAGAGATCGCGCGCAGCGAGGCGCTCGCGAGCGCGCGCTGGCGTGTGCCGGTGCCGTTGCGCCGCGGCCGGACGTACCGCTGGCAGGTGAGCGTCGAGCGAGGGGAGGAGTCGTTCGTCCTTCCCGCGCCGCCCGCGCCGCCGGCGATCTTCCGCGTGATCTCCACGCGCGAACAGGACCAGCTGGCGCGGGCCAGAACGGAGGCGGGCGGTGACCATCTGCTGCTCGGGCTTCTGTATGCCCGTCTCGGGATGGTCAGCGACGCACGGCGGGAGCTGAGTGCCTACGGACGCGCGACCGCGGATCCTCTGGCGCAACGTCTTCTGCAGCAGCTTCCATGAGGAGAAAAGAACGGCGGCGGATCGCCCCGCCGCCGTCCTCGAAGCTACCAGCCGGTGGTGAAGTGATAGACCTGCGACTCGGTCTCGTAGTTGTAGACGCTCCGGTTTCTGGCCACGATCTTCCAGTTGTACGGAGTCTGCGGGTCGAGCGTGAGGGGGAGCTGCCACTGGCAGCGGTTGTTCGCGTCGGCATTGCAGGGAAGGTTCGACACCTGCAGGAGCAGCGGCGCGTCGAAGCCGCTGCCGTAGACGTCGTACACGATGTCATGTCCGGCGCGCCAGGAGTCGACACTGTTCGTCCACTTCATCGTCTGCACGCGGCCGACGTCGGTGGAGTTCGGGGCCGGGTTGACCGCCACCGGCTCGAGCGGGCTCGGATAGACGGCCAGGGTCGCGTTGACGCCGTAGTTCGTGCACCAGCCGTACTGGTTTTTCGACTGGCAGGCGATGGACGAGCGGATCGCTGTCGTTGCATTTCCCCAGCGTCCGGTGCGGCCGCCCGCGGGGCTGTCGGTGTACGGGAACCAGTAGATCGTCGCGTTGTCACCGACCACCCAGTTGTACACGGCGTAATAGCCCGAGCTGTTGGTGATCGGGGCGACGCAGTTCGACGACGAAGTCGGATTGGGAGTCGTACAAATCCGTACGCGTGCTCCGTAGACGTAGCTGCTGTAGGTACCGCCGTAAATGATGTATCCGTCGATTTTCGGGATCGTCACTGCCATGGCGGAGCCTGCGGCGAGAAGAGAGAAGAGAGAAAGAACGAGACTGAGCTTGAACGATTTCATGGGACGTTTTTCCTTTCGAAGCGGTTCTGGGTCGGGATTGACCGCGGAGGAGCGTAGCCATCGCTCGCGGCCGCGTCGCTGGAGACGGATTGCGAATTTATTTATTACTGCCGACCCGCTACCATGAAGCGTCCAATGCCCCTCCGGTTCTCCTTTCCGGTCGCCGCTCTGGCGATTGCGCTCACCTGTTCCGCGGCCGATTCGCCGCTCGGCGCGGCGACCGGCTTCTGGGATGCCTACGCGCGCGGTGACGTGCAGTCCGCGGCGTCGCAATGGGAGGGCGAGCGCGCCGGGCGATTCCGCGCCGCCCACCAGCGCGAGGTCGAGCTCCGGTGTACGCGCGTACTGACCGCGCAGCTCCGCGTGACTGAGCTCACCGCCGCCCGCGCGACGGTCGACGTCGACGCCCTGGTCGAGCGCGTGCACGTCGACGAGGAGCATTACGCGGTCGAGCTGCGGATGACGGGCGCAGGCTGGAAGGTCGCGGGCTTCGAGCGCCGCGAGCAATCATTCGCGGCCGAGCTTCTGCGCGCCTCCAACCGAGAGGCGTTGCTCGACCAGCACGGCCCGTTGGTCACGACGCGTCTCGCCGCCGCCCTCGGCCGCCGCGCGATTCTGTTGAACAGCCGCCAGCGTCACGAGGAGGCCGCGGCCGTGCTGGCGCTGGCGCGAGACGTCGCCGACCGGACGGCCAGCGACGCCGCGCGCGCGTTCGTGCTGGCGGCGGAAAGTGTCCACGTCCGCAGAACCGCCGACGATCCCGCTGACTCCATTCCGGTGGCCACGGAAGCGGAGCGGCTGGCGCTGCGCTCCGGCGATGCCGACGCCCTCGGCGAAGCGCGCGTGCGTCTGGCGCGCGCGCTGGAGACGGCCGACCCGCCGCGCGCCGAGGCGCTGCTGCTGCAGGTCGTCGACGCCGCCGATGCGATGGACGACCCCGTGCCCGTGGCCATGGCCGCGTCGCAGCTCGCCTGGATGGCCGGGGCCCGGCTCGAGCACGCGCGGTCTTTTCGCTTTTCGCTGCTGGCCTCGCGTTACGCGCAGCTCAGCGGCGATCCGTCAGCGCGCCTGAATGCGGCGCTCAATCTGGCCGGCGCCTACGACTCGTCGGGCGATCCCGAGCTGACGCGGCTTCACTACGAGCGGGCCGCGTCCGTCGCGCGCGAGTCGGGCGCGGTCGACGCGGAGCTGTTCGCGCTGACGAAGCTGGCCATGCTCGCCGCTGAGTTCGATCCCGGCCGTGAGCCGGACGTCCTTTCGGCGGCGCGCGAGGTGGCGGAGTGCATGGGTCCCCGCGGCGTCGAGTCGTCCCTCCCTCTGTTCAACATCAGCGCGATGGCGGCGCTGCAGCGGAACGACCTCGCCGCGGCCCGCCGGGAGCTGGACGCGGCTCTCTCGCTCCGCCCCCGCAGCGCAGCACCGGTGGCCTTCGATGCCGCGCTGCACGTGACCGAGGCCCGGATTCTGATCGCCGAGGGAAAGCCGATGGAGGCACTGCTGGCGCTGGAGGAAGCGCGCGGGCTGATGGCGGAGCACACCGACGAGGGGATCTACGAACACGGTTTCAGCTACGCGCACGCGCAGGCGCTGCTGGCGCTGGGACGCCGCGGCGAAGCGATCTCCACGCTGCGCGAAGGCATCGCCATCATCGAGCGCAAGCGGGCCTCGCTGCCGGTGAATCCGCTGGCGAGGCAATCCTTCTTCGTCCGCCGCATGCGGCTGTACGACGCGCTGGTGGCGCTGCTCGCGGAGGCGGGCCGCAATGCCGAGGCGCTCGAGGTGACGGAACAACGGACCGCCCGCACGCTGCACGAATTTGCCGGCGCCACCGCGGCCGCGCCCCGACGTGCGCCGCCCGAGGTGGTGCGGGCGGAGCGGGCGGTCGTGGAGCTCAATCGCGCCATTCTGGCCGCGCGTTCCGGCGATCCGTCGCTGCACGCCGTCCGCGAGCGCCTGGCCGCGGCGCGGCTGCAGCTCGACGATCTGCGGGTGCAGCATGCGGCGGAGGAGGAAGCCGCTGCGCCGGTCACGCTGGAACTGGAGAAGGTCGCCCCGCGCACGGCGATCGTGCGCTACGTCGTCGCCGGCGATCGCACGCTGGCGTTCGTGGTCACGCGCCGCGGGCTGACGGCGCGTCCTCTGCCCATCGGCGTGCGCGAGCTGAGCGAACGTATCGAGGCTTTGCTGAAGCGGATCCGCGCGCGCGACGCGAATTACCGGAAGGTCGCTCGGTCGCTCCATGCGCTGCTCGTCGCGCCCCTGCTGCCCGATCTGGACGGCGTGGAGCGTGTGGCCGTCGTCCCGGACGGGCCGCTCTGGTCGCTGCCGTTTCAGACGCTGCTCGACGCGCGCGGGGTTCCGCTGCTGTCCCGTTTCGAGCTGCGCTACGCGCCGTCCGTCTCCTGGTGTCTGCGAGACTCGGCCACCGCGCGAAAGCCGGACTCGATCCTGGCGGTGGGCGATCCGGAGATCGGCGGCGCGGGACAGGCCATGTTCCGCTCGCTGGTGCCCGGGGCCACGCTCGGGCAACTCCCTGACGCGGCGCGCGAAGCCCGCGAGGTGGGACGGCTCTATCCGCGGTCGCGCGTTCTGACCGGCAGGGCCGCCGACGAAGCGGCGCTCAAGGAGGAGATCGTCCGCTACGACGTCGTGCACCTCGCTACGCACGCGCTCATCGACGAAGCACAGCCACTCTATTCGAGTCTCGTGCTGGCCAGCCGCAACGTGCAGGACGACGGTCTCCTCGAAGCGCGGGAACTGCAGTCGCTCGACCTCGACGCGGAGCTGGTCGTCCTCTCCGCCTGCAGTACCGCGCGCGGCCGCAGCTACGGGGGTGAAGGCGTCGTAGGACTGGCTTGGGCACTGCTGTCGCGCGGCGTGCCGCGAGTCGTCGTCAGCCAGTGGAACGCGGACTCGAAGGCCACCACGAAGCTGATGGTGTCCTTCCACCGCTTCCTCGTCGCCGGCAACACCCCGGCCGCGGCGCTGCGCAAGGCGCAGCTCGAACTGCGAAAGGACGTGCGGTACGAGGATCCGCTGTATTGGGCGGCGTTCGTGGTGGTGGGGGAGGGGTGAGTCGGGAGGGGTGA
>DASVSV010000095.1:0-6845 GCA_036387915.1 Thermoanaerobaculia bacterium
CGCTACCTAACCATCGCACGCGCAGCGCGCCCCCACCCGCCCAGGTCCCTCGACTCACGCTCGGGATGACAGGCGATCGCCGCTACGCTCGCGGGTCGGGGGAAGTGGTAGAGGCGGATGGAGTGGCCAACCCGTCGGTATGGGCGGCCGCGAAGCAGGTCGTCGAGCCAGCGCTGGATCTCCGGACTGAGGTCGCGCCCGAGGGCGATGTTCAATTCGCTGATGGCGACCCAGCCGTGCACCGGCTGAAATGGCGCGAGGTCCTGGCGCGGTGGAAATCCGAGCTGATCGAGGGGCGCGTTCGTGGCGAGGGATGTGGTGATGCTGGGGAGCTTTTCGTCGCGGGCGAGACGCACCAGGCGCAGGACGTCCTGACCCCAGTCGAGATTGCTGTCGTTGAGCACGCGCTGCGGCTCGCGCCCGGCCAAGGCGTTGAACCACGGCAGGTAGTCGGGATGTGCGAGCGCGGAGCCGATGACGAGCCATGCCGTGCACGCGAGGACGAGCCAGCGCACGCGTACCGCGGCCGCGGCGATGGCGAGCGGCGCGTAGAGCGGCAGGAGGTGGCGCACGCCGATGTTGATGCTGCTGGTCATGGCGATGCCGAGGATCACCGCCGCGATGATGGCCGGCTCGCGTTTGCGCGTGCAGCCGAGGAGCGCCAGCGCGAGAAACGCGATCGGCGTTTTGAAGAAGAGCGCGAGCGGAAAGTAATACCACCAGCCGCCTTTCTTCACTTCCCCGAACAGGATCGCTTTCGGTGGATCGGCATTCATCGCCTGGACCTGCAGCACGCCCGCGATGTACTCGCGCGGCGGCATCACCATAGCCACGAGAATCACGGCGATCGCGATCGTCACGAGGAGTCTCGCAATCGGAAAGCGCCGCCGCATCGCGAAGAGCACCACAGCGCACGCGGGAAAATAGAGAACGAACGAGTACTTGCAGAGCAGGCCGAGAGCGACGGCGGCGCCGAGTGCGATCGTGCGCGGCCACGAGGCTTCGTCGAGCAGCAGCGTGAGCGCGTAGAGCGCGAGCGGCAGCGTGGCCGCGGCGGCCATGTCGGTCGTGGCCAGTCCCGCGTGCGCGAGGATCGGCGGCAGGCACGCGTACAACGCGGCGGCGAGCAGGCCGGCGGCGGGCGACAACAATCGGCGCGCCCACAAGGCGACGGCGAGGATGCCGATGGCGAGGAAGAGCAGGTTGCCCATTCGCGCGCGGGCGACGTTCTGCGTGTAGCGGTCGTCGCGCAGCAGGAGCTTGTTGCCGCGCGGCTCCGCGCCCGGCTCCGGCTCGTTGACGAACGGCAGCGCGAAGAGCATGCGCGCCAGCGGCGGATGCATGGTGTCGGTGGTGAAGACGCGTTTGGTCAGTGCGTCGTAGCCGGCGATGAGATGCGCGGACTCGTCGATGGTCTGCGCGAACACGCGATGCGTCGTGGCCACACGCACGAGCGTGAGTACGACCAGCAGGGCGAGCAGCGTCCACCAGCGTTTGTCGGTCATTGGATGCGGTAGAGGCGGATCGAGGTGCCGACGCGCTCGTACCGCCGCCCTTCCAGCCACGGCGCGCCGCGGGCGACGCCGAGCAGATGCTCGCTGACCGCCACCCAGCCCTGCGACGGCACGTCGCGCTGGACGGCGTAGTGCGGCGGATAGCCGAGCGCGTCCCAGTCGTGCCAGCCGAGGATGGCCAGGCCGACGCGGTCTGCTTTCTTTTCGCGCAGCACGCGCTTGAGGCGCAGCGCGTCCTGACCCCAGTCGAGATTGCTGTCGAGGAGGAGCCGCTCGGGATGGGGGCCCGCCGCTTCGTTGAAGTAGGGGAATGCGTCGCGGCCCGCGACCGCGGAGGCGGCGGTGTGCCAGACGAGCAGCGCGACCGCGATCCACTGGCGCTTGAATGCCAGTGCGCCCGCCGCGCCGGCCACGGCCAGCGGCGCGTAAAGCGGAAGCACGTGACGCACGCCGATGTTGAGGTGACTCGGCATGGCCACGAGCAGGATGGCGATCGTGGCGGCCAATGCTTCGACCCCGCGTTTGCGTGCGAACAGCGCCAGGACCAGCGAGGCGAGAGTGCTTTTCAGCGCCACGGCCGCGGGAAAGTAATGCCACCAGCCCGTCGTGCGCACGTCGCCGAACAGGAACCCAAAGTGACCGGCGCGATTCACGGCCGCCAGTCCGCGCAGGCCGGCCAGCAGCGGCTCGATGGTGAACGCGTAGCCGGCCCAGGTCACGAACAGCGTCGCCAGCAGCGCGGCGAAGAAAGACGGCACAAGTGCGCGCCGGCGAAAGTCGCGGCGCACGACGTACATGGCGATGCACGCGGCGGGGACGAAGCCGAGGCAGGAGAACTTGCACAGCACCGCGAAGCCGAATGCCGCGCCGAACCACATCGCCCGTCGCATCGTCTGCTCGTCGAGCCAGCGGGTGAACGCGAGCAGCGACAGTGCGACGCCCGCGGTGGCGGGGAGATCGTGTGTAGCCAGCCCCGCGTGTCCGGCGATCATGGGCTGGAAGGTGAAGAGCAGCGTGGCGATGAAGCCGCCTTTTTCGCCGAGCATCCGCCGCGCCCAGAGCCAGACCGAGATGCTGGCGATGAGGAAGAAGAGCAGATTGCCGGCCCGTCCGAGGACGAGGTTCGTCTTGTAGCGGTCGTCCGAATAGAAAACGTTCAGCAGTTGCTGGTCGATGGAGCGGTTCGGGTCGAAGTCCATCCCGCCGAGGAGGGCGGGGAGGGCGAAGACGAGTCGCGGCAGCGGCGGGTTCTCGGGTTGGTACGTGTAGACGCGCTGCGTGTAGAACTGCAGGCCGGCGGAGACGTGCATCGGCTCGTCGACGGTCGCGGAGAGCGTCGTCCACGTCGCGGCAATGCGCAGCATCGACAGCACAATCAGCGCGAGCGCGGCTCTCTTCATGGGATGTGGTAGAGCCGGATGGTCTTGCCGACCTGGCGCACGGGGCGATAGGTGGTGAGCCAGTCGTAGTCGCCGCGCGCTTCGCCGAAGCGCAGCCAGTTCTCGCTGACCGCGACCCAGCCCGTGACCTTCTGATGCGGCACGAGGCCGGTGACGTTGAGGCCGTGCGCGCCGAGACGCGTGCTGTTCATGAAGGCGCCGTGCATGTGATCGATGTTCATTTCGCGCGCGGTGTCGGCGAGGCGGAGCACGTCCTGTCCCCAGTCGATGTTGCTGTCCGCCGCGACGTACGACGGGTTCGGTTGCGCGAGCTCGTTGTACCAGGCCAGGTAATCGGGATGCTGCACCGCGACGCCGGCGAAGAGCCAGCCGAGCACCGCGGCCAGCGCGGTGCGCCCCCACGCGTCGCGGCTGCGCTGCCAGATGTCGATCGCCGCGTAGCCGGCCACGATCGACAGCGGCGCGACGATGGGGAGGATGTGCCGCGCGCCGATGTTGAGCGAGGTCGTCATCGCGGTCAGCAGGATGGCCGCGGCGACGCCGATCGCCTGCAGCCCGTTGCGATTGCGCCGGAGCACGGCCGCGCCCCACGCCACGAGCATCAGCCAGGGCAGCGGCGACTTGTAGAAGAAGACGACCGGAAAGTAATACCACCAGCCGTCGCGGTTCTCCTTTCCGAGGAGATACGCGGTGTGGCCGAGCTTCTCGTGCAGCTTCACCTGGGCCATGCCGATCGGCAGCGCGGGCGCGGGGAGCGGCATGTTGCCGATCCATCGCGCGATTGGCTTCAGCGGAGCGGGCGCAGCCCAGTCGAGGATCTCGTTACCGCGCTCGACGACGTTCGCGGGACGGCGCACGTCGAAGCGATAACCGGCCCACCCGACCAGGAACGCCACAACAAGTGCGAGCAGGGCCGTCAGTGCGCGTCCGCGCAACGGCCGCCGCACGATGAGCAGCACGATCGCGCACGGAGGAAAGAAGACGAAGAAGGAGAACTTGGAGAGGATGCCCAATCCGACGGCAATGCCGAGGAGCGCGCCGCGTTTCGCGGTCGGCGACTCGAGATAGCAGTCGAGCGCGAGCAGGGCCAGCGGGAGTGTGGCGGCGACGGAGAGGTCGGTCGTCAGCAGGCCGGCGTGGCCGAGGAGGAGCGGGTGGGCGGTGAGCATGGCCGTGGCGGCGATGGCCACGGCGCGTGAGAAGAGGCGGCGCGCCCACGCGGCGACGGTGACGATCGCCAGAATCAACAGGACCAGGTTGCCGATCCGCGCGCGGGCGAGGTTCTTCACGTAGCGGTCGCCGTGATACAGCAGTTGATTGCCGCGCTCGACCATGTTCGCGGGTCGCGGATCCGGCAGTCCCTGCAGTCGCAGCGGGAGTGCGCCGAGGATGCGGGCCAGCGGGGGATGAGTGAGGTCGGTGACGTACTGTCCGGCGAACCACTCGTAGCCGGAGGCGAGGTGGATCGGCTCGTCGACGGTCGCGGAGAAGACGCGGTGCGTCGACGCCACGCGCACGACGGCCACGATCGTCAGCACCGCGACGGCCGCGATGAGCCTCCAGTCTCTCCGCATTCAGTCGCGCATCTTAGTAGTCCATTCGCCGAACCTGGCAAATGGACGACTCAGGGGATGAAGTAGAGGCGAATCGATTTCCCGATCCGCCGCACCGGCCGGTACAAACTCAACCACCGATACTCCTCGGCATCGAGCGCGAGCCGGGTCTCGCTCACCGCCACCCATCCGCTCGTCCGCACGTAAGGCTCGAGCGGTACGACGTGCACGCCGTACCGCTCGAAGTTCAACGTGGCCAGCACGGCCACGTGCAGCGTGCCGATTCCCAGCTCGCGCGAGGTGTGTGCGAGACGCGCGGCGTCCTGTCCCCAGTCGAGATTGCTGTCGACGCTGATGTACGCCGGATTCTCCGGCGCGAGCTCGTTGAACCATGGGAGATAGTCCGGATGGGCCAACGCCACGCCGGCGAAGATCCACACCAGCATGGCGGCCAGCGAGACACGGCTGAACGCCGTCGTGGCGCGGCGCCGGATCTCCATCACGCCGTGGGCGGCGAGGATCGACAGCGGCGCGTAGATGGGCAGGATGTGCCGGATGCCCATGTTCAGCGATGCCGTCATGCCGATCAGCAGGATGATCAGCGCCACTCCGGCATACGCGAGGTGGACGCGCGACCGGGCCAGCACGGCGCAGCCGATTCCCCATGCCGCGAAGACGAGAAAGGGGATGGGCGTCTTGAAAAACAGGATGAGCGGAAAGTAATACCACCAGCCGCGTGCGCTGGTCTGGCCGAGGAAGTAGCCGGGGTGGCCGAGGTGCTTGTCGCGGAACGCCAGTGTGGCCACGCCGAGGGCGTACGCCGGCGCGGGCAGGGGCGTCTGCGCGAGCGCGCGCGCCAGCGGGATGAGCGGCTGGGGCGCGGCATAGTGGAAGAGGAAGACGGCGTCGCGGGAGATGTCGCTCGGCTTTCCGAACGTGAAGCGGTAGCCGGCCCAGAGCACGAGCAGCGCGGCCATCGCGGAGGCGGCGATGCTTCTCCAGTTCACGCGAACCGGCCAGCGCGCCGCCAGCACCACGGCCGCGGCCGCGGGGAAGTAGACCAGGAACGACATCTTGGCCAGCAGGCCGAGACCGACCGCTGCGCCGAACAGCGTCGAATGCCGGAGCGACGGAGAATCGAGGAGCACTTCGAGGGCCAGGAGTGCCAGCGGGAGCGTGGCCGTCACGGCCAGGTCGGTGGTGATGAGCGCCGCATGCGCGAGCAGGGGCGGGAGTGTCGTGAACAACGCCACCGCCAGGATGGCCACGCCGCGCGAAAAGTGGCGGCGCGCCCAGGCCGCCGTCGCCGCGATGGCCAGCACCAGCAGGACCAGATTGCCGCGCCGGGCGCGGGCGAGATTCGCTTCGTAGTCGCCGCCGTGAGCGAGGACGGCGTGGCCGCGGTCGATCTCGCTGCCCGTCGTCGCGGCGGGCACACCGGCCAGGCGCAGCGGCAGCGCGCAGAGAACGCGCGCGAGCGGCGGGTGCGAAGGGTCGAACGCGTACTTGCCGTCGAACCAGTGGTAGCCGTCGCCGAGGTGTGCCGGCTCGTCGATGGTGATGGACAAAGCGCGATGCGTGGATGCCACGCGCACGACGGCCACGATCGTCAGCACGGCCACCGCCGCCAGGAACCGCCAGTCTCTCCCCATCCCTCTCCATCAAACCACAGGCTCGCGTTTTGCTGCTCGCCCGGGCGATGCGTATCGCCGTTCTGCTGCTCTCGCTCCTGCTCGTTTTCGCCTGTCAGCGCGAGACTCCCGACGTCTCGCAGAACACACCGTCGCAGTCGCAGACGACCACCGACACACCGCCGCAGATGGCCGAGTCGCCGGCATCATCGACGATGAATCCCGTCATCCCGCCGGAGCAGGACAATCCCGCCGGCAGTCCGCGTCCGGCGTCGCCGACGCAGGAAGTGCACCTCATCGAGTACGCCATCCACATGCCGGAGACGCTGCCGGCGGGACGGGTCGCGTTCAACGTGGAGAACGGCGGCAAGGAGACGCACGCGTTCGAGATCGAGGGGAACGGCATCGAGCAGAAGACGAACGAGCTGACCCGCGGCAACACCGCCTCACTCGAAGTGGACCTCAAGCCGGGGACGTACACGATCTATTGCCCGGTCGACGGCCACGCGGAGAAGGGGATGAAGAAGACGGTCGTCGTGAAGTAGCGATGGAGTGCGGCGGCTAAGCAGGATGCTCGCATTGGAGCCACGAAAGGGAGACGACGATAGGCCTCCGGACATCTGAGCCTCCGTGTCAAGTCAGGCGGCAGCCGTGGCGAGAGATGAGCCTCGCAGGGCGAGCTGCTTGAGGTAGCGAGTTTCGTCGTAGGCGGTGCGACTCTTCCAGCAGGCGTAAAGGATGCGGATC
>DASVSV010000096.1:0-12684 GCA_036387915.1 Thermoanaerobaculia bacterium
CGAAACACGTGTTTGCGCGGCGACATGGGCTCAATCAGCGCCGCCGGTCGCACCGGCGCGCCGGAGGCCCCTCGTCGTTCCTTTCCCCATGAACCCGGCGAGAACTCGCCGGCGAGTTGTACGGCCGGGCCGCGCGTGCTAGTTTCGGCGGTCACCATGGCCGATAGCAGTGACTACAAGAAGACTCTCAACCTGCCCCAGACCACCTTCGCCATGAAGGCGAACCTGCCGCAGAACGAGCCCAAACGGCTCGAGCAGTGGCGGGGCATGAATCTCTACCAGCGCATCCGCGAGAAATCCGCGGGGCGCCCCAAGTTCGTGCTGCACGACGGGCCGCCGTACGCCAACGGGCGGATCCACATCGGCCACGCCCTCAACAAGACCCTCAAGGACATCGTCGTGAAGTCGCGCACGATGCTCGGCTACGACTCGCCCTACATCCCGGGCTGGGATTGCCACGGCCTCCCGATCGAGCACGCGGTGGGGAAGGAGCTCGGCTCGAAGCGCGCCACGATGTCGCCCGCCGAGATCCGCCGCACCTGCCGCCAGTTCGCGGCCAAGTACATCGACATCCAGCGCGAAGACTTCGTGCGCCTCGGCGTCTTCGGCGACTGGGATCATCCCTACACCACGATGTCCTTCGATTACGAGGCCGACATCGCCGACGCCCTCGGACGCTTCTTCGCCACCGGCGCGGTCTACAAGGGACTGAAGCCGGTGCACTGGTGCACGTATGACCAGTCCGCGCTGGCCGAGGCGGAGGTCGAGTATCGCGAGCACACGTCGCCGAGCGTTTACGTGCGCTTCCGGATGCGCGACGAAGCGGTGCAGGAGCTCGATCTCCCGATCGAGAAGCCGCTCTACGCGGTCATCTGGACCACCACGCCGTGGACGCTCCCCGCCAACCTGGCCATCGCCGCGAAACCCGACTTTGAATACACCGTCGTCGAGAACGACGGCGAGAACTACATCCTGGCGACGGAGCTCGTCGCGTCCGTGACGCAGAAGTTCGGCTGGGCCGATTACAAAGCGGGGAAGATCTACAAAGGGTCGACGCTCGAGCACCTTCGCTATCGGCATCCGTTTCTCGATCGCGACGGCGTCTTCGTCCTTGGCGATTACGTGACGCTCGACGCCGGCACGGGCCTCGTGCACACCGCGCCCGGCCACGGCGCCGACGACTTCAACACCGGCCGCCGCTACGGTCTCGACATCTACACGCCGGTCAACCATCGCGGCGAGTTCATCGCCGAGGTGCCGCTGTGGGCCGGCACGCACGTGTTCAAGGCCAACCCGCAGATCGTGCAGCACCTGCGCGACACCGGCTCGCTCGTGCACAGCGAGCAGATCACGCACTCGTATCCGCACTGCTGGCGCTGCAAGAACCCGGTGATCTTCCGCGGCACGGAGCAGTGGTTCGTGTCGATGGAGCAGAGCGGCCTGCGCCAGCGCGCCCTCGAAGAGATCGACAAAGTGAAGTGGGTGCCGGCGTGGGGACGCGACCGCATCTACGGCATGATCGAGAACCGTCCCGACTGGGTCATCTCCCGCCAGCGCCTGTGGGGCGTGCCGATCACGGTGCTCTATTGCGAGCAGTGCAGCGAGACCGTGAGCACGCCGGAGCTGTTCGCGAAAGTCTCGGAGTGGTTCCGCGCCGAAGGCGCCGACGCCTGGTACGAGCGGCCGATCAGCGACTTTCACGACCAGCCCTGCAGCAAATGCGGCAGCACGTCGTTCCGCAAGGAGACCGACATCCTCGACGTCTGGTTCGACTCCGGCTGCTCGCACCTCGCGGTGCTCAAGCGCCGCCCGGAGCTCGACTGGCCGACCGACCTCTACCTCGAAGGACACGACCAGCATCGCGGCTGGTTCCACTCCTCATTGCTCGTCGGCACCGCCATCGAAGGGGGCGCGCCGTATCGCGAGGTCGTCACGTGCGGCTTCATCCTCGACGAGTCGGGCGACAAGATGTCGAAGTCGAGCGGCACCGCGCTCTCGCCGCAGGACGTCATCAAGCAGAGCGGCGCCGACATCCTCCGCCTCTGGGTCTCGGTCAGCGACTACACCGACGACATCCCGTTCGGCCCGCAGATCCTCGCGCGCACGAGCGAGGGCTATCGCAAGATCCGCAACACCGCGCGCTTCCTGCTGGCGAACCTCAGCGACTTCGATCCGGCCAAGGACGCGGTGCCGGTCGCCCAGCTCCAGCCGCTCGACCGCTGGATCCTCGACCGCGCCAGCCGCACCGTCGCCCGCTGCCGCCGCGCGTACGAGGAGTACGAGTTCCACGCCGTCTACCACCGCATCCTCGAGCTCTGCACCGTCGACCTCTCGTCGATCTACCTCGACGCGTCGAAGGACACGATGTACTGCGAAGGCCCGGCCTCGCCCGAGCGCCGCAGCGCGCAGACGGCCATCTACTACGTGCTCCTCGGCATGACCACCTGCATCGCCCCGATCCTCACCTTCACCGCCGACGAGATCTACGAGGCCATGCCCGGCGAGAAGGAAGCGTCGGTGCATCTGGCCGAGATCCCGCGTCCCGATTCGTCGCTGTCGGCTTCGGAGACCGAGGCGTGGGATCGCGTACTGAAGCTCCGCGACGCGGTGATGTCAGTGCTCGAGCGCGCCCGCGCCGGCAAGATGATCGGCCAGTCGCTCGAAGCCGACGTCACGCTCTACGGCAACGCGCCGGCGGAGATCGACCTGGCGCAGCTCTTCATCGTCTCGCACGTCGACATCAAGCCGGCCGACGACACCGTCGCCGACTCCGTCGAGATCGAAGGCCTCGGCCGCATCGGCATCACCATGTCCCGCGCGCGCGGCATGAAGTGCGGCCGCTGCTGGCAGTACCGCGAGGAGGTCACCGGCGAAGGTGGCCTGTGCGCGCGTTGCCAGTCGGTGGTCGACACGCTCGCGCCGCCGGAAATGCCGACTGCATGACCCGTTACGCCGACCTGCATACGCACACGGTTCACTCCGACGGCACGCGCTCGCCGCAGGAAGTGATCGACGTCGCCATCGCGCACGGTCTCTCCATCGTCTCGATCAGCGATCACGACAACCTGGCCGCGTTCTTCGAGATCAAGACTTACGCGGACGAGCGCGGAGTGACGCTGGTCCCCGGCATCGAGCTCTCGTGCATCTACGAAGGCGTCGACGTTCACGTGCTCGCGTACGCCTTCAATCCGCACGACGAGCGCATCGCGCAACGGCTGGAAGGTTTTCGCGTGACGCGCCAGCAGCGCGGCCGCGCCATCGTCGAACGTTTGCGCTCCGTCGGCGTGAAGATCGACCCCGTGCGCGTCGACCAGCTCGCCGCCGGGGGCTCGGTGGGACGCCCGCACGTCGCACGCGCGCTCGTCGAAGCGCGCTACGTCGACTCGGTTTCCGAGGCGTTCGACAAGTATCTCGGCACCGGCAAGCCGGGCTACGTCGACAAGGAACGCTTCGCCGTCAGCGAGGCGGTGACGATGATCCGCTCGGCCGGCGGCGTGACCTCCATCGCCCATCCGACCGTCTATCCCGATCACACCCGTCTCGTGCCGCGGCTCCTCGACGAAGGGATCGACGCCGTCGAAGTCATGCACCCGCAGGTCGACGAGAACCACCGCCACCGCTACGCCAGCGTGGCCCGCTTCCGCGGCAAGTTCACCACCGGCGGCTCGGACGACCACGGCACGGTCAAGACCTCCGAGACCCTCGGCACGATTCGTGTTCCCGAGACGATGATCCAGCCGCTGCTGGACCGTCTCTGATGCTGCGGCCCCTCTTCTTCTCGCTCCTCTTCCTGGCGCTGGTCGGCGACGCGCGCGTCTTCTTCTTCGTGATGAACCGCATCGTCTTCGGCAACCATCGCGACGAAAAATCGCCCTACCACTGGCTGCTGTACGCGGTGCCGCCGCTGCTGCTCGCCCTGACGCTGCTCTTCTGGCCGCTGCACTCGTGGATCCGCGACGCCGCCGACAACCGGCTCGTCGAGCGCCTCACGCCGGAGCCGATCGAGCGTGTGATCTGGTCGCTCACGCTCGCGAAGATCGGCTCCGCGTGGCTCTTCATCGCCGCGGGCATCGGCGCGTACTGGATCATGGACCGCCTCCGCGTGCTCGTTCGCGGAGAGGAGACGGTGGCCGGCACGCGCACGTTTGCACCCGAGGTGGTGAAGCTGCGCAAGGCGCACATCCCGTTCGCGTCGCTGCGCAAGCTCGGCGCGCACAACGACCTGTACGACCTCGAGGTCACGCGGCACGAAGTCTTCGTCGACAACCTGCCGCGCTCCTTCGACGGCTATCGCATCGCCTTCCTCACCGACACGCACGTGGCGTCGTTTCATCGCCGCGCGTTCTTCCGCGAGGCCGTGGCGCAGGCGATGAAGTTCGATCCTGACCTCGTCCTCCTCGGCGGCGACTTTGTCAGCTTCGAGCGCCACATCCCGCTGATGGCGGAGCTGCTGCTAACGGACCTCTCCGCGCGCGACGGCGTGTACGCCGTCCTCGGCAACCACGACTACTGGGCCAACGCGGACGGCGTCGTCGCCGCGATGACCGCGCGCGGCGTGCGCTTCATCATCAACCGCTCCATCGCCATCCGCCGCGGTGACGATCACATCGTGCTGGCCGGGATCGACGAGCTCTATCGCGGCAAGCCGGACATCGACGCCGCGTTCGCTCGCGTGGACGCGAAAACGCCCTGCATCGGCCTGAGCCATCACCCCGACATCATCGGCGAGCTCGACGACCGTCGCATCGACCTGCTCCTCTGCGGCCACACGCATGGCGGACAGATCCGCTTTCCCTTCTTCGGCTCGGTGGTCGTGCCGTCGAAGCACGAGGCGCGGTACGCCAGCGGATTTCACCGCGCGGGAAGCGTGTTGATGTACGTCAGCCGCGGCATCGGCGCCATTCCCCCGCTGCGCATTCTGTGCAGGCCGGAAGTGGCCACGTTCACGCTGCGCTGCCCCGATGGCAATGACGACGAGACTGTCCGAGGTGTGGGAGACGATCGAGCGCGTCGCGCGCGCTGAGGGAGTCGTGCACCTCGGCGCGTCCGAACTCGACGACGCGCACGCGTCGCTGTTCGGGCAATGGATCGAGCGCGGGCATCACGCGTCGATGGCGTATCTCGCGAAGAACGCCGCCGTCCGCACGTCGCCGCACGAGCGCTTTCCGTGGGCGAAATCCGTCGTCTCCATCCTGGTTCCGTACTCCGCCGAACGCCCGCAGGCGCCGGCGGGCGCACTCAGTCATCACATCGCGCGCTACGCCCTGGGCGACGACTATCACGACGTCCTCGACCGCATCCTGCGCAAGCTCGAGGACGCGCTGCCAGGCGTGAAAACGTGGCGATACGTCGACACCGGCCCGCTCTCCGATCGCTCGTACGCCGCCCAGGCCGGCCTCGGCTGGATCGGCCGCAACGGCATGCTCATTCATGAGAGCGACGGCTCGTACTTTTTCATCGGCACCCTGGTCACCACGCTCGAAAACGACATCGCCGCGACCACCGTGGCCGATCGCTGCGGCACCTGCACGCGTTGCTTAGACGCGTGTCCGACGAACGCCATCCTCCCGGACCGAACTCTCGACTCGGCCCGCTGCATCAGCTACGCAACCATCGAGCACCGCGGCCCGCTGGAGCACTCCGTCGCCTCGCATCTCGAAGGCAACGCCTTCGGCTGCGACCTCTGCCAGGAAGCCTGCCCCTGGAACCACGCCCCCTCTCCCACCCACTCCGCGTTTGCGCCCCGCGACACCTACCGCGCCACGCCGATCACCGACCTCCTCCGCTACACCCAGTCCGATTTCTCAGCCTTGTTTACGAAGAGTCCCATCAAACGCGCCAAACTCGCCGGCATGCAACGCAACATCACCGCGTTGACAGAGGACGCGGACCGAGGGATTCTGAAGACATGAGCAAGGAACTGACGGTCGAGGAACTGCGGGAGAAGCTGGACGAGGTGATCGCCGCTCTTGACGAGGGCGAGAGCGTCACCATCGTGCGCGACGGTCAGGAGATCGGGGTCTTCTCACCCTCGTCGGGACTTCGCATCGTGCAGAAAGGCACCCCTTATCCCTTCCGCGGCCTCGAGCTCAGTGGCGGCTCGAAGGAGCTTGCCGACGAAGCCGTGCGGCTCCTGATCGAAGAGCGCGACTACGAGCGCTCGGGTAAAAAGTACGGCCTGTGATCTCGACGCCTCGGTGATTCTTCGCATCGTCGTCGAATATGGATCAGCGCTGCCGGACTGGCAAACGATCGAGCCGGCGCAGCTTGCGCGTGCCGCCCGGCGCGATGAACTTCGAATTCATCGGGGCGTAACCGCGTTGACAGAGGAGGCAGACCGAGGGATTCTGAAGACATGAGCAAGGAACTGACGGTCGAGGAACTGCGGGAAAAGCCGGAAGCGCTGATCGAGGCTATGGAGAACGGCGAGACCGTGACGATCACACGCGAGGGAAAGCAGATCGGCAGCGCTTCGCCGACGCGCATCCACCGCGGTGTGCGTTTCCCGTTCCGCGACTTCGACTGGGGCCCGCGTCCCAAGGGTCTGACGACAGATCCCGCCGCCTTGATCATCGAAGAACGCGAGCGCGAACGATCCGGGAAGAAATACGGATTGTGATCGCGTACATCGACGCATCCGTTTTGATGCGCATCGTTCTCCGTCAGCCCGAGCCTCTCAAAGAATGGAACGCGCTCGAGCGGGGAGTCGCAAGCGCACTGCTGACGGTCGAGGGTTACCGAACGATCGATCAGTTGTGGCATCGCAACGAATTGACGGAGGCGGAGCTCGCGGAAAAGCGATCGCGTTTCCAGACGTTCCTGCCACGGCTCGACATCAGACCGCTGACGGAAACCGTGCTCGAGGCAGCTTCGCTACCTCTACCAACAAGCCTTGCTACGCTCGACGCGATCCATCTTGCGACCGCCATCTTGTACCGCGTGTCGCAACCCCCCGACGAACGTCCAATTGTCTTCGCCACTCACGACGTCCAGCTCGCCCGTGCCGCACGCGCCATGCACTTCGAGGTCATCGGCGCGTGAGTCATGACGCGCCGTGCTGCTCACTCTTTGAGCGAGAAGGCGCGGCTGACGATCGACGGGTCGACGGAGCGGTCGAGGTACTCCCAGACCGCCAAGGCGTCGGGATGTCCGGCGATGGGCGGTGCGGCAACGCGTGTCGCGGGATCGTTGATGATCAACCGCGCCCGGTGATACCAGTGCATCGCCTCCTCGGGGTTGAGCCGCAGTTCCTCGCGCACGCCCTGAATCAGCAGGTACTGCTCCGCGGGAATGCCCGCGGCCTCGAGTTGCGGATACTCCGGTGCGAGCTGCCGCGCCCGCGCGCGCAGGATGCGCAGCTTGAGGCGCAGCGAGTGCATGTCGAGCGCGGCACGATTGAGCTCGCACAGACGGCCGATGGCCAGCCGCATCAGCTCCGATTTTTCCGTGACCAGCAGCCCCGCGCGATAGCTGCGCAGCGCCGCGCCGGTGATGGCCTTGAGCGACGTCCAGACCACCTGCCCGGACACGCTCACCTCGATCGTCGACTCCGGCACGGCGAACGTCAGCGTGGCCGTCGAGCCGCGCGGCGGCTCCACCGGCATCTCGATGCGCGCGCCCCGGGCGGAGATGTCTTCGATCAGCACCGGCCGTCCGTCGTAGCTGCCGGGCAGCGCCGGCACTACGTAGAAGCGATCGGTGGAGCGCAGCTCTTCGATGCGGTTGGTGCGGTTCGACGTCTGCAGTTGCGCGAGGAGGGACTGCAGCACTTCCGGCGGCCCGTACGTGCGCACGCCCGAAAGGAACTTGCCGGCGAACTGCGGGTCGGGCTCCGTCCAGACCACCACCGCTTCGAGATTCACCGCGCGGCCGTCACTGGCGATCTGCAGGATGGCCTTCGCCCCCGCCTCGACCTGCCGGTCGTGACGGAAGCGTGCCCCCTTCGCGGAGATGTCGCACACCGCGACCGGCGCGGTGCCGAACTTCGCGGCCAGGGGCGGCGCGAGCAGAAAGCGTTCCGCCTGACGTAAGTTCCGTGCTGCTTCGTGCATTCGGGTGGTGGAAGTGTGGAGAGCTTATAACAGGAGCACCTGTGATATCCCTCACGGGATGGAACGCCGCTACGACATCGTCACCTTCGACTGCTACGGCACGCTCATCGACTGGGAGTCCGGCATCGCGAACGCGTTCATCCGCGCCGCGGCGGCGGACGGTGTCACGCTGCAACGCGAAGACATCCTGCGCGAGTACGCACGCGTCGAGCCGGAAGTGGAGCACGAGCACTACCGCCCCTACCGCGAAGTGCTCACCGAGGCCGCCCAGCGCGTCGCACGCGCTTTGGGCTGGACGAGTGACGGCGCGTTTCTCGCCGAGTCACTGCCGTCGTGGATCCCGTTCCCCGACACGAACCCGGCGCTGGAGCGACTCCGCGCCGCGGGCTACGAGGTGGGCGTGCTCTCGAACATCGATGACGATCTCTTCGCCGAGACCCGCCGCCACTTTACGGTCGACCTCGACCTGCTCGTGACGGCGCAGCAGGTGCGCGCGTACAAGCCGGCGCACGCGCATTTCAACGAAGCGCGCCAGCGGATCGGAACCGCACGCTGGCTGCACGCGGCGCAAAGCAACTTCCACGACATCGTCCCCGCAAACGCCCTCGGCATCCCGAGCGCGTGGGTGAACCGTCACGCCGCGACGGCGTTGCCGGGCGGTATGCCGGCGTATGAAGTGCGGGATATGGCCGGTCTGGCGGAGTTGCTGGCGGGCTAGTACTCCGTGACCCAGTCCCCTCTCGCGGCGCACGGGGAGAGGGTTAGGCATACCCGGTAACTTTAGGCGAGAGCCGGCCCCTCATCCGCCTTCGGCACCTTCTCCCCGCCTCGCGGGGCGAAGGGCAACAAATTTAATTTCTGGCGAGATTCTTTGTTTGTTGCCCTTCTCCCCTCGTGAGGGGAGAAGGTGCCCGAAGGGCGAATCCCTCTCCCCGCTCTTCGCGGCGAGAGGCGGGGACAGCTTGGCGCGAGACGGCGGCCGCAGTCGTCAGAGTGTCTCGACGATGATGGCCGCGGCTTCGCCGCCGCCGATGCAGATGGCGGCCAGGCCGCGTTTCGCGCCGCGGTCCTGCAGGGCGTGGATGAGCGTGACCAGGATGCGTGCGCCGCTGGCGCCGATCGGGTGTCCGAGGGCGACGGCGCCGCCGTGGACGTTCAGCTTTTCGTGAGGGATGTTCGCGTCCTTCATCGCCGCGAGAGCCACGGCCGCGAAGGCCTCGTTGATCTCGAAGAGATCGATGTCGTCGGCGGTCATGTTCGCACGGCGCAGGACGATGTCGATCGCCTTCGCCGGTGCGGTGGTGAACCAGTCCGGCTCGTGCGCGGCGGTCGACTGCGCGATGATCCGCGCGATCGGCTTGAGGTTGTTCTGTTCGGCGAATTCGGCCGACGTCACGACCAATGCGGCCGCGCCGTCGTTGATCTTCGAGGCGTTGGCGGCGGTGACCGATCCGCCCTCCTTCTGGAAGGCGGGCTTGAGGGAGCGCATCTTTTCGAGGGGCGCGGCGAACGGCTCCTCGTCGTCGACGATGACGGACTTCCCCTTCTTGCCGTCGAACTCGACGACCGCGATCTCCTTGCGGAACTTGCCGGTCTTGATGGCATCCTGCGCGCGGCGGTACGACTCGAGCGAATAGTCGTCCTGCTCTTCCCGCGAGAACGTGTACTTCGTCACGCAGGACTCGGCGCAACTGCCCATGTGCTTGTCGCCGTACGGGTCCCACAGACCGTCGTGGATCATCAGGTCGATCATCTTGCCGTTACCCATGCGGTAGCCGCCGCGGGCCTGCGGCAGCGCGTACGGGGCGTTGGACATCGACTCCATGCCGCCGGCGACGGCCAGGTCGTACTCGCCGCAGCGGATGTCGTTCGCCGCGTACATCACGGCCTTCATGCCCGAGCCGCAGACCTTGTTGATCGTGACCGCGCCGGCGCCGACCGGGACTCCGGCGAAGATGCCGGCCTGCCGCGCGGGAGCCTGCCCCACGCCGCCCTGGAGCACGTTGCCCATGATCACCTGCTGGATCTGATCGGCGGCAACGCCGGAGTTCTCGAGCGCGCATTTGATGGCGATGGCGCCGAGCCGCGGCGCGGGGAGAGAGGAGAGCGTGCCCTGGAAAGAGCCGATCGGCGTGCGAGCTCCGCCGAGGATGACGATTTCTTTCATGCGGGAAGTTTTATCACGACAAGGCTCACAGGTTCACAGGCTCAGAGGCTCACAGGAGAGACCGCTTATGAGCCGATGCGGCTGTGAGTCTGTGCGGCTCTGCTAGAATCGGCCCCCTGGCCACCACCCGGCCACATGCCTCACCGCAAACGTCAGGAGTTCTCGAAAATGACCCTCTCCACCATCACCGACCGGCGGCTCCACATCCAGCCGGCCGAGGTCCACAACGTCCTCGAGCGCCACATGCTCGCGGACGGCTACGAAATCGTCATGGACCTGCGGAAGTCGCAGGGCTCGTGGGTCTTCGACTCGCGCGGCAAGGGCCGCATTCTCGACTTTTTCACGAACTTCGCGTCGGTGCCGATCGGGTACAACCACCCGAAGCTCGACACGCCGGAGTTCCGCGAGCGTGTGGCCGAGGCGTCGATCAACAAGCCGGCGAACTCGGACATCTACACGACCTACATGGCCGAATTCGTCGAGGCCTTCGCGCGCCTGGCCGTGCCGCCGAGCTTCGCCAGGCACATGTTCTTCATCGAGGGCGGCTCGATGGGCGTCGAGAACGCCATCAAGGCCGCGTTCGACTGGAAGGTCCGCAAGAACTTCGAGAAGGGCTACAAGGACGTGCGCGGGCAGCAGGTCATGCATCTGCGCCAGTGCTTCCACGGCCGCAGCGGCTACACGCTCTCGCTGACGAACACCGATCCGACCAAGACCGACTTCTTCCCGAAGTTCGACTGGCCGCGCATCGAGAACCCGTACATCAAGTTCCCGCTGGACGAGGAGTCGCTGCGCGACGTCGAGCAGCGCGAGCAGGCCGCGCTCACGCAGATGAAGCACTATCTGCACGAGCGGCAGGACGACATCGCCGCGTTCATCATGGAGCCGATCCAGGGTGAAGGGGGGGACAACCACTTCCGCCCCGAGTTCTTCCGCGCCGTCCGCCAGCTCTGCGACGAGAACGACGTCATGCTGATCTTCGACGAGGTGCAGGCCGGCGTCGGCATCACCGGGAAGATGTGGGCGTTCCAGCATTACGGCATCGAGCCGGACCTGTTCGCCTTCGGCAAGAAGACCCAGGTCTGCGGCTTCGCGTCCAACGACCGCATCTTCGAGATCGAGGACAACGTCTTCAAGCTCTCCTCGCGCATCAACTCGACGTGGGGCGGCAACCTGACGGACATGGTCCGCTCGCAGCGCTACTTCGAGATCATCGCGGAGGAGAAGCTGGTCGAGAACGCGGCTACCGTCGGCGCGTACTTTCTGAGCGAGCTGGAGCGCTTCCAGGCGGAGTTCCCGAAACTCGTCTCGAACGTGCGAGGACGCGGCCTGATGTGCGCGTTCGACCTGCCGGACGGCGAGACGCGAAGGGCGGCGCTGGGTGCGTTCATGACGCAGAACGTGCTCGTCCTCGCGTCCGGACCGCGCTCGGCGCGCTTCCGTCCGCCCCTCAATCTGTCGATGGACGAGGCGGCGGAAGGGATTCGCCGGATGGAGAAGGCGCTGAAAGATCTCGCATGAGCAGCATGGCCGCGAGGAACGCGGCCGCCGGCGCGAGCTGGTGCGGGATGCGGTTCAGCGCGAAGCTGGCGTGCCCGGTGAGATCGAACGGTGTGGCCAGCAGCGGCACGACGAGCGCGGCGATCTGCAGCAGCAGCGCGAGCAGGAGGAACTGCTCGCGCTGCACCGCGCGCCTCGCGTACACCACCACGGTCGACGCGATGACCAGCCAGAAGTACGGCTGATCCGGCGTTGCGCTCCATAGCGCTTTCAACGTGGCCACCGGGTCGCCGAGGTGCTCGAGGATGCGTTTGAGCGCGGTACCTTCCGCGAGGTCCGTGCGGAGATTCAGCACGGTGCGCGCGATGAGCCACGGCGCGATGGTCGCGGCGGCCGGCCAGAGCGCGAGCACTTTACGGATGCTGCGCGTGGTGATGAGCAGCGCCACCGCGGCCGTGACGATCCACGCCAGCCCTTCGTTCTTCGACCACGCCGCGAGTCCGAGAAAGATCGCGCCGGTGCGGATCGAGCCGGCCCGGAGGAAGAGCAAGCCCGCGCACCCGTACGCCGCGACCGCCGCGTCGGCGAGGCCGATCCAGACGTTGAGCGAGGGGAAGGCGACGGCCAGCGTCACCAGCGCCGGCGAGTGGCCGCGGGCGATGCCGATCAGCGACGCACCGATGGCGACATAGAGCCAGCCGAACGTGGCGTCCTTCCAGCCGCCGGTGACGACGGCCAGAAAGTCGAACATCAACGGCACGTGCAGCGGGTAGTCGGGGTGCGAGGTGTTGGTCCGGAGGAACGTCCAGTCGATGCCGCCGGCCTCGAAGAACCACTTCGCCTTCAGCCCCCAGATTCCGTAAAAGTCCCATTCGTAGGGAGGGCGGGAGAGGGCGAAGATGGCGTAGGCGACGATCGCGACGAGCACGATGACGCCGGCAACGTAGGGCGTGGCTTCAGCCCGCC
>DASVSV010000097.1:0-18138 GCA_036387915.1 Thermoanaerobaculia bacterium
CGGGCTGAAGCCACGCCCTACGTTTGGCAGCCGTGACGTCGCATGCAGTTCGTCGCGGTGTGAAGGCATCCTGCTTAGCGCGGCGAGAACGCCAGTCCGCGTTTCAGGAACGAGCCGTGGCCCTTGCGCCCCACGTACTTGCCTTCGTCGATGACGACTTCGCCGCGCGAGAGCACGGTCTTCGTCACGCCGCGCACCTTCATCCCCTCGTACGCGGAGTAGTCGACGCGCATGTGGTGCGTTTGGGCGCTGATGGTCATCTCTTCATCCGGATCGAAGATGACGATGTCGGCGTCGCTGCCGACGGCGATCGTCCCCTTGCGCGGGAAGAGTCCGAAGATCTTGGCCGCCGCCGTCGACGTGATCTCGACGAAGCGGTTTACGTTGATCCGTCCCTGCACCACGCCGCCGTTGTAGATGAGGCTCATGCGGTGCTCGACGCCGGGGCCGCCGTTCGGGATCTTGGTGAAGTCGTCCAGGCCGAGCTCCTTCTGCTCCTTCATGCAGAACGGGCAGTGGTCGGTGGCGATGACCTGCAGGTCGTTGAACTGCAGTCCGCGCCAGAGCTTTTCCTGATTCCACTTCTCGCGAATGGGCGGCGTCATCACCCACTTCGCGCCCTCGAAACCGGGGCTCTCGTACACGCTGTAATCGAGGAAGAGGTACTGCGGGCACGTCTCCGCGTACGCGGGGATGCCCATGTCGCGCGCGCGCGTCACTTCGTCGAGCGCGTCGCTGCAACTGAGGTGGACGATGTACACCGGCGCCCTGGCCATATCCGCAAGCGCGATCGCGCGATGCACGCCCTCGGCCTCGGCCTTCGTCGGCCGCGTGAGCGCGTGGTACTTCGGCGCGGTGTGGCCCGCGGCCAGCGCCTGCTTGACGATGACGTCGATGACGACGCCGTTCTCCGCGTGCATGCAGATCAGGCCCCCGTGCTCGCCGGCGGTCTGCATCGCCTTGTAGATCGTGCCGTCGTCGACGAGGAAGACGCCGGGGTAGGCCATGAACAGTTTGAAGCTCGACACGCCCTCGTCGATCATCCCTTTCATTTCGCCGAGACGGTGATCGGGGAGGTCGGTGCAGATCAGGTGGAAGCCGTAGTCGACGGAGGCTTTGCCGTCGGCCTTCGCGTGCCAGACGTCGACCGCCTCGCGCAGCGACTGCCCTTTCGACTGTACGGCGAAGTCGATGATGGTGGTCGTGCCGCCGTGTGCCGCAGCGACGGTGCCGGTGTCGAAATCGTCGGACGCTTCCGTGCCGCCGAACGGCAACTGCATGTGCGTGTGCGGGTCGATGCCGCCCGGAATGACCAGGCGCCCCTTCGCGTCGATGATGCGATCCGCGTTGTCGTCGATCGTTTTCGCAAACGTTCGTCCAATCAGGGCAATGGTGCCGTCTTCGATGAGGATGTCGGCGTTGTAGTCGTCGACGGCCGTGACGATGCGGCCATTCCGAATCACTGTTCTCATGCGAACGATTCTATCCTTCGCGCATGGATCTCGTGATTCTCGACGCGCGCACCGCCGATGCCTACGCCGCGGGACATCTCCCCGGCGCCATGCACGCCGATCTCGAAACGCAGCTCAGCAGCGCCCGCGACGAAGGCGCCGATCCCGCGCGCGGCGGACGCCATCCGCTGCCGCCGCTCGACCGCTGGCTGCAGCAGGTCGCGCGGTGGGGCATCACCCCGACGACGCGTGTCGTCGTCTACGACGACCAGCGCGGCGCAAACGCCGCCGCCCGTGTCTGGTGGATGCTTCGCGCCATCGGTCATGAAAACGTGGAGGTGCTCGATACCGATTGGCGTGAATGGAGTGCCGCCGACCGGAGCGCCAGCAAACGGAACGTCGGCGAACGGAGCGCCGCCGGTTGGGCGCTTCCGACCGTCTCGATGTCCGAGGTCGATCAGCTGCGCAGTGATCCCGCGTGGCGCGTCCTCGACGTCCGCGCCACGCCGCGTTACCGCGGCGACATCGAGCCGATCGATCCGGTGGCCGGGCACATCCCCGGCGCGATCAACCTCCCGTACACCGAGAACCTCGACAAATCGCCCGCCGAGCTCAAAGCCATGTACGAGCAGCTCCTCGGCGACGTGCCGCCGGAGCGCCTGGTCGTCCACTGCGGCTCCGGCGTCACCGCCTGCCACACCCTGCTCGCCCTCGACCGCGCCGGATTGCACGGTGCGTCGCTCTACGTCGGGAGCTGGGGGGAGTGGTGCCGCAACGACATGCCCATCGGGAAAGTGTCAGAATGACGCCCGCTCTGGTGGCCGTGTCGAAATGGACCTTCACTCCCGGAACGTTGGACGGCGTACCTCTCGATGTCATCTTCAACATCTCCATCAACTTCAAGGGCCGTTGAGCTGTTCTACGCTCCGCGCTCAGCCGTTCGCGACGGCCACGTCATCGCCTTCGGCGAGAGCGTGCCGGGCGCGATTGAGGTCCCCGTGCGCCAGCTCGGGCCGCGGCCGCTGGTCGAGGTCTGGCAGACCGGCGAGCTGCTGTTCGGCGGCGTGGTGGCGGACGAGACGCAGCCGCTCGAGTCCGTCAGCCGCGATCTCTACGCGCGCCTCATCGACGAGGTGCGCGCCGCCGGCTATCCGTACTTTGTGCGGATGTGGAACTTCGTCGGCAGCATCAACGAGATCGAGCAGCGCGAGCGCTACCAGCTCTTCTGCGCGGGACGCCACGACGCCTTCATCGCCGCCGGCTATCACCACGACGTCGACCTGCCGTCCGCGAGCGCGGTGGGGATGCCGGGCCGCGGCCTGATCACGTACTTTCTCGCGTCGCGCGAGGGCGGCGTGCAGGTCGAGAACCCGCGCCAGGTCGCCGCGTACGATTACCCGCCGCAGTACGGCCCGAAGAGTCCCTCGTTCTCCCGCGCCACCGTCTGGCGCGACACGGTCTTCGTCTCCGGCACGTCCAGCGTCGTCGGCCACACCACCGTGCACGCGGGCGACGTCGACGCCCAGCTCGACGAGACGCTCCGCAACATCGAAGTGGTCCTCGCCCAGACCGGCCGCACTCTCGACACCGTCGTCGCCGCAAAGACCTACGTCCGCCACGCCGCGGATTACCCGCGCATTGCCGCGCGTCTGGCGGACGTGTTCCCGGTGAATATCTATCTCGAAGCCGACATCTGCCGCCAGGATCTATTGCTCGAGATCGAGTGCGTGGCCAGGTAGTTTTATGGAGTGCGGCGGCCCGAGCCGCCGCTTTCAAATTCGGTGGCAAAGCGCTGCGAAGTGGCCGTCGTCCGAGACGTCACTTACTCGTTGGTATGCACCCGAATTAGAAAGCGGCGGCTGGGCCGCCGCAGTCCATAACTATGCCGTCACCGGCTTCGCGTACCCCTCGTGCTCCTCTTCGTAGCCGCCGTGGTAGTCGACCGTGTCGGGGCGTTTGATCTGGGAGTGGGAGACGACGCGGTCGCGGCGGAGGCCGCGGAAGTCGTCGAGGGATTTGAAGCCGCGCTGGTCCATGAATTCGGTCATGCCGGTGGTCAGCGCCTTGATCACGTTCGGGCCGATGGCGTGGTCGAGCATGGCGGCGGTGCAGACCTGCACCGTGCCGCAGCCGAGGAGGAAGTAGTTCAGGGCGTGCTCGAACGTCGAGACGCCGCCGATGCCGGAGAACTCCTTGTCCGGGAACGCGGCCGTCATCTGGGCCATCTTGGCCATCGAAAGCGGAAGGATGGCCGGGCCGCCGAGACCGCCCGCGGAGCAGTAGCCTTCCACGCTCATCTCAAAGTCGAGCGTCTGCGGGTCGATCAGCGGGAGCGAGGGCCAGGTGTTCGACGAGCAGATCGCGTCGGCGCCGCCGAGGAAGGTGGCCGTCGCTTCGGTGACGATGTTCGAGGTGGCGGGGGTGAGCTTCACCCAGACCGGCACGGTCGAGACCTCTTTCACCGCCTGCGTCACCACGGAGCAGAGCACCTTGTCCTTGCCGACGTTGGAGCCCATGTCGATGCGGTCCATGTGCGGGCAGGAGAAATTCAGCTCCAGCGCGTCGCAGCCTTCGGCGATGACGGCCTTGGCCAGGGTCTGCCAGTTGTGCAGCTCCTTGTCGTTGCCGGAGCCGGCCATGATGGACGCCACCAGCATGCGCGTCGGGAACTGTTTCTTGATGCGCGCGAGCTTGCCGATCCACCAGTCCAGCGGCTTGTCGGAGATCAGCTCCCAGTTCCACGAGGCCATCAGCGTCGTCTCGCTGCCGCGGCGGTTCATGGAGAGGCCCGTGCCGGAGTTCTGGGCGCGGAGGAACTTCGTCTTCGGCCCCTTCACGTTCATGACCGGGTGCACCCCGATCGTCTTCGTGACCACGCCGCCCCAGCCGGCCTCGAACGCGCGAATGATGTTTGCGTCGGACTCGGTCGGCGGCGCGGAGGCGAGCAGGTAGGGGTTCTCGAACTTGAGGCCGGTGAAGGTGGTCGACAGGTCAGCCATGGGTTACGCCTTTCGATCGCTTACGCGATTTCGTTTCATGAAAGCGAGATAGAGGACGAAGCTGAGAATGAACGTGACGAACCACGCGTAGGTATACAGGGTATCGAGGAAATTCGGATCCGCAACCTGCCCGCCCGGCGTCAGCGCCGCGCGGATGAAGCCCGGCACCACCGGCAGGATCGACAGCACCAGCGCCGCCACCGCGCGCCAGTTCGTGCCGTTCGTGTACGTGTACTCGCCGTTCACTTCGAAGAGCGCGCGCAGGTTGAGCTTCTGCTTCCGCACGACCCAGTAGTCGGCGATGAGGATCCCGCCCAGCGCGCCCATCAGGCTCGAGTAGCCGATCAGCCACGTGAAGATATACGCGGCGGCGTCGGAGTAGAGCTTCCACGGCATCATCACGATGCCGATCACGGCGGTGATCAGGCCCCCCGTGACGTACGAGATCTTCCGCGGATTGAGGTTCGAAAAATCGTTGGCCGGTGAGACGACGTTCGCGGCCATGTTGGTGGTGAGCTGCGCCGCGAGCACGACCAGCGCGCCGAAGATGATCACAGCCGGGCTGCCGATGCGTGCGATGAGCTGGATCGGATCCCAGATCGCCTCGCCGAAGACGACGATCGTCGCCGCGGTCACGGCCACGCCGATGAAGGCGAACGCGGTCATCGTGGTCGGCAGCCCGAGGGCCTGGCCGGTGACCTGCGAGCGCTGGCTCTTCGCGTAACGCGTAAAGTCGGGGATGTTGAGCGAGAGCGTGGCCCAGTAGCCGACGTTGGCCGTCAGCGCCGCAGGGAAAAGATCCCAGAACGGCGTGTTGCCTTTCTGCAGCTTCGTCGATTGCGACAGGATCGTGCCGAGGCCGCCGCCGCGGTTGATGGCCCAGATCAGCAGCGCCGCGCCGCCGAGGAGCAGCAGCGGCGCCGACCAGCTCTCCAGGACTTTGATCCCTTCCGTCCCTTTCAGAATGATCACCACCTGCAGCAGCCAGAAGGCGAGGAAGGCGATCGCTTTTCCGAATCCGAAGCCCGCCCAGGCCGGCCAGGCGGCGGTCATCAGCGCGTCGAGCGCGAGGCCGCCGATCCACGTCTGGATGCCGAACCAGCCGCAGGCGACGATCGCCCGCAGCATCGCCGGGACGTTCGCCCCTTTGACGCCGAAGCTGGCCCGCGCCAGCACGGGGAACGACACGCCGTACTTGGTCCCCGCGTGCGCGTTGAGCACCATCGGGATGAGCACGATGGAGTTGCCGAGCAGGATCGTCGTCAGCGCCTGCGCCCAGCTCATGCCCTGCTGCATCAGCCCCGAGGCGAGGGTGTAGGTGGTGATGACGACCGACATGCCGATCCAGAGCGCGGCGATGTTGTACGTCGACCAGGTGCGGCGCGAGAGCGGCGTCGGCGCGAGGTCCTTGTTCCAGAGCGGGCTGTGCGACACGTCGCCGTCGAGCTCGACGAAATCGCGGCGTGCGGCAGGCACGTCGGCCGGCAGATCGATTGTGGACATGCGGCGATTGTAACTAAGTACAGCTCCCCGGAAGTAGGTGGCCAGTCCTTGCAGACGGCGACGGCCATCTGCTTCGTTGTCGCGCCGCACCGATGTCCCCGCATCGATTCGTCGCTCCGCCTCGCAGCTGACCGTCGGCGCCAGCAATGACTGGCCACCTACTTCCGGGGAGCTGTACTAAGCGTGGCGCTCGCGACCGTCGGAATCTGGAATGCCCCGCACGCCGTTTCCAAGGGACCAACCTGCAGTTTCTCGTTTTCGTCCCTGGAGAAATCCCCATGGTGCAGCAGTTCCGCGGTTCATTGGCCGTTCTTGCATTCGTCGCCGTCGCGTCCGCCGCCGGCGCCTCTCCGATCCAGCTTCCGTTCACGTTCGAGCGCAACGACGGGCAGACGCATCGCAGCGTGCAGTACCTCGCCCGCGGCGCGGGCTACACCGCTTATCTCGCCGGCAGCGAGACGGTGCTCGTGCTCGATGACGAGCGCGGCAATCGCGCGGTGCGGATGAAGCTGGCCGGCGCGAACAGAAACGCGCGCCTGACCGGGGTCGAGCCGCAGGCGGCGCGCAGCAATTACCTGATCGGCAGCGATCCGAAGTCGTGGCAGCGCAATGTGCCGCACTACGCGAAGGTCCGTTACGACGGCGTCTATCGCGGCATCGACGCGGTCTTCTACGGCAACGAGCGCCGGCTCGAGTTCGACTTCGTCGTGGCGCCGGGCGCGAATCCGCGGGCGATCGCGATGCAGTTCGACGGCGCCGACGTCATGCACGTCGACGCCGCGGGCGACCTCGTCCTCGAGGTCGGCGGACGCGAGCTGCGGCAGCACAAGCCGGTCGCGTATCAGCAGTTCGGCGGCGAGCGCCGCGACGTAACGGCGTCCTACGTCCTCACCGGCCGCGGCGTCGGCTTCCGCTTCGGCGCCTACGACCGGACGCAACCGCTCGTGGTCGATCCCGTCATCACGTACAGCTCGTATCTCGGCGGTGATTACTACGACATGGGCTACGGCATCGCCGTCGACGGCGCGGGCAACACGTACGTGACCGGCCGCGCCGCGTCGAATGATTTCCCGACGACGCCCGGCGCGCTGCAGCCCGCGACCATGGCGTACAACGAAGCGTTCGTGGCGAAGCTCGACGGCAACGGCAAGCTCATTTACTCGACGTACCTCGGCAGCAACGGTCAGGACACGGCCACCGGCATCGCCGCCGATCAGCAGGGCCACGCCTACGTGACCGGCGAGTTCTCGAGCCTCGGCGCGCCCTTCACGGCCGGCGCCTATCAGACCAGTCCGAACGGCGCTGACATCGGTGTCTTCAAGCTGACGCCGATGGGCGACGGCGTGGTCTACGGCGCGCGCGTCGGCGGCACGGGCGACGATCGTTCGACTTCGATCGCACTCGACGCGAACAACAACGCCATCGTCACCGGCACGCTCCATCTGGTGACCGATTTCCCGACCGTCAACGCGGCGCAGCCGGTTTACGGCGGTGGCTACACCGACGCGTTCCTGTTCAAGCTGAACGCGTCCGGCTCCGCACTGGTCTACTCCACCTATCTCGGCGGCGGCGCGGTCGTCGAGAACAACAACACCCGTCTCGACGAGGGCAACAGTGTCGCCGTCGACGCCGCGGGCAACGCCTACGTGACGGGCTTCACGAATGCCGACGACTTTCCGATCACGCCCGGCGCGCTGCAGAACAACTCCGGCACGTACGACGTGTTCGTGACGAAGTTCTCGCCGTCCGGCCAGATCGTCTACTCGGCCCGCTTCGGCGGCGACGACGCGGACATCGGCCGCGGCATCGACGTCGACCCGGCCGGCAACGCGTACGTCACCGGCGATACGACGTTCGGCTATCCGACGACGCCCGGCGCGTTTCAGGCGAACGGCACGTTCGACGCGTTCGTGACGAAGATCGACGCGCAGGGGAGCACCGTCGTCTACTCGACCTACCTCGGCGGATCGGCCGGCAACGGCAGCGACAACGGCGTCGAGATCGGCTACGCCATCGCCGTCAACGGCATGGGCGAGGCCCACGTCACCGGGACCACGCGCTCGAAAAACTTCCCGGTCAAGGATGCGATCCAGCCGGCGATCGGCGCCGCCATCTGGTTGCAGGACGCGTTCGTGACGAAGTTGAACGCGGCCGGCAGCGCGCTGGTTTACTCGACGTTCCTCGGCGCGAACGGCACCGACGTCGGTCACGACATCGCGGTCGACGTGTTCGGGAACGTCTACGTCACCGGCTCCACGAGCTCGACGCTCTTCCCGACGACGGAGGGCGCGGCGCAGCGGGTCAACGGCAGTGACGACGGAAACGGCAGCGCACACGACGACGCGTTCATCGTGAAGATCTCGAACGCCACCACGTTCCACGTCATCGCACCGTGCCGCCTGATCGATACGCGTGGCGGCGGCGCGGTGAGCAGCACCGCTCCGCGCACGATCCAGGTCGCCGGCCGTTGCGGCGTGCCGTTCGGCGCGACCGCGGTCGCCGCGAACGTCACCGCCGTCACGCCCGCCTCGAACGGCTTCCTCGCGTTCTATCCGGCCGGCGCGGCGTGGCAGGGGACGAACACGGTCAGCTATCGCACGGGCAGGACGCGCGCGACCGGCTCGGTCCTCGGCCTCTCGCCCACCGGTGCCGTCACCGCGATCACGGACGCCGCGTCGCAGGACTTCATCGTCGACGTCACCGGCTACTTCCAGCGCTGACACGAAAACGTTGCGCGCAGAGTAGTGGACCGCCGCTACTCTGCGCGCATGCGCGCACTGGTCCTTTCGCTCCTCCTCGCGGTCCCGGCACTCGCGGAAACGGTCGTCTTTCGCAACGTGAACGTCATCTCCATGACGTCACCGAAGGTGCTGGAGAAACAGAACGTCATCGTCCGCGACGGGAAGATCGAGTCGGTCTCGACGCGGCTCGCGAAGATGCCGGCCGGGACGAAGGTGGTGGACGGCACGGGCAAGTACCTGATGCCGGGACTCGCGGAGATGCACGGGCACGTGCCGCCCGCGAATGCGCCGAATGGCGCGACCGAGGACACGCTGTTCCTTTATGTCGCGAGCGGCATCACCACGGTGCGCGGCATGCTCGGTCACGAGGGGCAGCTCGAGCTGCGCGAGAAGTCGAAGCGCGGCGAGATCGTCGCGCCGAACCTCTATCTGGCCGGACCGTCGTTCAACGGGCAGAGCGTCAACTCGCCGGAGCAGGCCATCGAGAAAGTGCGCGCGCAGAAGAAGGAAGGATGGGACCTGCTGAAGGTGCATCCCGGCCTGACGCGCCAGGAGTACGACGCGATGGCGAAGACGGCGAAAGAGGTCGGCATCCGTTTCGGCGGGCACGTGCCGGAACCGGTCGGCCTCGAGCACGCCATCGAGATGGGGCAGGAGACGTTCGACCACATCGACGGCTACGCCGAGTTGCTGGAAGCCGATCAGGGTCCGGTCGACGCGAAGAAGCTCGCCGCGATCGTGAAGAAGTCGAAGGACGCGGGCGTCTGGATCGTGCCGACGTCGGCGCTCTGGGAAGTGCTCTTCAACACGATTCCGCTGGAGACGCTGAAGGCGTATCCGGAACTGAAGTACGTCCCCGCGAACGCGGTCAATCAGTGGTCGGCCGCGTACACCGCGCGCCTGTCGCAGATGCCGCGCGAGGCGGCGAAGAACGTCATCGAGAATCGCACGCGCATCCTCCGCGCGCTGCACGAAGGCGGCGTGCGCATCCTGATGGGCACCGACGCGCCGCAGCAGTTCAGCGTCCCCGGCTTCTCACTGCACCGCGAGCTGCTGCGCATGCGCGACGCGGGGATGTCGAACTTCGAGATCCTGAAGAGCGGCACGGTAAACGTCGGCTCGTACTTCGCGAAGCAGGATGCCTTCGGCACGATCGCGGCCGGACAACGCGCCGACCTCGTGCTCGTCAACGCCAATCCTCTGACCGACATCAACAACGTGTCGAAGATCTCCGGCGTGATGGTGCGCGGCCGCTGGCTCGACCGCGCCACGCTCGACGCCGGCCTGGCGAAGATCGAAGCGAAGCACAAGCGGTAAACGTAGGACGCGGCTTCAGCCCCCCCTCGTGCGCCTTCACCCTCCGCGTAGCGTGCGCGCTCGGGACGGGCTGAAGCCACGTCCTACGTTCGGCTCACGCTGCGCGAGTCGCAACTGCGCGTTGATTTCGCGGGCAACCAACTCAGGGGTAGTGGTTGCTGGCTACTGGTTGCTGGTGCCTCAGCGCGACAACGCACCAGCAACCAGCAACCGGCAACGGTAGGGAAAACGCATCATGGAGACACTCCCATGAAGGAGATCGTTCATGAGCGAGCACTTTGATGCGGTGGTGGTCGGTTCCGGCTTCGGCGGCTCCGTCGTCGCGTACCGGCTGGCCGAGGCGGGGATGCGCGTCTGCCTGCTGGAGCGTGGCAAGGCTTATCCGCCGGGATCGTTTCCGCGCAGCCCCGCGGGGATGCGCACGAATTTCTGGGACCCGAGCGAGGGGCTGTTCGGGATGTACAGCGTCTGGGCCTTCTCCGGCATCAACGCCCTGGTCAGCTCCGGCCTCGGCGGCGGCTCGCTGATCTACGCGAACGTCCTGCTGCGCAAGGACGAGAAATGGTTCGAGGAGGACGGCAAGCGATGGCCCGTGCAGCGCGCCGACCTCGAGCCGCATTACGACGCGGTCGAGAAGATGATGAAGCCGCAGCGTTATCCGATCGATCATTCGCCGTACAACACGACCTGGAAAACGCGGGCCTTCCAGGAGGCCGCGGGCGAGCTCGGGCTGACCTTCGACACGCCGCCGCTGGCGGTCACGTTCGGCAATCATCCGGCGCATCCCGTTCCCGGACAGCTCATCACCGAGGAGCATGAGAACTATCACCGCGCGCAGCGCTTCACCTGCATGCTGGTCGGCGAGTGCGACGTCGGCTGCAACTACGGCAGCAAGAACTCGCTCGACTACACGTACATCTCCGCGGCCAAACGCGCGAACGCATTGATCGGCGTGCTGTCCGAGGTGAAGGCGTTCCGGCCTCGCGCGGGCGGCGGCTATGAGATCGAGTACGTGAAGCACGATGAGAACAGCGAAGGGCGCAAACGGAAGACGGAGCTGCCGCGCACGAAGATCACCGCGGATCGCTTGATCGTCTCCGCCGGCACGCTCGGCTCGAGTTACCTGATGCTGCGCAACCGCGCCGCCTTCCCCGCGTTCAACGAGCACCTCGGCACGAAGTTCTGCGGCAACGGCGACCTCCTCGGATTCCTGATGCGCTGTACCGATCCGAAGACCGCCGTGCGACACAACATCAATCCGAGCCGCGCGCCGGTCATCACCGCCGCATTGCGCGCGAAGGACACGCTGGACGATCCGCAGTCGGATCGCCGCGGCTACTACATCGAGGACGGCGGCCATCCGGAGTTCATCAACTGGCTGATCGAGTTCAGTCAGGTGCCGGGCCTGGTGCAGCGCGCGATGCGGTTCGGCTGGCTGCGCGTACGCTCGATGCTCTCGCGAGATCCGCGCGCGGATATCTCGAAGCAGCTCAGCGCCCTCTTCGGCAAATGCGATCTCGCCGCGAGCTCGTTCCCCATCCTCGGCATGGGACGCGACATCGCCGACGGCAATCTCACGCTGAAGAAAGAGTTCCTCCAGCTGGACTGGAAGATCAACCGCTCGAAGCATTACTTCGACGGACTGCGCTCGAAGATGAAAGAGCTGGCGAAGTTCCTCCACGCCGATTTCCAGGACAACCCGCTCTGGTATCTGAAGCGCGTCGTGACCGTGCATCCGCTCGGCGGCTGCCCGATGGGCGCCACTCCGGAAGACGGCTTCGTCGATTCGTACGGCAAGGTCTTCGGGTACGAGGGACTCTACGTCGCCGACGGCTCGGTCATGCCCGGACCGGTCGGCGCCAATCCGTCGCTGACCATCGCCGCGATGGCCGATCGCACCGCGGACCACATCCTGACAACCTGGAGGAAAGCATGACCAAACGTGCGCTGATCATGGCCGGCGGCGGAGTGAAGGTGGCCTTTCAGGCCGGTGTGCTGCAGGTCTGGCTGGACGAGGCGGGACTGCAGTTCGACCACGCCGACGGCGCGAGCGGCGGCTGCTTCAACCTGGCCATGTGGGCGCAGGGGATGAGCGGCACGGAGATCGCCGATGCCTGGCGCAACGTCGATCCGCTCCTCGGCGTCGACATCAACTGGTCGGAGTTCGTGAAGCTGTTCTGGGGCGAGTCGCTGTTCGAGCTCGATCGCTATCGCAGGAACGTCTTTCCGCGCTGGGGCCTCGACTGGACGAAGATCCGCGCCTCGAACCGCGCCGCCACGTTCAACGTCTACAACTTCTCGAAGCACGAGCTGCGCGTGGTCGAGCCGAAGGACATGACCGAGGACCTGCTGGTGGCCTCGGTGTCGCTGCCGATGTGGTTCCCGCCCGTGCAGATCGACGGCGATACGTACATCGACTCGGTGTTCAACACCGACGCGAATCTGGAGGAGGCGATCCGCCGCGGCGCGGACGAGCTCTGGGTGATCTGGACGGTCAGCCGCCGCGGCGAGTGGTCGAATGGGTTCATCGGCAATTACTTCGGCATCATCGAGGCCGCGGCGAACGGCCGCTACAACCAGGTCGTGGCGCGCATCGAGGCCAGCAACCGCGCCATCGCCGAAGGGCGTCACGCGGAGTTCGACCGGCACATCACCGTGCGCGAGCTCTCGGCCGAGGTGCCGCTGCATTACCTCATCAACTTCAGTAAGGACCGCGTCAGCGAAGTCGTGAACCGCGGCGTCGTCGCCGCGCGCGAATGGTGCGCCGCGAACGGCATCGCCGTGCAGGCCGCATCCGGCGACGTGCCGCTGCAGATCGAGACCGCGCCGACCAGCCTCCGCTTCACCGAGGACATGAAAGGTTACGTCGCGCCGGGCGAGCGCGACGCGCAGCGCGGATACGAACTCGGGCGCCAGCAGAACGGCTACACGCAGTGCCACATGAACATCCGCGTGCAGAGCGTGAACCGCTTCATCTCCGACCCCGATCACGCGGCCACGATCGACGGCTGGGTGACGTCGCCGTTCGGCGAGCGGCGCCCCATCGACCGCGGCGTGTTCAACCTCTTCGTCGACGAGGGCGACCCGACGCGCAAGAAGATGCTCTACCGCATCCACTTCACCAGCTCGTCGAACGAGCCGCTCACGCTCAGCGGCTTCAAGGACGTGGAGGAAGACGCCGGTCCCGACGTCTGGGCCGACACGACCACGCTCTTCGTGAAGATCTACGACGGCCACGTCGAGCACGACGGCGAGGCTGGCGCGAACGTGCGCGCGGCCGGCATCATCCGCATCTCCATGCTCGACTTCGCGAAGCAGCTCGCGTCCTTCCGCACCGAGGGGCCGACGCTGGGCGAGCGCACCGCCGCGCTCACCCGCTTCGGCGCGTTCTTCCTGGGCAGGCTGTGGGATGTTTACGCGAGAAACATTCTGACCGTCGGACCGTTCTGAAAACGCAGGGCGCGGCTTCAGCCCGCCCCCCCCGGGGCGGGGAGGGCGGGCTGAAGCCACGCCCTGCGTCCCGCTTTCGTTCATACTTGCGCGCATGCTCGATCGCAGGACTTACGTCGTCAAAGAACGCGCCGGCCTCATGAAGCTGGCCAGCACCTACGACCTTCTCGATCCCGAGACCGGCCAGCCGATCGGCATCGCCATCGAGGAGCCGCCCGGCATCATCAAGTACCTCCGGCTGGTGATGAACAATCACTGGTTTCCGACGGTGGTCAACGTGTACGAGCGCGAAGGCTCGCCGCCGGTGCTCTCCATCCATCGCGGCGTGGCGCTGTTCCGCCCGAAGGTGCACGTCACCGCCGGCGGGCGCGAGCTCGGCTACTTCCGCGCGAAGGCGCTCTCCATCGGTCCGTCGTTCCGGATCTTCGACATGCAGGACCGCGAGATCGGCAGCGTCAAGGGCGACTGGAAGGGCTGGAACTTCCAGCTCCTCGGCAGCGCCGGCGAGGAGCTCGGCCGCGTGACGAAGAAGTGGGCCGGCTTCGGCAAAGAGCTCTTCACCACCGCCGACACGTACGTGATCAGCCTCAGCGACGCCGCCGCGGGCAACCGCGAGACCGCGCAGCTCCTCCTCGCCGCGGGCCTGGCCATCGACACGGTGTTCAAAGAAAAAGATGAGTGAGTTCGCGGCGCTGTGGCGATCGGCAGTGCGCTTCCGCCGCGCCTCGCGCGAGCTCGAGCCGCTCCTGCACGGCGTCTACGACGCATTCGGCGGCGATGACGAAGTGCTCGCCGCCGCGGTCGAGCGCGTGCTCGTCTTCCTGACCACCACCGCCGGCCGCACCGACGCGAACTGCGACGTCACCGATCACTTCATCTCCGCGACCGAAGAGCTCTGGACCGCGTCGTCCTTGCGCGCGATCCTCGACGACATGGGCGGCACGCTGCACGACGCCATTCACGCGCCGAACATCGCAATGACGTTCGAGGCGACGCCGGAACAATTGCTCGAACGGCTGCGCGCGCGTCACACCGGCTGACAAAAGGTTTACAGCGCCAGCCCAACTTTCCGCATGGTCGCGCGTATCTGCATGTGGAGGACATGCTCATGCGCAAGTTCGCAGCAGTACTGATGTTCGTGGTCGCCGTCACGTCGTATGCAGAGTCGAAACAGGACGTCGCCGGCAGCTATCGTGGTCCGAGTGAGTCCTACGGTCTCGTGCTCGAAGTGGCCGCCGACGGATCGCTCCGCGGCAATTACGTAGAGATGGGACGCGTGGCCGTGCTCAACGCCATCGCCGTCGACGGCTCGACCTTCACCGCCAGCGCCAGCTTCGACGACGGCAGCTCGAAGCGGCTCTCCGGCTCACTCACCAGCCGCGGCCTGCGGATGCACGCCGTCCCGGTCGAAGGCCGCGGAAACGTCGACACGTTCTTCGAGCGGCTGTGATTTGGATCAGGGCGCAGCGCGCAGGGGGCAGGGCGCAGGAGTAGGGCGCAGTAGCGCCGAGGCTTCTTGCTCCTGCGCCCCGCGCCCTCCGCCCTGAAAAGGTCACGACATCCAGTTCGTCCCGGCTTCCTTGTTCCACTTGGTGGTCATCTTCTTCGACCGCGTCCAGAGCTCGATCGAGCCGCGGCCGGTGATGTCGCCGACGCCGAACTTCGAGTCGTTCCAGCCGCCGAAGCCGAACGGCTCGCGCGGCACCGGCACGCCGACGTTCACGCCGACCATCCCCGCACTCGCTTTCTCCATCACGTAACGCGCAACGCCGCCGCTTTCGGTGAAGACCGACGCGGCGTTGCCGTACTTCGAGCGCTGCTGCACGTCCAGGGCTTCGTCGACGTCGTTCGCGCGGATGATCACCATCACCGGTCCGAAGATCTCTTCCTGCGCGATGCGCATGTCGGGCGTGACGTGGTCGATGAGCGTCGGGCCGACGTAGTAGCCGTTCTCCCGTCCCGGCACCGTGTAGCCGCGGCCGTCGACGAGCACTTTCGCGCCCCCTTCTTCCGCTTCGGTGATGTAACGCTCGATGCGCTCCTTGGCTGCTTTCGAGATCACCGGCCCGAGGTGGACGCCCGGGACCATGCCTCGGACCAGGCCGGCCATGCGGTCGACGATGTGGTCCGTCGCGCCGACGGCCATCATCACCGACGCGGCCATGCAGCGCTGTCCGGCGCAACCGGCCATCGAGGCGACGACGTTCGGCGCGGTGAGATCCGGCTGCGCGTCCGGCATCACGATGAGGTGATTCTTCGCGCCGCCCAGTGCCAGCACGCGCTTGAGGTTCGCGGAGCCGCGGCGATAGACGATCTTGGCCACGCGCGTCGAGCCGACGAAGCTGATCGTGTCGATGCCGGGGTGATCGCAGATCGCCTCGACGGTGTCCTGTCCGCCGTGCACGACGTTGAAGACGCCGTCCGGCAGGCCGGCTTCTTTGAGCAGCTCGGCGATGCGGCCGCTGCTGAGCGGCACCTGTTCGGACGGCTTGAGGATCATGCAGTTGCCGAGGCCGATGGCGTTGGGGATCGTCCAGTTCGGAACCATGTTCGGAAAGTTGAACGGCGTGATCGACGCCACGACGCCGACCGGATAGCGCTCCACCCGGCACTCGACGCCGCGCGACACCTCCAGCACTTCGCCCGGCACGATCTGCGGGAGCGAGCAGGCGAACTCGCACAGCTCGGCGGACTTTAAGACTTCCGCCGCGGCCTCGCTCTTCACCTTGCCGTTTTCTTCCGTGACCAGCGCGGCCAGCTCGTCGATGTTCTGCTCGAGCAGCGCCTTGTAGCGGTAGAAGACCTGCACGCGCTCCTTGATCGGCGTCGCGCTCCATCCCGGCGCCGCCTGCTGCGCCGCCGCGACCGCGCGGTCGATCTCGGTCATGCCGGACAGCGGCACCCGCGACAGCACACTCCCGTCCGCGGGATTCATCACGTCCAGCAGGTCGCGGCCGGAAGCCTCGACGAAGCTGCCGCCGATGTAATTGCGCACGTCGGGATAACGGGTGGGAACAGCCTGTTCGATGACGCTCATGGCAACAATCTACCACCGCGACGGACGGGCGGTATTCAGGAGCAGGGGTCGTCAGTTCAGTGAGCTCGACCGCGTGCGTAGCACGCTGAAAGAAAATAGCCCCCGGCTTCCAGCCGGGGGAACAATCGTGTCCCTGGTACCAGCCCGTGTAGCGGGCGACAGATCACCGTTCGCGGGGTGAAGGCGCTCGGGATCTCGCCGAACGAGAAGTACTTGTGAACGTGACCTGCCGCCCGCTACGCGGGCTGGAGATATGGGCCTCGCGCTCCCCCGGCTGGAAGCCGGGGGCTATTTTCTTTGGCGTGCTACGCACGCGTTGATCCGCGCTCGTGTGAAGACCACTCTTAAAAGGAGTGCGGCGTTTATGATCCGCGCGTGCGCAAACGGGCAGTGGTGATCGGAGTGGTCGCGGGACTGATCGCGGCGGGGCTGGTGGTCATGCCGGCGAAGACTCCCGCGTTTGCCGTCGCGGCGTTGTTCATGCCGATTGCGGCCGGTGCGGTGGCGGCGATCTTCGCCACCCGTCGCGCGAACGGTGAGCAGGACGTGGATGAGGCGGCCGGGGTCGGGGCGGCCGCGGGGCTGGCCGGCGGGTTCGTCGTCAGCGTGCCGTTTCCGCTCGCGCTGCAGCTCTATCTCTCCGACTCATCAGGCCGGACCAACCCGTTCGCGACCGGCGTCGGTGTCGGTACCGCGTTCGTGATGTTCCTCGCGTTCGTCGCGGTCTCGATCGTGTCGGCGGTGATCGCGGCGCGCGTCACGGCTCGTGGGTGAGCCGCGATCGTCACCTCCGCCGCGCGGACTCGGTAAGCGCGTCACTCGTTACTCGTTGCTCGGCAGGGGTGCGTTCTGGCGAGACATCACCGTCGCCGAGCAACGAGCAACGAACCGAGGCCGGTACCGAGCAGGGTCAAAATTGAAATGCCCGGCAAAGCTTACACACCGGCCTGTTTCTTTTCCGCGGCAGCAGGAGTAGGGTGGCTCTCCGGCCGCTACTTCCGATGCTCGGCCTTCGCCCGAAGACCAGCCCTGCCATCGAAGCCAGCCGCCGTGTTCCTCGGCGCGATCGCGCGTCACAAGGGGGGGAACCGATGGCCTCGAACAAATCGAAAGACGTACTCATCGTCGATGACGATGACGCAATCCGCAACTTGCTTTGCACCGCACTGACGCATGCCGGGCTGACTTGCGACGACGCCAGTCATGGAGTGGATGCCTTGCAGAAGTTGAAGACCACCGATTACTCGGTGTTGCTGCTCGACCTGATGATGCCGCAGCTCGACGGCTCCGGCGTGCTGACCGAACTGCAGACCTGGCAGCAGCCGCAGGATCGCAAGCCGGTCATCGTCGTGGTCACCGCGTTTCCCGAACGCGAACGGCCGGCGCTGCCCGGCGAGATGGTGCAGGCCGTCGTCCGCAAACCGTTCGACGTCACCGAGCTGACGGAGCTCGTCGCCGGGTGCGTGGCCGCACGGCGCGCCCACGCGGAGCAGCGCGCGAGCTAGCGTTGTAGCCACGCAAAGGAGACGACGAAAGGCCTCCGGCGGGCCGGTGCGACCGGCGGCGCTTAGTGGAGTCATGTTGTCGCGCAAAGACGGGTTTCGTAGACAGGTGTGCGTTCAGGCCAGGCCAACAAGCGC
>DASVSV010000098.1:0-25930 GCA_036387915.1 Thermoanaerobaculia bacterium
CGCTACCGGTCGCACCGGTTACAATCGGAACGACTTCGATGCCCTCCCTCCGGTTCGGATCCTACCGAGACATCGCCACCGAGATCGCTTCCCGCCTGGCCGCGGCACGCTCGGGATGCGACCCGCTCGCTCCATGGGATGAGGACGTCATCGTTCCCTCACGCGGCGCCGCGGATGCGATCGCCGCCGAACTGCTGACGCGCCTGCCGAACGGCATCGCCGGCCTCCGGTTGCAGTCGCTCGAAGAGCTGGCCCGCCAGCTCCTCACCGCGAATCAGCAGACGCCGCGCGTGGCGTCGGAAGCCGAACGCCGTCTGGCCATGCGCATCGCCGTCCGCTCGATCGACGATCCGATGATGACCAGCCGCGGCATCGCCGCGATGCTGGAGCGCTCGTATCGCGACGTGCGCGACAGCGGCATCACCCTCGCCGACTTCACCCGACGCAATCGCCGCGGCGTGCGCAATCCGCGCCGCACCGAGCTGGCCGCCAAGACGTGGAGCGAGTACGAGCGCGTGCTCGAGCGGATGCGCGTCATCGATCCCGCCGATCTGCTGCTGATGGCGACGCGGCTCGTCGACGAACGCGTGAAGCCGCAGTTGCTGGCCGGCTTCTACGACATGACCGGCGCGCAGTTGCAGCTCACGCAGGCGCTCCTCCGCGCCGGCCGCATCGCGGACATCTGGATCCCCTCGGACGCCCCCTTCGCGCAGAGGTTCATCAACGCGCTCGACGTGGAGGAGCGGCAAGCCTGTCCGTCGACGGCTGTACCGGCCGCCTCGCCTGTCCTCCACACCTACGACACCCGTCACGACGAGCTGCGCGACGTCTGCGCGCACGTCGCGGCGTTGCTCGCGAACGGCACGCCCGCGCGAGAGATCGGCATCGTGGCCCGATCGTTCGAACCGTACGACGCGCGACTGCTGAATCGCTTCGCCGAGGAGCATGGATTCCGGACGTCGCTCACCGAAGACATCCCGCTGACTGCCCACCGCATCGGCCGCGGCGCGCTGACCCTGCTCCGCCTCCGCGATCGCAGCTTCCCCCGCACCGAAGTCCTCGGCCTCGTCCGCGACGGCCTGCGCACGCAGACACGCATCGACGTCGACGCCGCGGACGCCGCCACGCGCCGCGCCCGCATTGCCGGCGGCACGAGCGAAGAGCTGCGCCGCATGCGCAACCGCCCGCGCGTCGTCGACGACTACATCGCCCTCGTCGCCGAGCTCGAAGAGCTGACCGCGTCACTCGATCTCGCACAGCTGGCCAGCCGTTTCCGCATCGAAACGGACGAGGACCTGATGGCCGCGGAGAGACTCGACGAAGTGGCGTCGCTCTTCAAACGCACGCCCCGCGCGATTGCCGCGGACGTCATCGACGCCGACGTGATCGACGCGATGCAGCACGAGTCCCTCTCCGCCCCACGCACCGCCAACCGCCCTCTGGTCTGGGCCGGCGAACTGCTCCGCTTCCGCGGCCGCTCCTTCACGCACCTCTTCGCCGTGCGCATGCAGGACGACGTCTTCCCGCAACGCCGCACCGAGGACCCGCTCCTCCCCGACTCCGACCGCCGCGTCCTCGCCCTCCGCGAAATCGGCGACGGCCGCGAGGAAGAGGAGCTGCTGTTCTCGCTGCTCGTCGCGGAACGGGTGATGTTCTCGTTCGCGAGCGGTGATGGATTCGGGAAGGTGTTGCGCCCCTCCCGGTTCGTGCGGAACGTTGCTGGTTCCTCGTTGCTGGTTGTTAGTGCGTCAAGGCACCAGCAACCAGCAACCAGCAACCAGCAACGCCAACTGCAGCTGCTCGTGAAGACTGGAACGCGGAGCCCCTTCGACGGCTACCTCCCACCCATCGATCCCGAGACCCTGCGCCTCTCGCCGACGCAGCTCGAAGACTTTGGCGAGTGTCCGCAGAAGTTCCTGCTCAAGCACATCCTGCGCGTCGAGGACATCGACCATCCTGAGCGCGAGCTGCAGATCCACCATCGCGAGAAGGGCAGCCTCGATCACCGCGTCCTAGAAAAGTTTTACCGCTCGCTCGACGAGACCGAGCTGCGCGTCCCGCTGCCCGACGCACTCACGCGCCGCCTCGACGAATTGATCGACGAGCAGTTCGACGACTACGAGTCCGTCGCGCCGCCGTTCAACCGCACCGTGCGTGACATCGAGCGCCGCGCCACCAAGCGCCTCCTGCGCGACTTCGTCACCAGCGACATCGCCGACCTCCTCGCGAACAACCTCGTGCCGCGGCACTTCGAGTACCGCTTCGGCGCCAAGCACAAGACGCCGGCCGACCATCCCGAGCCGTACGTCGTCGAAGCGGGCGGCGCGCCGGTGCGCGTCGAAGGGACCGTCGACCGCATCGACACCGGCGACGGCCGCTTCCGCATCGTCGACTACAAATCCGGCAAGGCCCTCCGTCACGCCAACCTCGGCGAGAAGATCGACCGCGGCGTGCGCCTCCAGCTCGCGCTCTATGCGATGGCCGTCGCGGAGTTCTTCCGCGCCGACGCCGAAAGCGTCAGCGGCACCATCAAGCCGCTCGTCCTCGGCGACATCAAGCCGGCCAAGTTCGCGTTTGCGCTGCACGAGAAACGCGACGCGCTGCTCGAGACGCTGACGATCTTCATCCGAGCCATCCTCAGCGGCACGTTCCCCGCGTTTCCCAACGAGGACGACGACTTCAACTCCTGCAAGTACTGCCCGGTGAATCACTCCTGCCGCACGCGGCACGACCTCGACGAGCGTTACGCCGTCCTGCAGCACAAGGACCCCCGCACGCTCCTCGGAGGTCCGCGCTGATGCAGCAGCAGCTGTTCACGTTCGCCCCTGCCCCGCCCGCGAAAACCGCGGGCCGCAACATCGTCATCGAAGCCGGCGCCGGCACCGGCAAGACCACGGCCATCGTGGCGGAGGTGCTGAAGCTGATGCTGGCTCGGGCGGAGCTGGCGCCCGAGCGCATCGTGCTGATGACCTTCACCGAAAAGGCGGCGGGCGAGATCGCCGACCGCATTCGCATTGCGCTCGAAGAGTTGGCCGCGGGCGCGGAGACGTGGCCGCCCAACTCGCCGAACCCGCTCGTGCGCGTCGAGCGGTCGCAGCGCGCCGCCATTGCCCACCACCTCGCCAACATCGACGCGCTGCGCTCGCAGACCATCCACTCCTTCTGCCAGTCGCTCCTGCGCAGCTTTCCCATCGAGGCCGGACTCGACCCGCAGTTCAAGATCATCGAAGGCTTCGAGCGCTCGCTGCTCTACGGCCAGTTGTACGACGCGTGGCTCGACGCCGAGACGCGCGTGAATCCGTCGGAGGAAGTGGTGCGCGAGTGGGAGCTGCTCTTCGCGCACGCGGGCTACCTCTTCCAGATCCGCAATCTGATCCTCACACTGATCGACCGGCGCGACCTGCTCAACGAGACCGCGTACGACTTCGGCGACTTCGAAGAAGACGTCGTGCCGCGCCTCACCGACGCGCTGATCTGGATCCGCCGCGACGTTGCGTCGTGCAAAGACCCCGCGGCCGCTCGCGTCGCGGAGTACGTGCGCTCCACGCCCTTCAACGGCGGCACGATGGATCAGTGGATCGACTACTTTCAGCCGATCGCCTCCAGCATCCGCGAGGTCAAGCTCCCCGGCTGCGGCGCGCTGAAGGAGCCGATGAGCGAGCTGCGCTCCGGCAGCGCCGGCGACTCCGCTTACGACCGCCTGGCCGCACATCGCGCGGGCATGGCGCTGGTGTCGCTCACGCGCCGCTTCCTCGCTTATCTCGACGAGGAGAAGCGCCAGCTCGGCGTCGGCGACTTCGCCGACCTGCTCCTGCGCACGCTGGCGCTGCTCGACGATCCGCACGTGCTCACCCGCGCCCGCGCGCAGTTCGACTACGTCTTCGTCGACGAGTTCCAGGACACCGATCGCACGCAGGCGCGCATCATCGACCGCCTCGCGCGCGACGCGTCCGGCGCGTACGTCGCGGGGAAGACCATCGTCGTCGGCGACCCGAAGCAGTCGATCTACGGGTTCCGCCGCGCCGATCCGGAGACGTACTACCGCATGACCGAAGAGCTGGTCAGCGGCGGTGCGGAACGGCGGGTCATCGCGGACCAGTACCGCAGCGATCCGCCGCTGCTCGACGCCGTGAACGCCATGTTCGCGCGCCTTTTTCCCGAGCTGCCGCACGACCCGAACGTCTTCCGCCCCGCGTACCACGCGCTGCGTCCCGCGCGGCGCGAGCTGCGCCGCGAGCTCGACGCGCGGGTCACGCTGCTGCACGCGCAGCACGAGGAGAAATCGGATCGTTATTTTGCCGAGGCCGAGGTCATCGCGGAGTGGATTTTGCGGAATCGCGACGGCGGAGCGAACGACCTGCAGCGTTTCGCCATCCTCTTTCGCAGGCTGACGGTTCTCGACGATTATCTCGACACGCTGCGCCGCTACGGCATCGACTACGTCCTGCCGCCGACGCGCTCGTTCCTCGACCGCCGTGCGCCGGTTGATCTGCTGGCAGTGCTGCGGGCCATCGCCTATCCGTTCGACGCCGGCGCGCAGATCTCCGCCGCCCGTACCCCGTACTTTGCGCTGACCGATGTCGAGATCGCTGCTCAGGACGACACCTGGCGCACGTTCGGCGAAGACGTCGCGCGTTTCCGCGACGCGGCGCGCCACCTCACCATCAGTCAACTCATTGACCTTCTGCTCTCGACGACCAGCATCGAACGGATCTACGACGCGGCCACGGACGGCGATCGCCATCTCGCCCATCTCGAGCGCGTCCGCGGCATCGCCTTCGAGTACGACCAGCGCCAGGGCGGCTCGGTGCAGCAGTTCGTCGACGAGATCACCCAGCGCCGCGGCGAACCGGAGGAGATGGAGCCGAGTCTCGTCGACGAGACCCAGAACGCGGTGCGGATCATGTCCGTGCACGCCGCCAAAGGACTGGAGTTCGAGACCGTCATCCTCCCCGACCTCGGCTTCTCGAGCAGCGGCAACGGCGTGCAGCTCTTCACCGTCGAAGAGCCGCGCAGCATCGTCCTGGCCGGCGGCCCCGACTCCATCTCCGCCAACTTCCGCCGCATCGGCGACGAGCCGCTGAAGAAGCTCGCCAAAGAGCGCGACGAAGCCGAGATGCTGCGCCTCTTCTACGTGGCCGTGACCCGCGCGAAGACGGACGTCGTCTTCGTGATGAACCCGAAGGAGCGCAAGACCGGCTTCCAGAAAGCGCTCCTCTCGCTCCTCGGCGAAGTCTCGTGGCCCGACGCCGGACGCGAAGTGCGCATGACGGAGATCGGCCCCGTGGCCTTCGAGAAGATCGAGGCCCAGGGCGCCGGCGAGCGCACGCGCCACCGCCTGCACGACGCCGCACTCGAATCCGAACTCGCCGGAGAGCTCGTCCCCTGGACCAGCATCGCCCCCGCCGCGCTCGACGAACCGCTCACGCCCGCGGAAGTCGCCGCCAGACGCGCCGGCTCGCGCAACAAGGCGGCGGGCATCCTCCTCCACCGCACACTCGAGCTCTGGGACGGCCGCTCGGACCTCGAGCCGCTCCTGCAACAACTCGCCCTCGAAGCCGCCGCCGACCACGACACCGTGGTCCGCGTCCGCCGCCGCCTCACCACCATCTCCCGCTCGTCCACGCTGCAGCGCATCACCCAAGCCGAGACCATCGGCCGCGAGTTCCCGATCCGCTTCCTCGAAGAGGGCACCGTCGTCGAACGCCGCATCGACCGCATCATCCGCGAGCACGACCACGACACCGTCATCGACTACAAGAGCGGCGCCCCCGAACCCTCCCGCGTGGAAAAGGACCGCCGCCAGGTCACGAAATACGCCGAAGCCATCACCGCCATCACCGGCCGCCCCTGCGAAGCCCTGCTCTGGTACATCGACCTCGACACCGACACCGTCCTGTCATCCCGAGCGTGAGTCGAGGGACCCGGGCGGGCAGGGACGCGCAGCACGTGCCGCAAACGCATGGCCACCCCAACCCGCCCAGGTCCCTCGACTCACGCTCGGGATGACAAAGCGGCCGGCGCGGACGCGCCGTTCCGCGCAGCGGCTAAAATCCCCCCGTGCCGCTGTCGAAAGTCGTGCTGCTGTCGTTCATCACCCTCATCACCATGGTCAATCCGCTGGCCGTGATCCCGTCGTTCGTCACCCTCACCCACGACGTCTCCCGCTCCGGCCGCGCCCGCGTGGCGCTGGTCGCGTCGATGGCCTGCATCGTCGTCCTGACCGCGTTCCTCGTGGCCGGCAACTGGGTCTTCCAGTTCTTCGGCATCACCGTCCCCGCGTTCCAGATCATGGGCGGCATCATCTTCTTCACCAACGCCCTGAACACGCTCGTGCGCGACGACGAGCGCCGCGCCATCAGCGGCGACAAGCGCATGCAGGAGAAGGACGTGGTCAAGGCCGAGATCGACCCCTCGTCGATCGCCGTCGTGCCGCTGGCCATCCCTATGCTCTCCGGCCCCGGCGCCATCACCTCCACGATGCTGCTGGTCAATCTTTACCCGCGCTTCGACCAGAAGCTGGCCGTGACGCTGGCCATCGTCGGCGTGGGCCTGACCTGCTACGTCGTGCTGCTCGCGGCCGTGCCGCTCTCGCACTGGATCGGCGACCGCGGCCGCACCGTTTTCGCCAAAGTGATGGCCCTCCTCCTCGGCGCAATCGGCGTCCAATTCATCATCAACGGACTGAAGCCCGTGCTCACCGAGATCATCAAGGCCGGTCAGTGATGAAGGCCATCTTCATCGTCAACGAGCGCTCCGGAAAGAAGCGGACCTTCGACGTCGCGGAGGTGATCCGCAACTCCGACGCCTTCGAGAACGAAGTGCTGTCGTGCGAGCGGAAGGAAGACCTCGACGCCATCGTCGACCGCGCCGAGCGCGAAGAGGTCGGCGTCGTCTTCGCCGTCGGCGGCGACGGTACGGTGCACGAGGTCGCGAAGCGCCTCATCGGCCGCACGCCCGCGCTGGGCATCCTCCCGATCGGCTCCGGCAACGGCTTCGCGCGCCACATCGGCCTCCCACTCGATCCGGCCATGACCCTCGACGCCTGCCGCGCCGCGCGCATCGTCACCATCGACACGGCCGAAGTGAACGGGATGCCGTTCCTCGGCGTGATGGGCATGGGCTTCGACGCCGTCGTCGCCGACCGCTTCGCCTCCAGCAACGTGCGCGGTCTCGAGACTTACGTGAAGGAAGGCCTGCGCGCGTTCGCCGATTTTCACGCCGAGGAGTACGAGGTGAGTTGCGGCGGGACGACGAAGCGGGAGAAGGCGTTCGTGATCGCCATCGCCAACGCCAGCCAGTACGGCAACAACGCGCGCATCGCTCCGCTGGCGTCGCTGCAGGACGGCCTGCTCGACGTCGTGATCGTGCACGACATCACCGTCCTCACCGCGCCGCTCCTCCTCGCGCGCCTGTTCCAGGGCACGCTGCATCAGGCCAACACGGTGAGCACGGCGCAGTGCACCGACGTCCACATCCGCCGCCCTTCCGCCGGCCCCGCGCACCTCGACGGCGAGCCGGTCTCACTCCCGGAAGAACTGCGGGTGAGGATCGTCCCCCGATCGCTGCGATTGCTCGTGCCGGACGCCGTCAGCGCGATCTGAGCGGAGAGACGACGAAGGGCCTCCGGCGGGCCGGTGCGACCGGCGGCGCTTGTTGCTCCGCGAACCGGGCGGTTCGGGACCAAACATGTTCGTGGCGAGAGCGTGCGTAAGCAGAGCAACAAGCACCGCCGGTCGTACCGGCCCGCCGGAGGCCTCCCGTCGTCTCTCCCGCTCCGATCACGCCAACGACGCGACCAGTTCGTCGATCCTCCGCTCCAGCTCATCCCGCGTCTCCACGAAGCGTTGAAACCGTGTCTCCGGATCGTCGTCGCCGAACGACGGATCGACGATCGGCCAGTGATCGATGCGCTTCGCGCCGGGCCAGGTCGGACAGTCCTGCGCGGCGGAGTCGCAGACCGTGACCACGGCGTCGAACGGCTGATTGAGAAACTGATCGGCGGACTTGGACGTCTGCGCGCTCGCGTCGATCCCGATCTCCTCCAGCGCCTTGATCGCCAGCGGATGCACCCAGCCCGCGGGACGCGAGCCCGCGCTCACCACGTCGAGCACGTCGCCGTGAAACTCACGAGCCAGCCCCTCGGCCATCTGCGAGCGCGCGGCGTTGCCGGTGCAGAGAAAGAGCACCCGTTTCTTTTCGCTCATTCGTAAGGAAATACTCCATCGCGCCGCGCGTGGCAATCGCTTTGCTGGTCCGTGCGGGCATGGCCGACGAGAAATTAGAGAAACTGCACGAGCTCATCACGGACATGGAGATTGCCATGTTCACGACGCGCCGCGACGACGGCCGTCTGGTCTCGCGGCCGATGGCGACGCAGAAACGGGCCGCCGGCGCGGACCTTTGGTTCGTGACCTGGCGCAACGCGGAGAAGCTCGACGAGATCCGCCACGACCCGCACGTCAACCTGGCCTACTACAAGGACCGCACGCGGGAGTGGGTCTCGGTCTCCGGGACCGCGCGCATCGTCGAAGACCGCGCCAAAATCCACGAGCTCTACGCCCCCGACTGGCGGGCCTGGTTCGGCGACGAAGGCGGCGAAAAGGACGGCACCCCCGACGACCCCCGCATCATCCTCATCGCCGTCGACATCGACCTGGCCATGTTCCTCGAAGTGAACAAGCCGCAGCCGGTGGTCCTGTTCGAGGTGGTGAAGGGCATGATCACCGGCAACCCGCCCGACGTCGGCGAAGTGCAGACGGTCAAGCCGTAGTCCTATGGAGTGCGGCGGCCCGGCCGCCGCTTTCGTATTCGGGAGCCACTCGCCATGTGGGTGCGTCTCGGCAGGATGCACACGAATACAAAAGCGGCGGCCAGGCCGCCGCACTCCATAAGAGGGACGAGGCGCCTCCCGTCGTCCCCTGTCGCTACGGCGACAGGCGCTCGATGATCCAGTCCTTGGGCTCGCGCAGGCGGTAGACGAAGCGGTCGTGGAGGCGGTCGGTGCGGCCCTGCCAGAACTCGATCTCGACGGGGATGACGCGGTAGCCGCCCCAGTGCGGGGGGCGCGGGATCTGGCGTTCCTTATACGAGGCTTCGAGCTGGGCGAAGCGTTGATCCAGGTCGCCGCGGCCGGGGATGACCGAGCTCTGGCTCGAGGCCCAGGCGCCGAGCTGGCTGCCCCGCGGGCGGGAGGCAAAGTAGGCGTCCGACTCTTCCGCGGTCGTCTTCACGGCCACGCCTTCGACGCGCACCTGGCGCTCCAGCGCGATCCAGTAGAAGCAGAGCGAGATGCGCGGGTTCTCGCTGAGCTGCGTCCCCTTGCGGCTGTTGTAGTTCGTGAAGAAGACGAAACCGTGCTCGCCGAAACCCTTGAGCAACGCCATGCGCGACGAGACCACGCCGTCGGCGCCGCAGGTCGACACGCTCATGGCGTCGTACTGCTGCGGCTGTCGCTGTTTCGCTTCCTCGAACCACTTCGCGAACTGGCGGAAGGGGCTCTTCTCCAGCTCGCCCTCGAGCAGCGGTACGGTATTCAACACAGGCTCCTCTCGCGCAGGCGTTCGTTTCGGGTCAAGCGGACGGGAACCAATGATAGAGGAAGAAGTAGACCAGCACACCCGTCACCGAGACGTACATCCAGAGCGGGAACGTCCAGCGGGCCACGCGGCGGTGCTGCGGCACGCGCATCTTCAGCCCGTTCCAGACGCTGAGGATGGCCAGCGGGAGGATGACCACGGCCAGGATGGTGTGCGAAGTGAGGATGCTCAGGTAGACCGTGCGCCAGATCCCCTCCCCCGCGAACTTCGTGACCACGCCCCCGCGCACGGTGTGGTACGTGACGTAGCAGATCAGGAAGAGCACCGACGTCGCACACGCCGTGAGCATGAACCGCCTGTGCTGCGCCACGCGTGGCGGCGTCGAGCGGATGTATCGGTAGGCGATGAGCAGAAAGACGCCCGAGAGGGCGTTCAGGGTGGCGTTGAGCGGAGGGAAGAACTCGACTGCCGTCATTCGCGGCGCAGTGTATCCCTGGAAAGGGTTGCTGGTTTCTAGTTGCTGGTTCCTAGTGCAGCTCCGCCTCGCAGTCTCATAAGCTCATAGGCTCATAGGCTCATAGAGAGGATCGTCGTGTGTGCGGCATTGACTATGAGACTGTGAGCCTATGAGACTGTGAGCCTAGCAACCAGCAACTACTCCTCCAGCAGCACGTCCACCACCCGCGCGACCTGCTTGACCACGCTGCCGTCCGTGCCGTCGTAGTAGCCGCGGATCACGCCTTCCTTGTCCGCGACGGCGAATTTGGAGCTGTGCAGCAGCGCCTCTCCGCCGGGCATCGGGTCGCCGGCGGTGAGCTTGAAGCCTTTCACCGAGAGGTCGACGATGTCCTGGCGGTCGCCGGTGAGGAACGTCCAGCGCGGGTCGTTGCGGACGCGGGCGGCGTAGCGTGAGAGCACGGCCGGCGTGTCGCGCGTGGGGTCGACGGTGATGGAGACGAAGCGCACCGGCGCCTCGTCGTCGACCAGCGGCGTCAGCCCGCGCATGTTGTTGGTCATGATGGGGCACGTGCCGCTGCAGCTGGTGAAGATGAAGTTGTAGACCGTCACGCCCCCCTTCATCGAGTCGAGCTGCACCGGCTCGCTGCGCTCGTTGACGAGGGTGGTGCTGGGGACGGGGAACAGCTTCGGCAGGTCGGGCTTCGGCGCGCAGGAGAAGAGCGCGACGAGGAGAAGAGAGAGGACGCTACGACGCATCGACGACGAGCAGCAGCATCACGGTGAGGAGGTAGAGATTCGAGATCATGAAGAGGCTGCGCGCGTTGCGGCCGCGGTCGAAGAAGAAGCGCACCGAGGCCGCGAGCAGCGCCGCGCCGCAGAGCGTCGCGCCGATCAGGTACGTGATGCCGGTCAGGCCGAAGAAGGTCGGAGTGACGCTCACCGCCAGCAACGCCAGCGAGTAGTAGATGGCCTGCCGGGCCACGGCCGCGCCGTCGCCGTCCTGCACGGAGAGCATGTGGAAGCCGCCGCGCGCGTAGTCCTCGCGGTACATCCAGCTGATGGCCATGAAGTGCGGGAGCTGCCAGAGGAAGAGGATCGCGAACGCGATCCACCCGCCGAGTCCCAGCTCATTCGTGGCCGCGGTCCAGCCCATGAGCGGCGGCACCGCGCCGGGGATGGCGCCGATGATCGTGCAGATCGTCGACATCCGCTTGAGCGGCGTGTAGACGAAGATGTAGCTGGTCAGCGTGAACGCGCCGAGGAAAGCGGTCAACCAGTTGACCAGCAGTCCGAGGTAGAGCGTGCCGATGACGGAGATGGCGGAGGAGAAGACCAGCGCCGCGCGCGGCGTGATCCGTCCGCCGGGGAGCGGGCGGGTGCGCGTGCGGTGCATCTTCGCGTCGTGCTCGCGCTCCACGTATTGATTGAGCGCATTCGTGCCGGCGGCGACGAGCGCGGTGCCGACCAGAGCGTGCAGGAGCAGGATCGGGTCGACCGTCTTCGCGGCGAAGAGGAAGCCGGCCACGGTCGTGATCACGACCATGAACACGATGCGGGACTTCGACAGCTCGAGGTAATCGCGCGTCAGCGCGCCGAATCCCGGACGGGCCTCGACCGGGATCGACGTCACGCCGCGACCTCGATCAGCGACGCGCGCTGATCGGTGCGCGCCTTCTTCCACGCCAGCGTGCGCGCGGAGAGCGTGAGAATCACGGACAGCGCCAGCGTCGCGGCGCCGGTCATGACGTGCAGGCTGGTGACGTGCGGCTGCTTGCCGCTCCAGATCACGTACGCGCCGAGCATCACCTGCCCGGCCACGATGACCAGCAGCAGGTTGGCCAGGCCGCGCAGCGGATGCGTTTTCTCGTAGCGCAGCAGGCGGACCGCCATCGCGATCACGGCCGTGGCCACGACGAAGCCGCCCACGCGATGGACGAACGCGGAGACGATCTCCGGCGTCGCGAACACGGGGATGACCCGGCCGAACGACAGCGGGAAATCAGGAATGGCCAGACCGGCGCCGAGGTGACGCATGACCGCGCCGGCGAAGATCTGGGCGAAGACGATCGCGGTGAGGCCCCAGGCCATCTTGACCGGCGCGTCACCCTTCTCCATTGTGGAGAGAGTGGAGTGCCAGCGCGAGGTGAAGAAGGCGATCGAGACGTTGATGCAGAAGAAGATCTCGGCCAGCGCGGCGTGCGACACCGACACCGCCTTCGGGAGGAACAGCAGCACGGTGATCCCGCCGAGGAGACCCTGCACGATGACCGCGGCCAGGGAGAGCCAGCCGAGGCGGCGGACGAAGCGGCGCGGCTCGCTGCGCTGCAGCCAGATCGCCTGGATGATGCAGAGGAAGCCGACCGTGCTGGCGATCATGCGGTGGCCGTGCTCGTAGAAGATCCCGCCGACCATCTTGCTGAGCGGGAACGCGAACATGAACCAGCCGTAAGTGTTCGGCCAGTCGGGAACGGCGAGGCCGGAGCCGGTCGAGGTGACCATGGCTCCGGCGAAGATCAGAAACAGAGTCGAGAACGCGACGAGCTTGGTGAAGCGGCGCAGCCAGACAGGGGTCTGATTCAGTTGGGGATTTCTGATGGGCTCGAGGGCTTTCATGTTCCGGCGATGCTGGCCACCACGGGGGTCTGCTCGGACAACCACTTGTCGAAGTCGGCCTTCGATTCGACGTGGTACTGACCCTTCATCCGGTAGTGACCGAGTCCGCAGAGCTGAGCGCACGCGATTTCCCACGGCTCAGGTCCGCCGCTGACCTTCAACGGCTTGAAGTGTACAGGGATTTCCATCCCGGGGATGGTGTCCTGCTTCACGCGCATGTTCGGCAGCGAGAAGCTGTGGATGACGTCTTTCGAGGTCAGCCGCACGACGATGTCGCGGTTGACCTCCATGTGGAACTGGTTGAGCGAGGCGATGTCGTCCGCGGCGTGCGGATCGGCCGGGTCGATGCCCAGCGGATTCGACGAGGTGACGAACTTCGCGCCGGTGCGGCCGAAGATCTTGTCCGGCCCCGGATAATGGACGTTCCACGCGAACTGCTCCGCCACCACACGCACTTCGAGCGGGTTCTTCGCCGCCTCGGGGCGCCGCGTCCAACGCGACCAGGCCGGGATGGAGATGCCGAAGAGCAGGATGCACTCGACGGCGAAGACGCCGATCTCGGCCCACTTCGACACGTGCGACTTGGTGCCGTGATACGACGCGGTCTTCTGCTTCGAAGCGCGGAAGCGCATCAGCATGTACGCGAACACCAGTCCCCATCCGATGAAGAGGATGAGCATCAGCCAGTGCACGTACAGGTTGAGCGCATCGAGCTCGCCTCCATGAGCCGAGTAATTCGGAGGCATCCAGGAATCGAGGAACTCCTTCATCAGCGCGATCCCCCCTCAATCACACGGAGCGACTCCCGGACGCTGCGCTGTGCGCGCGACTTCCGCCAGAAGCTCCAGAACATTGCAACGAATCCGATCTGCACCAGCCCCACGATGATCAGCAGGAACATGATGCCGTTGTTGGCGCCCTTGACCAGCGGATCGCCGGGCGCACCGTAGCAGACGGCGCACGCCAGCGCCTCGGGCGCGACGAACAGGACCAGCGCCAGCGCAACGGCGAACGCGCGGATCACGGCAGGTCCCTCAATTTGGCGAAGGCCTTCTTGCCGTAGATCATCAGTCCGACGGCCATGGCCAGGAAGAGCACGCCGAGCGTGAGCGCGGTGGCGCTGCGCTCCTCGGTGAACTCGCGGATGCCCCACAACGCAACGTACAGCGACAGCACGATGGTCACGACGACGAAGACGATGTGGAAGGCGCGCAGTGACATGGGTCTAGTGTCCTGATCCCGCCGGGGTGCCGTGCGTTTCGGTCGGCGTGGCCGGCGAAGGCTGGCTGGCGTTCATATCGTAGCCGGGCCAGACCTTCTGGGCGTTGTTGCGCTGGTGCCACGGGCCCCAGATCATCACCCCGAAGAAGAACACCGTCAACGCGAGCACGGCGTAGATCAGCTTTCTCTCGGAGAGCAGATGCATGAAGAACGCCGCGACCAGCGTGCCCTTCACGGTGGCCACGACCAGCCCGAGGGCGATGGCCTGCCACGTCGGCAGGTGAAGCCGGCTGATGGCCACGGTCACGATGGTCAGCACGGCCAGCGCGCCGAACACCATCATGTACTTGCGGATTTCTTTGCGGATGGCCTCGGGGCTGTTGTCGTGCGCCGGATCGTGGTCGTGATGATGGGTCGGGTGCTCGTGCTCCCCCAGCGGCTCGTGCGGCGGGTTGCCGGCGTGCTGGTTGGGAACGCCCTGGACCGGATGGTGATGCGCGTCGTCCGTCATTTCACGCTCCTACAGGAGATACAGAATCGGGAACAGGAAGATCCAGACCAGGTCGACGAAGTGCCAGTAGAGGCCGGTCACCTCGACGCGGTTCGTGAACTGCTCGCGCTTCTCGCCGTACCACTTGTTCGCCGTCAGGATCAGGTACGCGAAGACGATCATCCCGCCGAGGACGTGCAGTCCGTGCAGGCCGGTCATGACGTAGTACGTCGCGTAGAAGTTGCTCGTGGCCGGGAGGAGATTGTGCGAGATCTTGGTGGCGTACTCGATCGACTTGATGATCATGAAGCCGAAGCCGCACAGCAGCGTGACCCCGAGCCAGAGCTTCCCCTTGCGCAGATTGCCCAGGCGAAAGTTGGCCCAGGCCAGGACCACCGTGACGGAAGAGGCGATGAGCACGAACGTGTTCAGGGTGGCCAGGGGCACGTTCAGGATGTCCTGTCCCCGCGGCCAGTTCGGCGCGCTGGTGCGCAGCAGGATCAGCGTCGAGAAGAGCGCGCCGAAGAGCATGACCTCGGAGGCGAGGAAGAGCCAGATCCCGAGCTTGCCGTTGTAGACGCCCGTGTCGGGGCGCGAGTGCACGGTGTACGGAATCTCGATCTCGTGGTGCTCGCCACCGGCGTGGGCGTGCGGGTCGAGAGTACCAGCGTGGGCGTCCATCAGCTCTCCTTCTGCGCGACCGCGCCCGCGGGCAGGATGCCGCCGCCTGTCGTCACCGGAGCCGGCAATGTCTCATCCGGCTCGCTCTGCGGAAAAAAGTCGGTCGGATGTCCGGGCACGCTGTACTCGTACGGACCGCGGTAGACCACCGGCGCGACGGCGAAGTTGCCGTGCGCGAGAGGCGGCGAGGTCGTCGCTGCCCACTCGATGGTCGTGGCATCCCAGACGTTCGAGCCGACGCGGCGCCCCTTGGCGATGCTGTAGAAGAAGTTGATGATGAACGGCACCTGCGCCGCGAGGAGCAGGAACGCCGAGATGGACATGAACACGTTCGTGTGCAGGACCGGCTTGGCGTGCGCGTACTGCGCGCCGCCGTCGTACAGCCGGCGCGACACGCCCGCCAGTCCCTGGATGAACATCGGCGCAAAGACCCCGTTGATGAAGATCAGCGAGCCCCAGAAGTGCAGCTTGCCGAGCTTCTCGTTCAGTTGCCGGCCCGTGACTTTCGGGAACCAGTAGTAGATGCCGGCGAACATCGCGAAGATCGTCCCCGGCGCGACGACGTAGTGGAAGTGGCCGATGACGTAGTAGGTGTCGTGCAGGTGGATGTCCGCCGCCGCCAGTCCGAGCGGCAGGCCGGTCAGTCCGCCGATGCCGAACATCGGCAGGAAGGCCAGCGCGAAGAGCATCGGCACCGTAAACCGGATCGATCCACCCCAGAGTGATATGAGCAGCGCGGTCAGGATGATCACCGAGGGGATGGAAATGATCATCGTGGTGGTCTGGAAGAAGGCGCTGATGGCCGTGCCCATGCCCGTGAGGAACATGTGGTGCGCCCAGACCACGAAGGACATGAAGCCGAGGAACACGCCCGCGCCGACCAGGGACTTGTAGCCCCAGAGCGGCTTGCGGGTGTTGTTGGCGATGACCTCCGAGATGATGCCCATGCCCGGCAGGATGAGCACGTAGACCTCGGGGTGCGCGAGGAACCAGAAGAGGTGCTGCCAGAGCAGCGGGTTGCCGCCGCCGGCGCGCTCGAGCGGCGTGCCGCTGACGACGAGGCCGCTGGGCATGAAGAAGCTCGTGCCGCCGACGCGATCCATGAGCTGCAGGACGGCCGCCGCCTCGAGCGGCGGGAAGGCCAGCAGGAGGAGGAACGAGGTGATGAGCTGCGCCCAGACGAAGAACGGCAGACGCATGAACGTCAGCCCCTTCGCGCGCAACTGGAAGATGGTCACGATGAAGTTGACCGAGCCGAGGAGCGAGGACGTGATCAGGAAGATCATGCCCACGATCCAGATGGTCTGCCCGTGCGTGGCGATGATCGACAGCGGCGGGTACGACGTCCAGCCGGAGTTCGGCGCGCCTCCCGGGATGAAGAAGCTGGCCATCATCAGCAGGCCGCCCGGCAGGTAGAGCCAGTAGCTCATCATGTTGAGCTTCGGGAAGGCCATGTCGGGCGCGCCGATCATGAGCGGCACGAGGTAGTTGCCGAAGGCGCCGACCGCCAGCGGGACGATGGCCAGGAAGACCATGACCGTGCCGTGCATCGCGCCGAGCTGGTTGTAGAACTCGGGGAGCATCACCCCGCCCGGCGCGTTGGAGGCGCCGAGGAACTGGGCGATCCACATCGGGAAGGGCTTGCCCGGCCACGCCAGCTGATAACGCATCAGCAGCATCATCGAGAAGCCGATCAGCAGGAACGTCAGCGAGGTGATGCCGTACTGGATCCCGATCCACTTGTGGTCGATCGAGAAGACGTACTTGCTGATGAACGACTGCTGCGGCCCGTGCCCGTGCGCCGCTTCTTCCTCGCGCTGCACGCGCAGTGCTTCTTCGAGCGCGCGCTGCGCGTCTTTCGCGCGCATCCACTGGTTGCCTACCCGGATTTGTCGTTGCGGCGGCATGTGCCTCCCCTAAACGAGTCGCAAAGTCTCAAAGTCTCAAAGTCTCAAAGTCTCAAAGAAGCCCCGAGCCCCTTTGAGACTCTGAGACTTTGAGACCTCATCGGTTCTACCCCTTGAACGTGAACGTCACCTGCTTCTGCTCTTTCGGGCCGACGGTGACCTGCTGTTCCTGCTGGCCGTACTTCTCGTGCCACGCGACGAGCGTGTAGTTGCCCGGCGGGAGGTTGGCGATCGAGAACTGGCCGTTCATCTGCGAGACGCTGTGGTAGCTGTGCGGGAGCACGGCCATGTACGACTTCATCCAGCCGTGGACGTCGCATTTGATGCGGAACGGCTCCATCTCCACCTTGTCGAACTTCTTGGTGGAGACCATGCCCTGCACCGGCTGCCCCTCGTTGAACTGCGAGTTGGCCTTCGGCATCGCGTGCACGTTGTGCAGCGTGTTGTCGCTGTTCTTGATCTGGATCGGCTGGCCGACCTGCACCGCGGTGACGTGGGGGATGTACTTGCAGCCCTTCTGGTCGAGGACGGCCGGCGTGGTGTTCGCGCCGCCCGCCGGAGCGTTCTTGACGTAGACGATGACGTTGGCGAGCTCGCCGCCCGCGCCGACCACCACTTCTTCGTCAGGCGCCGGAGTCGGATGCTGCGACGCGCAGAACGGATCGGCCGCCATCTGCATGGCCGGCATCTTCGGCGCGGCGCCTTCGAACTTCACCAGGCCGGCCAGCGTCGCCGCGTCGGCAACGGCCGCCGGCGTCGCCGCGGGAGTGCCACCAGAGGCGGCCGCGCCACCGGTGTTCTCGGCGGCCGCGGTCTGCAGCGCCTGATCGTCTTCTCCGAGCTCTTCCTCGTCGACGACTTCCTTCCCGCCACCGCACGCAACGGCGAGGACGAGCATGAGCATGAACAACAGGTTGAGAACCTTCCTGAGCGACATCATTTCTCCTTTGGCAATCAACGCAGGCGCGTTTCCAGGGTGGCGGGCGCCGGCGGGGTGCTGGGTTGTGGTTGCGTCGGTACGGGGCGGAGCGGCGTCTGAATCGCGCCGGCCGGCCGCATGCGGTCGATGCCGATGGACCAGATGTAGTCGCGCATGTAGTTCGTCAGCGCGACGGCGTCGCCCATGGTCTTCTTCAGCGCCGCTTCGTTGGCAAAGTACGGCAGCAGGGCCGCCTTCTGCGCGGCGAACTGCGGGGAGTCCATGGCCATGGCCAGCGGCGACTGGAAGCCGCCGGTCTGCGGGTCCCGCGGGAAATTGGTCGGCATGCGCGTGCCCGGGATCATCTCATCGGGACGGCGGATCCAGTCCGCCACCCAGTCGTGGCGCAGGCGGATCTTCGAGAGCGTGAGGTTCGGCGCCAGCGACTGCGTGTCGGCGACGTTCGGCACCGGCGGATTGGCCGGGTCGACCTGCGTCAGCGCGTGGCACTGCTGACAGCGCAGCATGTTGAACACTTCCCGTCCGATGGCGACGTTCTGCGCGGACGGGGTCATGAACTGATGCGTGTCGAACTGCTGCTCGTTTCCTTCCGCGGCAAAGCCGGCCACGAGCGTCGCCGCCTGCTGGTCGGTGAACTGGAACGTCGGCATGCGCACGCGCATCCACGGACGGACCTTCATCACGGTCGGGTCTTTCAGGAAGTTGAAGAGCCACGGCGACTGCGCGCGTTCTCCCTGCGGCGTCAGATCCGGCGGGAGGAAGTTGGGGTCGTCGATGAGCGAGCCGATGGCGCGGCCGCGGCGGTTCACGATGTGGCACCCGCGGCAGTTGTTCTGCGAGATGAGCTTGCGCCCTTCTTCCGCGGTACGGCTGCGCGGGTCGCGTGCGGCCAGGCGGTTCTCCCCTACCTTCTCCTTCGTCAGGCCGAGGATCACGCTGGTGATCATCTGGGCCTCGTTGGGAGTGAGGTAGAAGTTGGGCATCTTCAGCTTGTCGTTGTACGGCTTGGTGCGGCGGTCGTCGTACACGCGCGGGCTGCGGACTTTGTTGTAGATCCAAGACGGGACGGTGTGGAGCACATGCTCCTCCTTCCCATCCTCGGCCTTGTATTCGTGCGTGTGCGTGGCGTCGCCGAAGAAGCCGAAGTCGAAGAGGTGCATGTTCTTCGACCCTTCGGTGGTCAGCTCCGTGCCGATCGGCTTGAGCCCCTCGAAGCCGCGGATGTCGTGGCAGGAGTAGCAGCCGTATTTCTCGATCGTGCGCTGGCCGAGGAACTCGAGCTGCGCGCGGAGGGTCATCGTGCTCAGACGGGTCTCCGCGTCCGAGTCCGTCATCGTGGCGATGAGGTAGCCCTTGGTCAGCTCGCGCACGGCCTTCGCGTCGGGCGGACGGACCGGCTGCTCCATGAAGCGCGGCTTCTGCAGCGCCATCAGGTACGAGGTGATGTCGGCCGCTTCCTGATCGGAGAGACGGAGGCTCGGCATCGGCGCGTGCGGGTCGTAGGCTTTCGGGTTCTTGACCCAGTTGAAGACCCAGTTCGGATTCGTCTTCGTGCCGACGCCGGTGAGGTTGAAGCCGAAGTGGCGCTCGTTCGGAAAGTCGTCGCGGCGCGCCACGCGCACCGCACCGGTCTTCTCGTCCTTGATCGTGTCCTGCGAGATGTGGCAGCCCATGCAGCCGATCGACTCGACCAGTTCCTTGCCGCGGCCCACGTCGCCGGCCGGACCGGCCGGCCACTGCCGGCGCGTCGACTTGGCGAAGAGGTACGTGACGATCGAGTGGATCTCGGCGTCCTGGTACTTGACGTTCTGCGCGCGCTCGGCCGCGGGGACCGAGGGGCCGACCATGTTGCGCTGGTAGAAGAAGGCCGGCATGCGCGTCGTCGAACGGAAACGCTGCGGGCTGGCGATCCAGCGGAACGCCCACTCCGGCGTAGTCTTCTCGGCGATGCCGTCCAGGGCGGGGCCGGGCTTCTGCAGGTCGGTGAAGCGCCAGTTGTTGATCTTGTGGCACGCGTGGCAGCCGAGGAGCTCGACCATGTGCGTGGCCTTGTTGATGCGCTCCACGCCCTCGATGTCGACCTGTCCGGCGTGACACTTCACGCAACCCGCCTCGCTGTGCTCGCGCGGGTACATCGGCGTGTCGAGGAACGGATTGACCTGGTAGCCCCAGTTGCGGTTCTTGTAGTCCCAGGTGCCGGGGAAGAGCGGGAACTTGACCTTCTTCCAGCGGTTCTCCATCCGCTTGCTCATCGGCGTGTGGCCGGCGCGTCCGAACTCGGTGGCGCGGTCCTGTCCGCGATGGCAGACGGTGCAGCCGTACTCGAGCAGCGGATGCGGCGACGCCGAGCCGACGAACATGTCCAGGTTCGGATGGGTCCGGAACGGATTGAGGATGTCCTGCTTCGCCGCCATCGTCTTCTCGAGCAGCGCCACGCGCTCCTCGGCATCGGCACGGCGGGAAGGCTCGATCAGGTTCTTGTCGAGATTGCCGCGCAGCTCCGTCAGCAGGCGCTCCGCTTCCTTCTTCGACTCGAAGCCGGGGCGGTCGATGGCGCGGTGACACGTCTGGCAGCGGTCGACGCGCGGCACCGACATGTAATTCATCTCGATGAAGAGGTCGTTCAGCACGACCTGGTCGATCTTCAACGTCGGGTTGATGAAGTCGAGCATCGGCGCGTTGAGGATGGCGTTGTTCGGCGACTTGATGCTCACCGCGCGGAGCTGCTTGTTCAGCAGCTCGATGTCGGCCGTGATTTCTTTGCGCCGGTCTTCGACCGCATTGATGCGCGCCAGGAACTTGCCCACGCGCGCGGCCGCGGCGTCGCGGTCGCGGGTGACCTGCTGCAGCGTGAGGTTGAGACGCTCCACGCGCCCGGTCAGCTCGTCGAACTCGCGGCGCTTCTGGCGGAGGTCGCCGCGATGCTGCACCAGCGCCGCCTCGACCTCGTAGCGCTTGGCGTCGAGGAGCGCCTTGGCGAAGCGGTAGTCCTGGTCGGCGGCGTAGTGCCGTCCTTCCCAGGACTCGAGATCCTTCTGCGCCGCGACATACTCGTTGCGGTTCCGGGCCACTTCGACCTGCCCCTCGCGCATCTCTCTCTCGAGCGCGGCGAGCTGGCGTTTGCGCTCGGCGTCGTTGACGACGCTGAGCTGCTCGTTGATCCGAGCTTCCTGGATGCGGTTGAACTCGAGCTGGAACCACTTCCACCCGCGGACGTAGTCGTAGAAGACCATGGCCCCGGTCGTCGCGAGCAGACCGAGGCTGGTCAGCGCGAAGATGAGGTTCAGCTTCCTCATCGGGTAGTTGTGCGGAATCGGCTCTTGCGGTTTCAAATTTAGCTCTGTCTCAGCTCGCAGCTGTCAGCTCTCAGGAGTTCCGTTCGTCTTTACCACGCTCATCGCTGCCGCCCGTAGCTCCTGCGAGCTGCGAGCTGCCAGCTGCCAGCTGCGACCTTAAATATTCAGGAAGATCTCCTGGATGTTCACCAGGTACTTCAGGTTGAAAAGCCACCGCAGAACCATCTTGATCGGCAGCGACATCATCAACAGGAACAGGTACGCGCCGACGTAGTACCGGGCCGCGCCCATCTTGAGATAGAAACGGCGGAAGGGACCGACCGCCAGGACGATCGGCAATCCCAGAAAGAGCAGCACCACGATGATGCCGGGCGCCTCGCGGATCAGCCACAGCTTCGGCAGCGGCATGGCCAGCATCTTCACCCAGAAAAGCTCCGAGAGGTTGATGTTGACCAGCGGCTCGAGCTTGTTCGGGTCCCAGTACTCGTAAGGACCGTAGAAGCTCCAGTTCGGACCGCGCAGGAACGTGCCGGTGATGATCAGGAACGACCAGAGTACGAGGAAGCCGTAGAGGAAGAGGCCGATCTCCCACTTCCGCTCGCGGAAGGAGTAGTAGCCGTTGCCCTTCGGATTCGTGTCGATGTACGGAATGGCCATCAGCCCGACCACGATCAGCGTCGGCAGGACCACGCCCGCCAGCCAGGGGTCGAAGTAGACCAGCATCTCCTGCAGCCCGAGGAAGTACCACGGCGCTTTCGCCGGATTGGGGGACGTCGTCGGATTGGCGGCTTCTTCGAGCGGCGCGCGAAGGCCGATGGACCAGACGATCATGACGATCGTCAGCGCGATCATGCACAGCAGCTCGGTGTAGACGAGGTCGGGCCAGGTGAAGAGCTTCTCGTCGGACTCGGTCTTCTCGTACGGAATCCCGCCCGCCAGGATGGCCTGGTCGTTGTAGTACGCCTTCTTGAGCGCGACCCAGGTGAAGATCCCGAGGAGGAAGATCATCGCCGCGATCGGGACGTTGTCCGGCTTCGCGGCGATGGCGTAGAAGTTGGGGTCGAGCAGCGACAGGCCGAAGGCGATCGCCCCGAGGATCAGCATCCACTTGCCGACCTTACCGTCCCAGAGTCTTCCGCCCAGCTTCGCCAGCGCCCACATGCTCAGAAAGTAGGCGACGGCCAGGTAGAGCAGCGGCGTGACGAAGATCCCGGCCACCGCGCAGATCGCGCCGAAGACGATGAAGGCGATCCCGGTCTTGTCCTTCAACCTTCCGTTCATGAGGTTGAAGTAGAGGAGCATGAAGAAGACGGCCGAAAGGAAAATGAACGAGATCGACGCGATGGAAAGGACGTTGACGAAGTTTTTGATGAACGTCATCGCGTACGCTCCGTCCGCCTAAAGCGGGCCGGAGATCCCTCCGTCTTTTCGCACGCGCCAGAAGTGGATGGCCATGAGGAAGCCGGCCGCCAGGGGGATGACCATGCAGTGCAGCACGTAGAAGCGCAGCAGCGTGGCCGCGCCGATGCTCCGGCCGGCAATGAGCGCGAATCTCGCGTCGTCGCCGGCATGGATGAGCGGCACGTCCCCCAGTTTCATCAGACTCGACATGGGCCCCTCGGTGCCGGCACCGGGGGACGCGCGAGCCATGTTCGATCCAACGGTGATGGCCCAGATGGCCAGCTGATCCCACGGGAGCAGGTATCCCGTGAACGAGAGGAGCAGGGTCAGGACGAGCAGGATCACGCCGACGTTCCAGTTGAACTCACGGGGCGGCTTGTACGAGCCGGTCATGAAGACCCGGAACATGTGCAGCCAGACCGCGATGACCATGGCGTGCGCACCCCAGCGGTGCATCTCGCGCATGATCCCGAAGGGCGCCTGCTCGCGCAGGTCCATGATGTCCGTGAAGGCGTATTCGATGGTCGGCCGGTAATAGAACATCAGCAGCAGGCCGGTCACCGTCTCGACCAGGAAGAGGAAGAACGACGTCCCGCCCATGCACCAGGTGTACGACATACGCACGCCGGAGCGGCGGACTTTGACGGGATGCAGGTGAAGAATGAGGGAGCCGAGGACGGCCAGGACGCGCTTGCGGTTCGTGTTGGGGATGCCAACCCGGAAGACGGACTTCCAGACCTGCGAGTTGACGATGCCTTCCTGGACCTGCTTCAGTGTCATCCATCCCCCAGCTTTCAGCTCTCAGCTCGCAGCTCTCAGGAAACCGGTTCTCCTGAGAGCTGCGAGCTGCGAGCTGATCGCTCTCTACAATTTCAAAAATGATTCAGGATTGGTCCACTCCCCGCGCTCTCCGAAGAATTTCTGCGACTTGTCGATCAGGATCTGCCCGTCGGCCGGGTCGATCATGATCTTCGCGCGCTCGAGCGGGCGCGGCGCAGGTCCCTCGAAGTTGATGCCTGTCTTGTAATACCCGCTGCCGTGGCAGGGGCATTTGAACTTGTTCTGTGAAGGAAGCCAGTTCGGCGTGCAGCCGAGATGCGTGCACGTGGTGTCGAGGGCATACATCTGATCCTCGGTGCGCACGATCCAGATCCCGAACTTGTCTTTCCAGCGCTCGTCCACTTCGCCGACCGAGTAGTCGCCCGGCAGGCCGGCCTTGAACTTCTGCACCGGCTCGAAGAGGACGTTGGGGAAGAGATAGCGGACGAAGATCCCGGTCAGACCACCGACCGCCGCCGCGAGGGCGACCCAGGCGGTGGTCAGGGCGAGAGGGAACTTGCGGCGGGTGATCTCCCCCTGCTCGCGGATCTCCGACGCCGCGCTTCCGGCGAGCGGGGTCTTCGGAGCCACCTGATAAGGCGTGATTTGCTCAGACATTTGGCGAATTTTCGGAGACGCTGCGGTGCGCGCTACTATCGGTGAAAACGGAAAGCGAGTCAAGGCTTCGCGAGCGCTTCTTTAGCGGCCGATCTGACCTGCAGCGACGAGTCGCTCTGCGCCAGTGGACCGAGGAGCTTCGGCGCCTCCTCGGGCGCGATTTTTTTCAGCGCCGGGATGGCCGCCATGATGGTCTCGTCTTTCTGATCGGGACGCATCCCCGTGATGGAGTCGAGGCGTTTGCGGTCGAGCATCTCCCGCACGACGCCGATGGCGCGCTTGTCCCCGAACCGGGCCAGCGCGATGCCGGCGTTGAAGCGCACGTCCGGAATCGGATCCTGCAGCGCCCCCGCCAGAGCCGGCACCGCCCGGGGATCTCCGATCTCGCCGAGGGCGTACGCCGCGGCTTTCCGGATGTCGCGTTCGTCCGTCGCGAAGACGTTCAGCAGCGCCGGCACCGCGGCCGGATCGCGAAGGCGGCCCAGTCCGAGGGTGGCGTAGATGCGCGTGTCAGGCGACTGGTCCTTCAGCCCGTCGACCAGCAGCGGCGTCGCCCGCCGGTCTCCGAGATTGCCGAGAACCATGGAAAGGTACTGTCGGATGCGCGGGTCGTCGGTCTTCGCGCTCGTGTAGACGCGCCCGATGTCATGGACGAGGTTCGGATACTTCTTCGCCTCCCCCGCGTTGATGAGCTGCGACAGCTGATACGCCGCCTGCCACCGCTCCCGCCGCCCCCCGGACTGCACCTCGTTCAGATAGTCGGGCACGCTCTGCTCATCCGAGGCGAGCTTCCCGAACAGAAAGAAGATGCCCACGGCGATGGCCACGACGCCGAGCGGGAAGATGACGAACTGAAAAAGGATGGCCCGGGAGGACTCCCTGGGAACGTCCACCGAGGAGGATTGAGGATTGGGGATTGAGGATTGAGGATTCTCGGGGGCGGGCTCTTTCAATCCTTCATCCTCAATTCTCAATCCTCGATCCCGCGTCAGCGGCCGGTTCCCATGACCACGAAGTCGGGCAGGTAGGTCTTGAGCTGGGTCGGCGCGTCCGGGACCACGATGGCGTCCTTGTCGCAGACGCTCTCGCAGAGGCGGCAGGCCACGCACTTGTTCTTCTCGACGAAGGCGATCTTGTAGTGGTTGGCCAGCGTCTCGTCGTCCGCGTCGATCATGCGGATGCACTCGAACGGGCAGATGTCGACGCAGAACTCGCATCCTGTGCAGAGGTCCTTGATGACCTCGGCCTTGGGGATGTCCTTCGGCTTGATGCGAGGGATCAGCTCGCCGTGCTGGTTCTGGATGGCGTCGACAGGGCAGTAGATCCCACACACGGAGCAGTCGATGCAGCGCTCCGGATGAATGTAGTACTGTCCCTTGCTCTCGCCCCAGATCGTGTTTGTCGGACACTTGATCTCGCAGACCGAGCAGCCGATGCATTTGTCGGTAATGAAGTGGGGCATCGCGGAGAGTGTAACGTACCGGTCAAGATTGTCATGCCCGAGAACGAAAACGAACCGAAACGTCCTTTGGCCGAGCTCGTCCGCGAGCACTCCGGCCTGGCCCTGACTGTCGCTTACGTCCTGCTGATCCCGCTTCAGCATCAACATCAACATCCTCTACTACGCGCAGATGGCCGACTTTCTCCTCGTGCCTCCCGTGAGCCGCTGGCGATGGCTCTGGTCGTTCGCCTTCACGGCGGAGTACGCGAAAGGGTGTGGAAACGCATTCGCGCCGGCAAGCGCCTCACACGAGAACGTCGGCGCCGTGGTGGTGGAGGGGAAGACGCCTGAACCGATGGTCGTCAGCTAAGGCATCGTCGAGTGAACTCGATGCGTGCGTAGCATGCTGAAGAAAATAGCCCCCGGCTTCCAGCCGGGGGAACGCGCGTGCCCTTCGAACCAGCCCGTGTAGCGGGCGACAGACGTGTGGACGTGATCTGTCGCC
>DASVSV010000099.1:0-3530 GCA_036387915.1 Thermoanaerobaculia bacterium
GGCGGGCTGAAGCCACGCCCTACGTTCTCGCACTGTTGGCTTCGGGAAAAATTTCCGCGAGATGGGTGCCATCCAAGGCGTTGTGCTTTAGGCTGCCGCTTTACCGCAACGGGCGCGCGTCGTCTTCGTCGCCCGTGCCGACGTCGTCCGCCGTTGGACGTTCTTCGTGCTCGCGGTCCTCGTTGGTGCCGATGTTCCAGCCACGTTCCGCGCGGCGGCTGAAATCAGTTTCCGCATCGCGATCGAATCCCTCGCCTTCATAGCCGAACATTCCGCGGTTGGGGTCCATCGTTTCCTCCGTGTCCCACAAGGAGCAACTACAATGCCTTCATGTGCCGGTGGTGCAAGGGGGCGGTGAGCGGGCGGAGGCGCACCTTCTGTTCGGACGCGTGCGTGCACGAGTGGCGTCTGCGGTCGAGCACGTCTTATCTGCGCGAATGCGTTTTCGACCGCGATCAGGGCGTCTGCGCATTGTGCGGCGTCGACACCCATCGCCTGCGCAAACGCATCATGCGGCTCCCGTTCGCGACGCGCATGCGCGAATTGCGCGGATTACAGGAACAGGGCGCAATCCATAAGGGCCGCAGGACGTGGTGGGAAGCCGATCACATCCTTGCGGTGGTCGAAGGCGGCGACTCGAACCTGGAAAACATGAGGACGCTTTGCATCCCCTGTCATAAGGGTGTGACTCGACAATTACGGGTACGGCGTTTGAACTCCTGAGCCTCCGAATAGGAGACTCACATGCGCCAGGTCACACTCGCATTGACCCTCGTGCTCGTGGCAGCGTGCAGCACCAATCCCGCCACCGGCAAACGCCAGTTCAACATCGTGTCCGAGTCGCAGGAAATCGGCATCGGACAGCAATCCCACCCCGAGATCATCAGACAGTACGGCGTCTACGACGAGAAGCCGGAGCTGAACCGGCTCGTCGAGCGCATCGGCCGCGAGCTCGCGTCGAAGTCGGAGCGCCCCAACCTGCCGTGGACGTTCACGGTGCTCGACTCCCCCATCGTCAACGCGATGGCGCTGCCGGGCGGGTATATCTACGTCACGCGCGGCATGCTCGAGCGGATTAATTCCGAGGACGAGCTGGCGGGCGTTCTGGGACACGAGATCGCCCACGTCACGGCGCGGCATTCCGCGCAACAGATCTCGAAGTCGCAGCTCGCGCAGCTCGGCCTGGTCCTCGGCGCGGTCGTGGCCGGTCCCGAGGTCCTGCAGCAGTACGGGCAGCTCGCCGAACTCGGACTGGGACTGCTCTTCCAGCGCTACTCGCGGCAGCATGAGACCGAGGCGGACCTGCTCGGCACCGGCTACATGGCCGAGGCGCGGTTCCATCCGGTCGGCGCGGAGCGGATGCTCATGACGCTGCAGCGGCTCGACAAGAATCCGGGCGGCGGCATCGACCGCTACTTCATGTCGCACCCCGATCCCGCGAAGCGCGTGCGCGACGTGCGCCAGAAGATCACCGAGATCAGCGGCATGACCTCGACGGCGAACGTCGAGCCGCCGGATCGCGACGAGTACGTGCGGCTGCTCGACGGCATGATCACCGCGAACAGCACCGAGCACACGATCATCCGCAACAACACCATCTACGATCGCGATCACGGCCTGGTCGTGCGCGCGCCGAACGGCTGGGTGGCGTCGACGCAGCCGGGCGTGCTGTTCGCGCTCGCGCCGCGCAACGACAACGGCTCGAGCTACTTCGTCGCGCAGGAAGTCGACACGCGGCAGTTGCAGGGGCGCAACGTGCAGGAAGCGGTGCGCATCCGGTTCCAGCAGATGGGCCTCAACTACGCCGGCTCGCGCGACGCGCGCATGGGCACCGGCGAACGGTTCGCGGTGGACGTCTGGCAGGGACAGACGCAGGCCGGACAGGTCGGCGTGGAGACGACGCAGTTCAATCACGGCGACCATGTCGTGGTGATGATGTTCGTCTCGCCCGGCGTCAACGCGCGCAACAGCCCGATGGCGGTCGTGCTCGAGCAGATGAACGTACGTCCGTCGGAAGCGCGTTCGGCGGTGCCGCCTCGCCTGCGCATCGGCACGGTGCGTAACGGTGAGACCTGGGCCGACCTCGCGCGCCGCAGCACGGGCAACGCCAATGACGCCGTCGTGGTGGCGAACATCAACGGCTTCGACGGGAACACGCGTCCGGAAACCGGGATGCTGGTGAAGTTGCCGGAGGAAGTGGCGACGGACCGGTAAGGGGAGAGACGGTTCCTCGGAGTTCCTCGGGTTCCTCGGAGTTCCTCGGGTTCCTCGAGTTCCTCGGAGTTCCTCGGGTTCCTCGGAGTGGATGAGCCACTCCGAGGAACTCCGAGGAACCGAGGAACCGAGGAACCGAGAAACTTGAACCCGCCTAGAAGCGGAAGCGGAGGCCGGCGGAGAGGATCTGCGGGCCGAATTCGAGGTCCTGCTCGCCTCCCGTGCGGGTCGAGCGCGAGCTCGTCTCGTACGGGATGTAGCGGCCGTCGATCACGAGGCCGAAGCCTTCCGTGATCTGGAATCCGACGCCGGCGTTGAGGTAGTACGTCAGCTCGTTCTCCAGCTCGATGCGGCCGAGGCCGAGCGTGTCGAGGTCGTTGCTGTTGAGGTCATCGGCCATCACGTACGCGCCGCCCGCACCGACATACGGGTCGAAGCGCGACGAGCCGAACGGATGGAGTTGCACACCGAGCGTGACCGGCACGAGGTCGATGCTGCCGAGGTCGAGCGACGTCCCCTCGAACGCCATCGCGGCGTCGGAGCGGATGCCGAACACCGACGCTTCGACGGAGAACATGCGCGCGACGAAAACGTTCACGCTCGCGCCGAGGGCGTTGCCGTCCTCGAAGTCGGTCGTGAAACCGCCGTCGAGGTCGTTCTCCCCCTGCATCTCGACCTGCGAGGCCCAGACGGTGACCGTGGTCCGGCGCTCCTGCGCGAAGAGCGGCGCCGCGACCAGCAGCGCCATCATGAGCAATACGGATTTCTTCATTGGCCACCCCACGGCAGAATCACGCGCGATTGAATGTCGAGCTGGAAGGCTTCGTTCGTAAGCCACGGCCGCAGCAGGTTGATGTACAGCGGACTGGCCACCAATCCACTCGGACCGCCAGGCAAACTCGTCACGGCGTTGATCCGCGTCGGCGTCGCCTCGGAGACCATCCGCCGCACCGGGCCGCTGCCGAACATGAAGCCGTCCAGCGTGGCCGCGCGCGAGTTGTGGCTCGACGCGTCGACGACTTCGAAGCCGCCGTCCACGGGGATGCCCTGCAGACCGGCCAGGGGCGCGGGGAACTGGCCGCCCGCGGGAGGCGTGTTGTACGGACCGCCGAGCGGGTGACGGAGGACGATGCGGTGCAGCTTGCCCCAGCGATAGTCGTTCTGGTTGGTCGAGCGCGCGAAGGCGGGCGCGAACTGCTCGCTGGCCAGCAGCTCCAGCGTGTCGGTGAGGCTCTTGAGGATCAGGATGTCGCGGCGCGCGGCGGCCGTCTCGGCCGTGTTCGGGATGCCCGGCACGTTGAAGAACGGGACACCCG
>DASVSV010000100.1:0-7572 GCA_036387915.1 Thermoanaerobaculia bacterium
TGGAACGTGCTGCCCTCGCGCGTCGAAGGAGTGATCGAAGAGCGCGTCGGCCGCCTGCAGGAGGAGCTCCGCGAGCTGCTTCGCGTGGCCAGCGTCGAAGGGGAGAATTTCACCGTCGACATCCTGTCGCGCGTCACCGAGATCTCCGAGCGCGCCCTCCTCAAGAAACTGGGAGAGGAGCTGGAGAAGCGGCATCAGCTCGTCACCGAAGGGGACGTCGAGAAGATCGGCAGCAAGTGGATCGCGCACTTCCGCTTCGGACACGCGCTCTTCCAGCAATACCTCTACAACCAGCTCGGCCGCCGCGAGAAGCTCATGCTCCACGGCACGATCGCCGAAACGCTCGAGGAGCTGTACGCCTCGCAGCTCGAGCTCGTGACGGTGCAACTCGCCCATCACTACCGCCTCGCCGGCGAGGGAGAGAAAGCGGTCGAGTTCGCGATGCGGGCCGCGCGCCGCGCGCTGCGGATCGGCGCGAGCTCCGAGGCCATCGCGCATACGGACGCGATCCTGGAGCTGATCCAGGACTTTCCGCCGGCACAACGCAAGACCATCGAGATCGACGCGCAACTCATCCGCGGTCACGCCTCCAGCGTCATTAAAGGATATGACTCCGCCGAGACGGCGGCCGCGTTCCAGCGCGCCCGCAGTGTGGCCGCGACCCGTCCCGCGCAGGCGCGCACCGTGACCATCCTCTTCGGCCTCTGGGGCCGCCGCATCGGCAACCTCGACTTCGCCGGCGGCGAGGCGGACGCGCTGGAGATGCTGCGCATCGCCGAGAGTCTCGACGACACGAACGCGCGCATCCACGCGCACGAGTCGCTCAGCCTCACCTACTACCACTCCGGCCAGCTCGCGCTGGCCATCGAGCACGCGCAGAAGCTGATGGCGCTCGTCCAGGACGCCAGCGTGCCGCTCTACATCGAACAGCAGGGTAAAGACCCGCGCGCGTTCGGGCTGCGTTCGCTCGCGCTGTGCGAATACATCATGGGCGCGCGCGAGGAAGCCCTCGAGCACCAGCGGATGATGGAGGCTTTCGTCGCCGCGTCCGGACATCCCTTCTCGATCGTCGTCGCGCAGACGTTCGGCTACCTGCGCGGCTTCATCGACCGGGAGCCGGCCGTGACGCTGCCCGAGGCACGACGGTCCATGGAACGCGCGCAGGCCGTTGGCTCCGCGACGTACTCGACGCTGCCGCTGATGTACATCGCCTGGGCCGAGGCGCGTGCGGGCGACGCCGCCGCGATCGCGAAGATCGAGGAAGGCTTCCGGGCCTTCAACAGCAACGGCGGCCGTCTGCATCACTCGACGTACAAACTGATGACCGCCGACGCGTACGGAGCGCACGGCCGCTGGAGCGAGGCCCTGGCCGCGATGACGGAAGCGATCGACGTCGCCGACAAGCATCACGAGTATCTGCTGATCGCGGAGCTGCATCGCATGCACGGCGACGCGCTGCGCGCCCTCGGTCGCACGGCCGAGGCGCGGGGCAGCTACGCGATGGCGCTCGAGCGCGCGCGGCAGCAGGGCGCCGGCACGTTCGCGCGCCGTGCCGAAGAGGCCCTGCTGGCGCTGGACGGCGCGATCGTCGCAAACTAATGCGCCGATGACGACGCGACGCCGCATCCACAGCCTCGCCCACGCACTCGAACAGCGCTACGACCGCCGCGCCCCCGGAAAATCGCGGGCCCGGCAGGTCATCATCAGCCCATACCGCAGCTTCGGCCGCGACCGCGAGCTGCTCGTCCGCGGACGCGTGCTCGTCGACAAGCGGATCACCCGCGCCACCGCCGCCGAGCCGCTCTGGCGCAACATGGTCAACACCTACCGCCGCTTTCAGACCGACGAGGTTGCCGGTGCGCGCGTCGTCGCGTCGTACCGCGAGTCCGTCGTCGAAAGCGTCACCGACGACGAGGGACACTTCGAGATCCGCCTCGCGCCCAGCGCGCCGCTCGACGGTGCCATCTGGCACGAGGTGAACCTGCACCTTCCCGACCATCACACCACCGCGGTCGCGCACGTGCTGGTGCCGTCGGCCGGCGCGCAGTTCGGCGTCATCAGCGACATCGACGACACCATCGTCCGCACCAACGCCACCAGCCTCCTCGGCATGACCCGCACCATCATCAACAACGCCGCGGCGCGCCTGCCGTTCGAGGGGGTGGCCGACCTCTATCGGGCGCTGCACGTCGAGCGGAACCCGATCTTCTACGTGTCGAGCAGTCCCTGGAACCTGTACGAGCTGCTGCACGACTACATGGACCTCAACAGCATCCCGCACGGCCCGATGCTGCTGCAGGACTGGGGCATCGACGAGGCCACGCTCATCCTCGCCTCGCACACGGAGCACAAGCTGGCGCAGGTGCAGACGCTCGTCGACTTTTATCCCGAGCTGAAGTGGGTGCTGATCGGCGACAGCGGCCAGCACGATCCGGAGATCTACCTCCGCGTCATCCAGACCCACCCGAACCGCATCCTGGCCGCGTTCATCCGCGACGTCACTCCCGACCTGCGCGACAAAGGCGTTGCGAAGATCCTCGAGGAGTCGAACGGCGCGGGCGTCGAGATGTTGTACGTGAAGGACTCGCACGAGGCCCTCACCCACGCGCGCCGTATCGGGCTGCTATCCTGACGCCGTGGCCGTTTCGACAGAGTTCCGCGAGTACGTGCTCGATCAACTGCGCACCGTGACGCCCGTGACGGCGAAGGCGATGTTCGGCGGCGTCGGCATCTACAGCGGCGGAACGTTCTTCGCCCTGATCGCGGAGGACGTGGTGTACTTCAAGGCCGACGCGGCGACGCGGCCGGCGTTCGAGTCGCGCGGCAGCAAGCCCTTCAATCCCTACGGCAAAGCCTCGATGAGCTACTTCGAGTTGCCCGCCGACGTCCTCGAAGACGAGGACCAGCTGCGCACCTGGACCCGCGACGCCATCGCCGTCGCGAGAAGGAGCAAGAAATGAACGACGTCCTGCTGGACGCCCTCCGCACCCGCATCACGGCCGTCTTTCCCGCGCAGATCCGCGCCTCGGTCGAGCCGCTCACCGACGAGCAGCTCTGGTGGCGTCCGAACGAGCAGTCCAACTCCATCGGCAACATCGTCCTGCACCTCGCCGGCTCGCTCAACCACTTCCTCAACCGCAACATCGGCGGCATCGAGTACGAGCGCGATCGCGCCGCGGAGTTCGCCGAGCGCCGCACGATCCCGAAAGCGGAGCTGCTGACGATCTTCGACGACATGGTCGCCAAAGCCGAGCGCACCTTCGCCGCACTGACCCCCGAGCGCCTCGGCGATCCGTCGCCAGAGCCGAAGATGCACGCGATCGTGCTGCAGGACCTCGTCAACGTCCTCGCCCACCTCTCCAATCACGCCGGCCAGATCGTCTGGATCGCCAAGATGCTGCGCGGCGACGCCGTCGACGAGATCTGGATGAAGACGCACCGCGAACAGGGCGCCTGGAGAAAGTCCGTTTGACGTTGCTCGGCCGAGGTGCTGCAACGACTGAAGGCACCCCCGACGAGCAACGGAAAACGAGAAACGCACCATGAGAATCGCGATCGTCGGAGCCGGCGGAGTGGGCGGCTACTTCGGTGGCCGGCTCGCGCAGGCCGGCGTCGACACCACCTTCATCGCCCGCGGCGCCACGCTCGACGCGTTGCGCACGCGCGGCCTCCGCGTGGACAGCGTCAAAGGCGACTTCGTCCTGCAGCGCGTGAATGCCACCGGCAATCCCTCGATCGTCGGCCCCGTCGACGCCATCCTCCTGGCCGTCAAAGCGTGGCAACTCGCCGACGCGGCGAAGAACCTCGGACCGATGCTCGGGCCGGACACGATGGTCGTCCCGCTCGAGAACGGCATCGACGCACCGGACGTGCTCACGCCGATCGTCGGCCGCGAGCACGTCCTCGGCGGCCTCTGCGCCATCGTCAGCTTCATCGTCGAGCCGGGCCACATCCGCCACGCCGCCTTCGACCCGATCGTGATGTTCGGTGAGCTCGACAACACCCGCACCGCGCGCGTCGAGCGCCTGCGCGACGCGTTCACCCGCGCCGGCGTCAACGCGCAGATCCCCGACGACATCCATCACAGCATGTGGACCAAGCTCCTCTTCATCGCCGTGATGAGCGGCATCGGCGCGCTGACCCGCGTCCCCGTCGACGTCTGGCGCGGGTCCCCGGAGATCCGCGACATCGCCCTCGCCGCCCTCCGCGAGATCGTCGCCGTCGCCGCCGCCCGCGGCGTCGACCTCGGCGCCGACGCCGTCGAGAAAACCTGGCAGCGCTACGAAGGCATGGCCCCCGGTTCCACCGCCTCGCTGCAGCGCGACGTCATGGACGGCAAGCCGTCCGAGCTCGACGCCCAACTCGGCGCCATCGTCCGTCTGGCCCGCGAAAGCGGCGTCGATGCGCCGGTCCTGTCGCTGATCTACCACGCCCTCGTCCCGCAGGAACGGATCGCGCGAGGCGTCAGCGGCGGAAGGTGACGGTCGTCGTCTCGCCGCGCTTCACCGTGGCACGCGTCGCGTGAGTGTCGAGCAGGAGCTCGTAGTTCCCAGGCGGCAGGCCGCCGATCTGCAACGGCGTCTGCTCGCTCACTTGCGGCACCCAGCCCATGCGCATCATGAGCATGCGCAGGTCCCAGCCGTGGGGACCGTGGATGCCGAGGTTCCCGGCGGCGTCGGTGACGACGGAGATCGCGCCGCTCTCGCCGATGGCCAGAGTCAGCCCGTCGCGGAATGTGTTCGACGGACGCCAATGGCCGAACGTCCACGTGCCGTTGTGGACCGCCGCACAGCGCACCGACGCCGGCAGGCCGTCATCGAAGGCGATCTTCACGGCGCCGTCGCCGCCGGTCGTGACGATCCTCGTCTCGCCGGTGTTGGTTTCGAGGAACACCAGCGCATTCGCGGCGGGACCGCCGTGCGCCGCGACGACGCGCAACGTGAGCTCATCGCCGGCGCCGGGGCGGACGACCAGGCGAATCGCCTCCGGCTGCCGGCCGCTTTCGATCGTGACCGGAATGCTCTCGCTCGACCGCTCCGCTGCCTGCGCCTTGAACGTGTGCGAGCCGGACGCGAGACCGACGATCGCGAACGTCCCGTCGTCACGCGTCAGTGCGAACCCGTTTCCGCCGACCTGCCGCACCGCCGCATGACGCACCGGCTGCGAGCGCTCGTCGAGGACGATGCCGCGCAACGTCGCGTCCTCGTACCGCAGCAGCACGTTCGCGTCCGGTTTCGGATCGAGGATGATCTCGCGCGGCGCGGTCATGCCGCCGTCGGCGGCGGTCCACTGCACCTGCCAGCGCCCGGGGCGCAGGTCCGCGGATTCGAATCGGCCGTTCGCTTCCACGCGTACGATGACGTCGGACGCTGCGCCATACGCTTGCTGCTGTTGCGCTCCGAGGCGCGAGACGCTGGTCATGATCACACCGCCGAGCTGGGCGCCATGCGGCGAAGTCCAGACCAGTGTGCCGCCCTCGACCGGACGCTCGCCGACGAGCACCGTGCCGCGAACGCGCAGCACGTCGGCGGTGCAGTCGACTTCGACCGGGCGCCCTTCCCTCGAGACGTCGATCTCTTTCTCGCAGATCGTGGAGCGCTCGCGCACGAGAGCGACGACGGAGCGTCCGGCCGGCACGTGCGGGATGGTGGCGACGCCTTCACGCATCGTGGCGGTGAGCGTATCGACGTCGCCCGATTCCGGCCGCAGCACGAGCCGGGCGATGGCATTCGAGACGCCCTCCCTGCCGCGGATCGTGACCGTCGCTCCTTCGTTCAGGACGACGTCGCGAAGGTCTGCGTTGCCGCCGTTGGCGTCGAAAGACACGGACTGGAAGGCACGCGCGAATCCGGCCGCTTCGATCCGCAACAGCAGCGGATCGGGACCGGCGCCGCCGAGCGTGAAGGCGCCGCTGGCGTCGGTCTCGGTGCGGATCATGTTGCCGGTGGCCCACGCGGTCACCGGACCGCCGGCGACCGGGCGCGGAGTCCAGACGGAGGCGCCGGCCACGGGCGTGCCGTCGGCACGGATGACACGGCCGCGCACGACCGCGCCGGCGTCGGCCTGCACAGTGCCGACGTCGCGGAGCTCGCCGCGAGCGCCTTCCACGTCGATGCGCACGGCGCGTGTGGAGGGCGAGCTGAATTCGAGGGACGCTGGTTCATCGGGCTGCAATGCGATGCGGAACTCGGAGCCGTCCAGCCTGACGTCGCGGGATGCGTTGCCTACGAACACTCGTGCAATTGCGCCGGTGATCGCTTCGCCCTCGGCGGCGGCGAATCTTCCTTTGACCGTGAATGCACGCGTCAATTCGACGTCGGTCAACTTTCCGAATGGCGGCGCGAGTTGCACTTTCGACGGCAGATACCCGTCAATTGTCGTCGAGATTTCGATTGGCGAGGTGAGCGAAACATCAGTCAGCTGAGCGATGCCTTTGGCGTCGCTGCGGACCTCACGCTCAAGTTTGGCGTCGACGCGGGCGCCGGCAATCGGCCGCTGGTCGGCGTCGTCGACGAAGCGAATCGCGAGGACCGCACCCTTTTCTAATTGCAGGGTGCCCAGATCGACCGACTTTTCGATCGGCACTTCCTTGCGGAGGGGCGCGAACCCGCGGCGCGATGCGGCGAGGACGGCACGCGCACCGGCCGGGAGCGCCTGTAATGCGCACTGGCCATCCGCGTCACTCACCGCCTCACGCGCAACCACTGCCCCGCTCCCCGGCAACCACGCCTCGGCGCGCAGACGCACTCCCGCTACGGGCTTTGCATCGGCGTCAACGAACCGTGCCGTCACATTCGCGCCGCGTTGCAACACGATCGCGGCCGGCATCTGTGCGATGCGTTCGGTCACGGCTTCGGGCGCGTGTTCGTTTGCGCCGACGATCAACGTCAGCGGCTCGCGATCGGGAACGGATTCGAGTTGAAACGCACCGTTCTTATCGGCACTCTGTTGCGCGAGTGTCGTACGCGCGGAACCGACGCCTGATGCCGCGATCGTAATAGCCGCCGCTGGTAACGGTGCGCCGTCCGGATTGCGCACCCGGACCGTACGCGTCACTGCAGGTAATGGAACGATGGTCGTCGTCCCGTTGTCGAGCCGCGTCCACCAACTCCCCTCTTCTTTGCCTGTGACACGCACCGTCCACGCCGCACCGTGCGTACGCGGCACCTGTACGACGCCGTCTCGAGGAACAGTAAATCGCGGCAGGAGTGGCTCGGGCACTTCGCCCCACATTTGCGCGGGTGCCGCAATGAGCTGCATTGGCGTCACGTCGTCTTGTCTTTGCCGCTGAATGCGGACCGCGGCGCGCTGCGGTTGTGCAGTCAATCCGCGTGCAACGAGAGCCATTGCTTCTACGGCAGTAGCGCGTTGCGGTGGCGCGTCTTGCGTCCAGAGCCAGACGTAATCAGCGCCGGCGATGTCGTCGATGGCCGTCGTGCAGCCGCCGCCGCGACAGGCCACTATTTGAGTCTTTGAAGGAACGGAATCGGCGCGGCTGGCAGTAACACTCAGGATTGCGACTGCCAGTGCCGCGCGTTTCATCATTGCCACTCCGCGATGATCAAACGCGAT
>DASVSV010000101.1:0-22088 GCA_036387915.1 Thermoanaerobaculia bacterium
GTCCGACGCCCGTCTCCGCATTGATCCACGCGGCGACGATGGTCACGGCCGGCGTCTACATGGTCGTCCGTTCGAACGTGCTCTTCCGGATGTCGGAGGAGGCGTCGATGGTCGTGGCCATCGTGGGTGCGATCACGGCGATCTTCGCCGCGTCCATCGGCCTGGCGCAGAACGACATCAAGAAAGTCCTCGCGTATTCGACGGTCTCGCAGCTCGGCTTCATGTTCATGGCGGCGGGCGTCGGCGCATATACCGCGGCGATCTTCCACGTCATGACGCATGCCTTCTTCAAGGCCTGCCTCTTCCTCGGCGCCGGCTCGGTCATTCACGGCTGCGGCGGCGAGCAGGACATGCGCAAGATGGGCGGCCTGCGCAAATACATGCCGTCGACGCATTGGACGATGGCCATCGCCACATACGCGATCGCCGGACTGCCGTTCATGGCCGGCTTCATCTCCAAGGACGAGATCCTGGCCAATGCGTTCGGCTATGCACCGATCATCTGGGTGGTCGGCGCCATCGCGGCGGGATTCACCGCGTTCTACATGGCCCGGCTCTACTTCATGACCTTCTGGGGCACCTATCGCGGCGCTCACGCTGTAGGCATTGAAGAGTCGGAGCCGAAGCACGCCGGCCACGACCTGATCTCCAGCCACGCGCATCTCGACGACGGCGACGCGCACAGTGACAAGGCGCACGGACATCACGCGCACTCGCACGATCCGCACGAGTCGCCGCTGTCGATGACCGGCGTGCTCTGGGCGCTGGCGATTCTCTCCATCGTGGGTGGTCTCGTCGGCTGGCCGGCGGCATTGGGCGGCTCGCATCCGACCGCGTTCCAGCACTGGCTGGAGCCGGTGCTGTTGCCGATCGGCGGACATGCGTTCCACTTCCACGAGGCGTCGCATGCGCTGGAGTGGACGCTGATGGCCATCTCCGTCGGCATTGCGCTCTTCGGAGTTTTCCTGGCCTATCGCCTCTATGTGAAACGGGCGCCGGTGCCGGACGTGCTCGAGCACCGCATGGGCTTCGCCCACCGCGTGCTCGCCAACAAGTACTGGGTCGACGAGCTGTACAACAAGACCGCCATCGCCGGCACGCTCGCGTTCAGCCGGCTCTTATGGTGGTTCGACACCTGGATCATCGACGGCCTCGTCAACGGCGTCCGCCATCTCAGCGTGATCGGGTTCGGCCACGGCTCGAATCTTTTCGACAAATACGTCGTCGACGGCGCGGTGAACGGCGTCGGGTCCGGGGCCCGCGGGGGCTCCATGATGTTCCGCCGTATGCAGAGCGGCCTGGTACAGAACTACGCGCTGATCATGGGCGGCGGGATCGTGCTGATCGCGCTCGTGTATCTGTTCATGAAGCCGTAAAGGGGAGAGTCGAGTCGATGGACCACATTCTCAACATCATTACCTACATCCCGCTGGTCGGGGCGCTGGTCATCCTGTTCCTCGTGAACAAGAGCAACGTGCGCGCGATCCGGGTCATGGCCACCGCCACGGCCGTGATCGACTTCATCGTCTCCCTCTATCTCTGGATCAACTTCGACCCGAACAAGCTCTGGCAGTTCGAGTTCAAGACTTCGTGGATCCCTTCGCTCGGTGTCGACTATCACTTCGGCGTGGACGGGATCGCCGTCCTGCTCATCCTCATGACCACGTTCATGGGGATCATCGCCATCGTTTCTTCCTACAGTGCGATCCATCACCGGGAGAAGGAGTACTACACGCTCCTGCTCATGCTGCAGACCGGCATGATCGGCACGTTCTGCGCGCTGGACTTCTTCCTCTTCTACGTCTTCTGGGAAATCATGCTGGTGCCGATGTACTTCATCATCGGCATCTGGGGCGGCGCGCGAAAGCTGTACGCGGCCATCAAGTTCTTCCTCTATACGCTGGCCGGCTCGGTGTTGATGCTGCTGTCGATCCTGGCGTTGTTCTTCTTCAATGACGGCGGCATCCCCTTCCTCAATATCGCCGGCCTCGGCAATCCGGCTACGTTCAGCGTCCTGCAGTTCCACGAGGTCGGCCATCTCATTCCGCCGGCGCTGCAGTTCTGGATCTTCCTCGGCTTTTTCTTCGGCTTCGCCATCAAAGTGCCGATGTTCCCGTTCCACACCTGGCTGCCCGACGCGCACGTCGAGGCGCCCACGGCCGGCTCGATCATCCTGGCGGCCGTCCTCCTCAAGATGGGTACTTATGGCTTCGTGCGCTTTGCACTGCCGATCCTGCCTGACGGCACGCGTCAGCTATTGGTCCCGATCGCAATCCTGTCGGTGATCGGCATCATTTACGGCGCATTCGTGTCGCTCGTACAGAAGGACATGAAGAAACTCGTCGCCTATTCGTCGGTCTCGCACCTCGGCTTCGTCATGCTGGGGATGTTCGCCCTCAATCCAATGGGCATCAAGGGCTCCGTGCTGCAGATGATCAATCACGGCATCTCGACCGGCGCCCTCTTCCTTCTGGTGGGCATGGTCTACGAGCGCCGCCACACCCGCATGATTGCGGACTATGGCGGGATCGCGAAGCAGATGCCGATGTACGCGGCGCTGTTCCTCATTGCGGCGCTGTCGTCGATGGGACTGCCGGCGCTCAACGGATTCATCGGTGAATTCACGATCCTCCTCGGCGCGGCCAACTCCACCGCCTACGGCACCATCGCCTATGCAGTGTTCGCGGCGGTCGGCATCGTGCTCGGCGCGGCGTATCTGCTGTGGCTCTATCAGCGTGTCTTCTGGGGCCCGCTCGACAATCCCGCCAATGCCACATTGAAGGACGTAAACGGCCGCGAGCTCGGCCTGATGGTCGCGCTGGTCGCGCTGATGATCTGGATCGGCGTCTATCCGAAGCCGCTCTTCGACTTCATCGAGAAGCCGGTCAACTACATCGTCGAGAAGGTTGATCCGGGTTACTTTCAGAAGAACCCGGTCACGTATCCCGCCACTCCGGCTGTTCCGGCTGGACATTCCGAGGTGGCGGCGAAATGACCTGGAGCGACATGATTTATCTCCTGCCGGAGGTGATCATCACCATCGGCGCGTGTTTTCTGCTGGTGGCGCCCGTGTCGGGATTCCGCTCCACCGGCAGCACCGCCAAATGGTCCATGCTCGTGCTGCTGGCCATTACGGCAGGATCGGTCTTCGCGTGCTCCTACCTGGTGCAGAACGTCGACCAGACCCGGATGTTCGCGTCGATGTTCGCCCTCGACGCCTTCTCCATTTTCTTCAAACTGCTGTTCATTGTGACCATCGGGATGGTCGTCCTGCTGTCGGATGATTTCTTCCGCGGCTCGCGCTATTCGCCGTGGGAGTATTACTCGCTGCTGGCCTTCGCACTGTGTGGAATGATGTTCATGGCCAGCGGCATCCACCTGGCCGCGATCTACGTCGGGCTGGAACTGATGTCGCTGTCGAGCTACATCCTGGCCGGGTATTACAAGAACGAACAGAAGAGCACCGAGGCGGCGATGAAGTATTTCGTTCTCGGCGCGGTGAGCTCGGCCATCCTGCTGTACGGCATCTCGCTCATTTACGGCGTGACCGGCACCTTGAACCTGACCGGTATTGCGCGGCAGATGTCGACGCTGGTCACGAACGACGCATTGATGTTCGGGATCATGATGCTGGCCGCGGGATTGTGCTTCAAGATCGCGGCCGCACCGTTCCACGTCTGGACGCCCGACGTTTATGAAGGCGCGCCGACGCCCATTACGGCGTTTCTGTCGACCGCGTCAAAGGCGGCGGCGTTTGCAATCTTCGCCCGCATCTTCTATGTCGGCATGCACCACTTCCGCCTCGACTGGCAGTATGTGCTGGCAGTGATTGCGGCACTGTCCATGATCATCGGCAACCTCGCCGCGATTACGCAGGACAACGTCAAGCGCATGCTGGCGTATTCGTCGATCGGTCACGCCGGGTATGTGCTGATGGGTGTCCTGGCCGTCAGTGAGATGGGACTGTACGGAATCCTGGTCTACTCCGTCGTTTATGTATTTGCGACCCTCGGCATCTGGGCTACGGTGCTCGTGCTCGAGCGCGGCGAATATGCCGGCGAGCAGGTCAACGATTTCAATGGACTGTACAAGCGGGCGCCGTACTGGGCGTTTGCGATGATCGTGTTCCTGCTGTCGCTGGGCGGCATTCCGCCGACGGCGGGCTTCATCGGCAAGTATTTTCTCTTCTATGCAGCGGTGGAGGCGGGCTTCGGCTGGCTGGCCATCATCGCCGTGCTGATGTCGGCCGTGTCGATGTTCTTCTACTTCCGGCTGGTCATGGCCATGTACCTGAAAGAGGGGAGGGAGGCCACGCTTCCCGCGACCAACTCGCTGCGTTTCGTGGCAGCGGTCGCGCTGATCGTGACGCTGCTCTTCGGGGTTCTTCCGTCGCCGCTGATCGACACCGCGCGCGACTCGGGACGCTGGGTGGCGACGCGTTCCGCGGCGCTCGTGAATGGACGATAAGAAGCGCCGCGAGGCCCGTCAACTCCTCGAAGCGTCGTCGATCGCCTGGATGTTTCCCCTCGCCATGGGCCTCGGATTTCTCTGGGGATGGGGCATGGACAAGCTGTTCGGCACCTGGCCCTGGCTCACGGTGATCTTCACCGTCTTCGGGGTCATCGCGGCGTTCGTGAACCTCTTCCGCATCGGCCTCAGGGAATGAGTGCGGAGCCTCCCTGGTACGAGCGGGAGAGCCCGGGCGACGTCCTGCGCAGGATCAAGCGGACCGCGCTTGCGGCCGCGGCCGTCTTCGCCGTTTTTTGCGCGATTTCGGGCGGTTTTCCGGGGTTTCTCGGGTTGACTTGCAGTGCAGCCGTCACTATGATCAGCTTCCTTTGGTTGGAGGAGATCGTCGATGTTCTCCTGCAACCGGCGGCACACCTGCACGCTCGGAGGCTGACGTTGCGTACCCTGGCGCGCTTCGCTCTCCTCGGTGTGGCGCTCACGGTCACGATCATCATTGCTCGTTTCAACGCGGTTAGTGTGTTGCTGGGATTCTCGATCATCGTGGTGGGAATCTGCGGCGAAGCTCTGTACTCCCTGTACCGCAGCTTCGCCGGTTGAGAGGTCGCTCAGAGGTCAATGGAACACGAACACTCAATACTCTACGAGCCGGTCAATCACCTGCTGAAGCCGATCCTCGGATTCGCGGTTCCGGACCACGTCGTCATGGCGCTGCTGGTCCTGCTGCTGAGCTGCATCATCTTTCCGCTCATGTCGCGCCGCATCAGCCGCGACAATCCGAGCGGGTTTCAGCATTTCCTCGAAGTCATCGTCATGGGCCTCAAGGACCTCCTCGAGGACATCATCGGCCACGGCGCCTCGAAGAAGTACCTCTACATCACCGGCGGGTTTGCCTGCTTCATCTTCGTCTCGAACCTGTTCGGCATCTTCTTCTTCCTGCAGCCGCCGACCGGCAACCCCAATACCACTTTCGCGCTGTCGCTGACGGCGTTCCTCTACTACAACTGGCAGGGCGTCCGGACTCAGGGTGCCGGTCATTACCTGGCGCACTTCGCCGGTCCGGTCTGGTGGCTCGCGCCGCTGATGTTTCCGATCGAGCTGATCGGACACCTGGCGCGCATCCTCTCGCTGGGCATGCGCCTCTTCGGGAACATCTTCGGTGAGCACACCGCCACCGGTATTTTCATGGGCATGCTGCCGTTCGTGCTGCCCTGGCCCATGATGGGGCTGGGCATCTTCGGCGCGTTCCTGCAGACATTCGTCTTCATCATGCTGACGATGGTGTACATCGGTGGCGCCGTTGCGGCTGAAGAGCACTAGATCGAAAGAAAACCTACGGGTTCGTAATATCGAAAAGGAGGGAGTTCAAAAGTGACTAAAAAGCACATCGTCGTGTTCGTGCTGCTGGCGCTGACCGCGTTCTCCGCGTTCGGCCAGGCAACAACGACTACTACCAATACGGGGGTCCGCTGGGGTGTCATCGCAGCCGCGTTCGTTCTCGGCCTCGCCGCCGCCGCCGGCGCGATCGGTCAGTCCCGCGCCATCGTGGCGGCCTGCGAAGGCATCGCCCGCAACCCCGGCGCGGCCGGCCCCATTCGTCTGGCGATGATCATCGGTCTCGCACTGATCGAGTCGCTGGTCATCTACGCGCTCATCATCGCGTTCATGGTCCGCGAGCTCTAAGAGCTGGCGAGAGCCATTGCCCCCGAAGGCCCGGTCGCCGCAAGGCGCCGGGCTTTTTTGCGTTTGGCGCTCATGACGTATCGCCGCGAAGACATTGTCGTGACCGACTCTTGAACCGCGCCGCGACGGCAGAGGAGAAGTATCCGGCGGAGCTGCTTGCGTTCCGGCGAGATGCTGACCGCCCCTGAACGCGGAGCGACTGGCGAGCGGTAAGGCTCACATGAAATTCGGCGTGTGCAGGTCCGAGATCATCGTTGCCTGGCCGGCCGTGAAGCCGGCACTGCGCAGGCGGCGGATGCGTCCTTCGCGCATGGTCACCAGCAACTCGCGAAACGCTTCGTGCCCGCGTGACACGTGACGCGGTTCACTGGCGCCAGCCGCGTAGATCGTGAGGGCGTCCTGCACGGGAGCCGGCACGCCGCCGATCCCCGCGAGCGTTGCGGCGCGGCGCCGCACCGCATTCTCGAGCCGCGGGTAGAGCGTGTCGTCGTGGGCGAGGGCGTGCCGCACGTGCGCCATCCCGAAATGAACGTGGCGCGCTTCGTCGATGCGCGCGCGTCTCGCCAGCTCCGCCGTTGCCTCGTCGGGAGCGAAGCGCTCCACGAAGGCGAGGAGATCGAGAAACGTCCCTTCGCCCAGCACCGACAGGAGAAACGACGCCTCGGTGAAGTCCTCGATCTGCAGCAGCGAATGCAGCGATCGCGACGTCGTGGCCGAGGAGATCGCGGCAAGGGAGTTGGTGGCGTGCGCGCGGCGGAGGAAGACGTCGATGTGCCGCGACTCGTCCTGCATCTGCGTCGCGAGAAACATCGCCACACTGACGTACGCCGGGTGCAGCCGCGCCACGAACCGCGACGGCACGTACAGCGCGGAGAGCTCGTTCTCGGCGAGGAACGTCATCACCTGCCGGATGGCCAGCTCCAGCGCCGGCTCGTGCCGCGGGATCGTGTGCCACGGAATGTCGCGCGCGGCGCTCCACTGCGCGGCCACGGCCTGTTCGTACAGCTCGGCCACTTCGGGAGCGGTGACGCGATCGCGCTCGAGCAGGTCGAATGGATAGCGCGGACCGCCTGCTTCCACGACAGCGCCGTGCGGCGCGAACCCGGTCGCGGCGTCGGCGCGCTCCGGCGGTTGCCTGTCGACCGGTTCGGCCGTGCGCTGCACGGAGAAGCGTCCGCGCCGCACGAGATGCCGCGTCGTGCCGTCACCCGCGGCTTCGGCGCCGAGGTACTCGTGCCGTTCGGCGCGGCACCAGGACGCCAGATCCTCGGCGACGGAGTTGCTGCGCGAGAGGATGGCCAGTACACCGTCCGGCTCGAGCAGCGTCAGGGCCGGACGGACGAGCGACAGGAGACCTCCGCCAAGGGGGAGCTCGCCACCGTCGACTGCGATCGCACCAGCGGTCATCGCATCAGACGGCCGTCGCGAGCGTCCGCTCTTCCGCAAGCGCGGCGATCAGACTCTCGTAGCCTTCCTCGCGCGGCGGCATCCACTCGTGCAGTCCTTCGAGCTCGAGGAGACGCCGGTGCGCGGGGTTGTCCCATTGCATCGCAAAGAGCGAGCGGACGAAGCTTTCGCGCTTCGCGGTGGAGATCGTGGGCAGCGCGTCGAACATGCAGTGGTCGAAGCCCGGCGTCGTGTAGAGCACCCGGAGCAGCGCTGGATCGACATGGCCGGCGGCCTGCTCCAGCACCCAGATCAGGTCTCCGACCGCGCCGGCGTCGGCGCGTCCGTCGGCGAGCGCGCGGAGCACGTCGAGCTCACTCGTGCCGGTGTCGCCGTGCTTTCCGAGGTCGGTGTCGAAAGGGAGGATGTGGACGCGATCGAACTCGACGCCCTCCTGCCGCAGGAAGTGCAGCGGGAGGATGCGCGCCTGCGTCGAGTCGCGGCTGCCGACGGCCAGCCGCTTTCCGTGCAGGTCCCCGAGCGAGTCGATGCCGGCGTCCGTGCGCACGACGATCTTCGCGTGGAAATCGCGATCGGAGTCGCGCATGCCGAGGGAGAGACTCGCGCCGCCGGTGCGCTGCTTGACGCGCACGTGCGCGAGAGGCGTGTTCCAGGCGATGTCGATGTGGCCCGCGAGCAGGGACTCGACCTGGCGGTCGTAATTCGAGAAGAGGGCGAAGTCGAACGGCGTGCCGGACTCGTTGAAGTAATCGCGGATGCCTTCCCAGATCGTGACGACCTTCGGATCGTAGGCGACGGCGCCGAGCAGAATCGTGTCGTTCATGCAGGCTTCCTCAGAACAAAGGCATTCCGGTGAGCGCGCGGCCGACGAAATCGCGCAGGTGATCGGCCGTCGGGGCCATGACCCAGCCGGCGCGGGCGTCGCGGAAGAAGCGCTCGACGCCGACCTGCTTCGAGAACGCCGCGCCGCCGCACGCTTTCATGGCGAGATCGGTGACGTCGGTCGCGGCTTCGATCGAGGAGAGACGCGCCTGCAGGACGAAGAGCGGCGCGGCTTCCGATCCGCTGTCGATCACGTTCAACGCGTAGCCGAGGAGCGCGCGCGATTGGGAGACGCGGACGCTCATGTCGGCGAGGCGCGCGCGGAGCGTGGGCAGGTCGCGCAGAGCAGTCCCGGTGTGCGCGAAGCCGGTGCTCTGCATGTGCTGTGACGTGCGGTCCACGGCGGCGCGGCAGATGCCGTTTGCCATTGCCGCGGTGCCGATCGCAAACCAGGGGAGCACGACCTGCAGCATCGTATTCGCCCCTTCGCCTTGCGCGCTGATGAGCGCACCGGTGGCGACGTGGAGCTGTTCGATGGCCACGGGGGAGGAGTCGTTGCCGCGCAGTCCCAGTCCGCGGAAGTGACCCGCGGTGCGCACGCCGGCGTCGCCGCGACGGACGAGGTAGATCGTCGATTCGAGCGGAGACTCGGCGCCGGGGCGCTGGCCGCTGGAGACGTAAGAGTCGGCGTGGTCGGCGGAGGTGACCCACGACTTGGACGCGGAAGTCGTGAAGCCGCCGTTGCCGTCGGACTCGAGGCGCGAAACCGGCGCCCAGAACTGCGAGCGCGAGCCGGTTTCGGAGAAAGCGAGCGTGGTGAGATGACGGCCGGCGGCGATCTCGCGGAGGATCTCGTCGCGGCCTGCCAGAGTCGTCGACGAGGCGATCGCCTGCGCCGCCGTGACGTGCATGACGTAGATCATCGCCGTCGACGGACATGCGGTGGCCAGTTCCTCGACGACGGCGGCGAAGGCGCGCATCGATTCGCCGGAGCCGCCGAGCTCCGTCGGAACGCAGAGGCCCAGCAGCCCGGCCGAGGCGATGGCCTGGAGGTTCTCACTGGGGAATCGGGCGGATTCATCGATCGCCGCGGCGTTCTCCGCGACCACGCCTGCTGCAAGCGTTCTGGCGCTTTGCAGATGCGAATTCTGCTCGTCCTGAAGATAAGGGTGGATCAACAAGCACTCCTTCCGGGCACGGCGTCGGGGCGCCGTCGGCCGCGAAGTATAGCGACGCACGGGGAGAGAAATGTCGACGGATTGAGTTCGGGCAGCGTCTTTGCTGAGTCAGCTCTGCGGAGGTACCGCCGTGAACTGGTTCAACCTTTCATTCATCGGGTGGCTGATCGTGATCGTCGCCCTTGCCCTGGTCGCGTACAAGTTTGACGTGGAGCCCTTCTGGATCGGGATCGGGGCCCTGCTGCTGCTCGGCGTCGGCATCATTACCTCGGTCAAGCACTCGAAGCCGCGGATCTGACGCGCGGTCGCTGGGGCGACAAGGGAGCAACGACGGGAGCAACAAAAAAGCCGGCGCATCGCGCCGGCTTTTCGTGTTCCCCGAAGGGGCGTTGTGTGTTCGTTCTTAGTGCTCGCTGACCAGGCGGCGAAGCGCGTCGATGACCGCGCGCTGCGAGAGCTGCTCGTCGAGCGAGATCGTACGCTGCGCGGACCATTCACCGTCCTTGAGCAGCACGTAGCGCAGCTTTCCTTCGCTCTCCGCGTAGAAGGCCATGCGGTCATTGTCGCCGTAGACACCTTCGATACGGGCCTCGCCCGTTTGGAGCGTCGGCGACTTCGAGACCGCCTCACGCTTGCCGCCCGGCACGCGCAGACGGCCGTTGGCGGCGATCTTCGGCGTGATGCGGACGTTGTGCAGCGTGGAGCTTTCGAGATCGCCGTAGACGACCAGGACGCTGTCCTGCCTGGAAGAAGTGAAGAGCAGCGGCTGGCGCAGCACCTCGGAATCAACTGCCGTGGTGGCCGGCTCGAGATTCTTCGGGATGAACTCGTTGAGGTCGACCGGCATCATGTCGGCGACGCCGTCGCGGTTCACGGCGAGCAGCATGTACTGCGCTTCGTGCCGGTTCGTCTCGAAGTTGAACTGCCACCAGGAGAGATGCACCACGAGGCCGTTGCGGAGATTGCCCTCGTGATCTTCCAGCTTCCGCGTCACCGCGATGCGGAGGTTGTGGCGCGTGTTGTAGTAGACGCCGAACGAGACGGCCTCGCTCCACGCGCCGTCGGCGGCGCGCGAGGCGAACATCAACTGGTTCGACAGCATGCCCGAGTTGTGAATCCAGAACGCGAAGAGCATTCCGGACTGGGCGTCGTAAGCGATGGCGGGATTCGAGTGCGAGCCTTTGAGCGCACGGGTGGCGGGAACGATTTCCTTGGTGACTTCGTCGCCGCGGCGTGCCGTCAGCAGCAGGTAGATCTGCGAATCCGTTTCGACGTCAGGGTGCTCTTTCGCACGCTCGTAGTTGATGGTGAACATCGTCCCATCCGGCGTGAGGAGGGCATCCCCCTGCTGCGCGCTGGCAACCAGCGGCAGGCAGAGAAGGGCCAACAGCAGGATCAGTTTCTTCATAACTTGAGGTTCACCATCGACCGGAGATCGATCGCATACAACAGGTTCTTGAGATTGCGAAACTGCGGGTAGAACTTCGAGAGCTCACTGAAGTGAAAGTCTGCGCCGTCGACGTCGCCCGACTTGTAGCAGGCCTCGCCGAGGAGGTAGTGCGCGTTGCGGGTCTGCCGCGAGTCCTTGGCGATGTCCAGACCGGCCTGCCCGTAGAAGAGCGCCTTCTGGAAATGCCCCTTCTCGAGGTAGCCGTAGCAGAGATCGATGTACGCCTCGGCGCGGCCGATCGGATCGTGCAGCAGCTCGAGCGCGGCGTAGATGTTCTTGATGCCGCCGTCGAGATCGCCCTGCAGCAACAGGCAGTAGCCGAGGTTTTCCAGCGCGTAGCTGTGGCTCAGCTCCTTTTCCTGGAGCGGCGATTCCTCGGTGATCGACAGCGACTCGTTGAAGCAGTCGATGGCCTGGGGGATCTGCGAGTCGAGCTCGTAGATGTTGCCCAGTTCGAGGAGGACGATGCGCCGCCACGACGGCTCGCCCGCGTCTTCTGCGGTGCGCAGCGCGAGCTGCCCGTAGAAGAGCGCGCGCTTGAGATCGTTCTCGAGGCGGTACTTGTACTGGAGCGCGTACGCCGCGAGGTAGACGTGGCGCGGGTTCGTGCGGCGCATGATCACGCGCGGCAGCGCCAGGACCTCGGGTCCCGTGCGCTCGAGCGCGATCATCGCGTCGGCTTTGTTGATGGAGATCAGTTCGCGCGTGTCGTCGTCGTCGGCAAGCAGGAACGCCTCGTCGTAAACTTCGAGTGCCTGCTCGTAATCGCCCTGCCGAAGGCGCGTACGCGCCTCCTGACGAAGCTCCTCGACCCGATTTTGCTGATTAAGCATCGGCTCCTCCACCCTCTCCCCCGTCGAAACCGTCGTCTTCCAGGTTGCGTTTGAACTCGATGAAGCTCTCCACTTCCTTCTGCGCGGCGGGGCTGAGCTGACGGAACTTGTCGAGAACCGTGTTCGCACGGCTGGTCTCGTCGAAGAAATCGCCGATGCTCAGATCGAAGCACTGAAGGATCTTGAGGAGCGTATCGAGGCCGACTTTGTACTCTCCCTGCTCCATACGGGAGAGGTCCGACTGATGGATGCCGATCTTCTCGGCGAGCTCCACCTGCGTCAGTTTCCGTTGCCGCCGAAGCTGCCGGATCTTGCGTCCTACGAGTTCGAGTTGTGCTGGCCTGTTCATGGTCGTCGCGTTGACTTTTATGCTATTGAACAATAAAATCCGCCAACTTTCAAGTCGGGCCGCAAGAGGGCGCTGTCGAGTGTAACTCTCCGGCCCCCGAGGTTCCGACCACGTACGCCACCCTCCATCTCCTCCGGGAGCTCGTCAAGCGCGACTTTCACGCCCGTTTCACCGGCTCGGCCCTTGGCGTGGTCTGGGCCGTTCTCCAGCCGCTCAGCCTGGTCGCGCTCTACTGGTTCGTCTTCACCTTCATGATTCCGGGTGGCCGCGCCGGCGGTCTGGGTGGAGACTACATCTATTTTCTGATCTGCGGGCTGATCCCCTGGCTCGGGTTCAACGAGGGGCTGCTCCGCTCCACGACGTCGATCGTCGACAACGGCACCATCGTGAAGCGCGTCCCGCTGCGAAGCGAGCTCCTGGTGGTGGTGCCGAACATCTCCGCCATGATCTTCCAGTGCATCGGCCTGGCGATCTTTCTCGTGGTGATGGTCGGGCGCGGGATGCCGCTGCACCGCCTGTGGCTCCTGCCGGCGGCGATCCTGATGCAGTTGCTGCTGCAGATCGGCATCGGGATGGTGCTCGCCGCGAGCTACGTCTTTTTCCGCGATCTGACGCAGATCCTCGGCTTCACGCTCTCCATCCTTTTCTACCTCAGTCCCATCCTCTATCCGGTGGGAGGACGCTTCGAAGCTATCTTCTTCTGGAATCCACTCACCGCGCTCCTCGGTTTGTTCCGGAGCGCGGTACTGGCGTCACCGTTACCTGATGCCGCGTCGATCGTCTTCTTACTGATCGTCGTGTCGGCGGCACTGGGTGCGGGTCTGCTCCTTTTCCGCAGAACCCGTCCGACGCTGGTCGATCTCATCTAACTCAGGAGCTAAAGAAGAATGTCTGTTCGGAATGTCCTTTTGGCGTTGCTCGTCGTCGTTCTTTCCATGGGGGCGGCCATCGCGCAGGAACAGGTCCCGCCGCAGCCTGCCGCGCTGCTCGAGCCGACGGCCGCGCCGGCCGCGGACGAAATGGAAGTGCCGGAAGGCGGCACGCCCCAGTACATCAGGGAGGAGACTCCCGAGCAGCGCCGTACGCGCGTCGCCACGCAGGAGGACCCGGGCATCAATCCCGATCCGGAGAAAATCTGGGTCCGCTTCGGCAAGCAGTATCAGATCCGCAAGTACGAGCGCGAGTTCGCGCGCTATCTCCCCGAGCACCCGACCCTGGTCCGTCCCGTGGCGATGGTGAACTTCACCTTCGAGATCTACCAGCAGAACGAAAAGTACGTCTGGGTCTGGATGGAGAAGCGCGACCGCACCACGCGCCAGCAGCGCGCCAAGGTCGAAGAGACGCTCACCGTCCCGAAAGAAACGCTGGACTACCTGCAGACCATCCGCGACGACTTCTCGCCGCTCGATCCGCCGACGTCGCCCGTGCGCGTGACGTTCGAGGAATCCTCCGAAGGCCTGCCCGGCACCGGCTCGTGGCGCAACGCGCCCGCGGTGGCCGACATGAACGGTGACGGCTTCGTCGACATCGTCCTCCCGCCGCAGCGCGCCGGCAACGGCGTCCCGTCGATCTACCTCGGCGACGGCAAGGGTGGCTGGAAGGGATGGCCGACCACATGGTCGACGCGTCTCAACTACGGCGCGGTCGTCGCGGCTGACTTCAACAAAGACAAAAAGATGGACGTCGCATTCGCCGTCCACCTCAGCGGCGTGGCCATCTTCCACGGCGACGGCAAGGGGGGCTTCGAAGAAGTCCTTTACGACAAAGCCTTCCCGTCGCGCCGCCTGATCACCAGCGACATCGACCAGGACGGCTGGATGGACATCGTCGTCATCACCGAGGGTCCGACCGGGCGCGTGAACGATCCGAAGGCGAAGACGTACACCTCGTTGCGCGGCTACCTGAATCGCAAAGGAAAATCGTGGGAGGGCATCAACATCGCCAACCCGAAGGACAACAGCAGCGGCGACTGGCTCGCGGCGGGCAACTTCAACAAGGACAAGTTCCCCGACTTTCTGACCTCGACGATCTACTTCAACGGCACGTCCATCGTGCACCTCAGCCAGAACGAGGCGAAAAAGTACGACTTCTTCTGGGACGGCAAGGGCTACGTCATTCCGTTCCGCTCGTACTACTACGCCGTGACCGCCGGACGTTTCAGCAACAAGGACCGCGACGACGCGATCGTGTCGAACTTCCGCATCTGGCCCGAGAAGATGGACCAGGACATCATGCCCGACCCGCCGCTGACGCGCGTGGTGGGCATCGACCGCATCTCTTTCCAGCCCGACGGCAAGCAGGCCAAGCGCGTTCCGGTCATGCGCTGGGCGCCGGGCCGCTCGGTGCAGGGGCTCTCGCGGGGCGACTTCAACCGCGACGGCAAGCAGGACATCATCTTCACCCGGCACGATCCTCGCGAGACGGTGATTCTCCTCGGCGACGGCAGCGGCGGCTTTGCGCGCGCGACGGTGGAAGGGATCGCGCTGCGACCGCAGGCAAACTACGACGTGACGGTGGCGGATGTGAACAACGACTCCCGTCCCGACGTCATCGTGATGTACGAAGCGGAATCGGCCACGTCGCTCTCCGCGAAGAACGGCAGCGTGCACGTCTATCTGAATCGCGGTGCCAAATGAGGAGATTCGGCGGTTGCAGTCGGCGGGGGAGGCGAGTATAGTTTGCCGAATCGGGACAAATGATATGTCGCTACGGCATAACAGGGGCACTCGGGTATTGACTTTGAGAATAAATCGCCCTAATTTGTTCGCAGCTCAGTCGACGACAGTCGATTTGTTCGTCATCAAACGTGAAGACAACTTTGAAAAAACTGAACACGGAGGTGATCGTATCGTTTGGATCGGGTGAGCAAAACCTTCGTTCGTTTTTCACTAACCGCTGAAGTGTAGGAGATAGAAATGAAGAAACTTACCGTTTGGGCCATGTTAGCGATGCTGCTCGTCGCGGGCTCGGCGTTCGCCGCCAAGGGCACTGTCGCTGCAAACGCGACCTTCGCCACCGGTGGTCCGGCGACGACCAATAACGACGACAGCTGCGACATCAGCGTGCAGCCTGCTGCCACGCTGCTGCTGCCGTACTTCGAGGTCGACATCGACAACGCGGCCGGCGAGACGACTCTGTTCACCATCACGAACACGTCGAACGTCGACCAGATCGCCCACGTCACCCTGTGGACCGATTACTCGTTCCCGGTCATCGACTTCAACATCTACCTGACCGGCTATGACGTTCAGGCGATCAACCTTTTCGACATCATCTCGCGTGGTGTCATCGCGCCGACGGCCGGCACGGGTACGCTCGTGACCCCGAAGCGCGGAGCTTTCTCGGATCCGAACGGAGCGCTCACGCTGAACGCTTGCGATCGTCTCCCGGGTACGCTCGATCCGGCGTACGTTGAGCGTATGCAGGACGCCTTCACGCTCGGCTCCGTCGAAGACCTCGGCACGCTCGAGGGCTGCGATGAAGTCGGCAACGTCCACGACAACGCCGTTGGTTACGCGACGATCGATACGGCCGACGCGTGCACCACGTCGCTGCCGACCGACCCGGGCTACTTCACCTCTGAAGTCCGGTTCGACAACGTGCTGATTGGCGACTATCAGCAGGTCAACAGCGCCAACGACTTCGCCCAGGGCAACCCGATGGTCCACATCCGTGCGATCCCCGAGGGTGGCGAGCCTGGCGCGCCGCCTCCGGCGCCGATCAACTTCGACCGTACCTTCTATAGCCGCTACCAGGCCGGTGGCGTGGCTGACCGTCGTCAGCCGCTGCCCTCGATCTTCGCGGCTCGCTGGATCCAGGGTGGCGCGGCTGGTTTCGCGACCTCCTACAAGATCTGGCGCGAAGGTGACACCGAGAACCCGGCCCCGGGTTGCGGTCTGTGGGACATCAACGTGACCAACGTGGCCGAGATCGTCCGCTTCGACGAAGCGGAGAACGCGATCGGCGACGTTCCGGTGTCGCGTGTTTCGCCCCCGATCACCACCGAGTTCACGCTGCCTGAGACCTCGCTCACTTCGGTGGCCGATGCCTCGATCTACCCGCAGCTCACGAACGGTGCGGTCGGCGGCTGGATGTACCTGAACCTCGACAACAACGACGAGGATGGTTTCGCTTCGCAGAACTGGGTTGTCGTCTCGATGCGCGCCGAGGGTCGTTACTCGGTCGACTTCGACGCGGCGCACCTGGCCAACGGCTGCACGCCGGAAGAGCCGATCTCCGAAGTCACGACCGGCACCGGCCTCATCGGGCCGTCGGTTGGTCTCGCGGGCAACTTCAACCCCGACCGCGGTCGCGTCGGCGGCGGAATCTAAGCTCTCGATTCATCTGCTGTAAGCTGAAAGGCGGGCTGGTCATCCAGCCCGCCTTTTTCTTTTTGTCCTGTTCGAGGGAGCGACCCCACCTCTTTTTCGCTCCCTGGAGCGGTCCAAAAGCTCCGAATAATAAGAAACCTCTTGCAATTGACGGGCTGCTGCTTACAATAACGTTCGTTCGTCCTCAACCGTCGTTCTGCTCGTCCGCCGCATCAAATTCCTTCGGGGGTGTAATGTTGAAGTTCGCTCGTAATTTCGTTCTGACGCTGCTGTTCTGCGCTGTCGCCGCGCCGCAGATGCTCGCGCAGTTTCACCCGCTGCCGGGAGCCAAGACCGAACCTGCAGTCATTTGCTCGGGGTGCCCCGGCGAAAACGCATCCCGGCAGACCAACGATGGTCTTCCGACCTACCCGTACAGCGGTGGGCTCGTCGACCATGTCGGCCGTTACGTCGATTCGAGCAGCACCGCGAACTTCCAGCACATCGGTTACCGCACGGCGCGCGCACGCACCATCAAAATTGCCGACACTCGTCGCGGAAGCGCTCCTCCCCGCGCGTACATTCAGATTGGCAACGGCATCGGCGTCTACTCGCTCGATACCTTCTTCTCCACCCGCCTTCCGGGCGGCATGGTCCCGATCAACAAGGTCGTCAACGGGATCGGCGGCTTCCAGCGCCCGCCGGAGAAGATCCTGCAGTGGGACGCAGTGATCTACCCGGAAGGCTCCACTGACTGGGACCGGAGCGGGCAGGACATTCAGGACCCGATGGGCAAGGGCGCGCCGATCGACTTCGACGACCGCGGCTACGTTTACAGCGCCCACACCATTCACGGATGGGGCGTCGCGCTCGACGACGGCACGACCACTGGTGCACACCTCAAAAGGATCGTGCAGTTCAAGAACAGCCTGACATACAAGGAGGACAAGAACGGCAAGCCCATCCTCCCGCTCACGCTCCAGTACCCGAACACCAAGCTGGACACCTCGGGCGTCTCGCCGGAGAGCATCGTCGCGGTGAAGGTCGGCACGAAGTACTACGCCATCGTCGCCAACCGCACTGGAGAGCGCGCCGTGTACGACGTCACCGACGTCGCGAACGGCCGTCAGCTCGGCGCGACCGCGTCCGACAAGACGGGCAAGTACGCCATCCGCCGTGCGGACCGCTCTGACGACTACGTCGCCACCGTCGACGCCAAGTACAACCTGCAGATCTGGACTGCCGCCGACCTCGCGAACAACGGCGAGCCCATGGCCACGTACCCCGGCGAGAACGGCGGCTTCGTCGACGTAGTCTTCGACGAAAGCGGCAACATCTGGGCGGCCGAAAAGGGCGGCCGGGTCTGGAAGCTGGCGCGCTCCGGCAGCAGCTTCGTCAAGCAGGTGTTCCCCGCGGCCGAGGCGTTCTCGACGCTGCTCTTCAACGTCGGCGCGGGTCACGTCGCCCTGGGCGGCATCGACGCCTCGAACAACTACAACGTCCGCCTCTTCCGCGCCGAGAGCACGGCCCTGAAGCCGGTCGAACTCGACGACTTCTTCAAGAAGTACTACTTCTCCTCCCCGGCGGGCTACGCCCAGCCGGGCACGTACACCTCCATCGAATCGCAGTCGGCCGACCTTCGCCTGATGCGCTGGAACGGCAAGTCGTACCTGATGTACAGCGGCTACGGCATCGGTGACGTCTTCGAGATCCAGGGCGGCAACGCCATCACCATCGCCACGCGCAACACCTACGGCACCGTCAACCCGAACGCGAAGCCGACGCAGAACGGCCCATTCTTCGGCGACATCGTGACGTTCGTGGCGAACAGCAGCAGCTCCGAAGCGTCGTACGACGTGACCTGGAACTTCGGCAATCCGGAGTCCGGAGCCAACACAGGCCAGAGCCGCACGGGCGAGGAAGAGAAGCACCAGTACACCGGCCTGACCACCGCCGCGCAGATCAACGCGGTGAAGCCGGTCAAGGCCGTGACGGTGCAGGACTCCAACATTCAGGCAACGCACAACCTCACCCTCAAGCTCCCGGTGGCGCGCGTCGGCGTCCTCGGCACCAACACGGCCATCACGGCCAGCGCCAACGCGCTCGATTTCGTCGCCGGCGACAAGTTCACCGACGCCTCGGACGGCGTCATCGAAGGCCACTATTCGAGCTGGGTGCTCGACGGTGCCGCGCCCGTGAAGCAGCGCGCGAACGAGACGTTCGCCGTCGGCGGCATCGGCGCTCACACTCTCGCCTTTCACGCCGGCTACGGTCTCTTCGACGCGAACCTCAACAACCCCTCGGCGTACCTGACGCCGACCATCACGCTCGGATACGTCGTGAAGCCGTTCAAGGTCACGCTCGACGCGCCGACCGCGGTGGGCAATGACGTGAAGTTCACCGCCAAGGCGGTGTACAGCGCGGCCGACGTCACCGCCGCCAACTGGAACGTCAACTGGACCCTCAACGGCAACCCGGTGTCCGCTGGTGCGATCGGCACGAACGCCGTGCAGAGCGTCGCGGTCGGAACCATTCCGGCGCTCGTCGTTCCGAAGTCGCAGCTTCCTGACGGTGCGGTGATCGGCCTGAGCGTCACCGTCGACCCGGCCGGCCTCTCCACCGCCGCTCTGCCGTACAAAGAGTTCAACACCTCCACCACGGTCTCCACGCCCGATCCGCTGATCGAAGTCACCGGCTGCGAAAACGCGGGCAGCGCGTGCAAGTTCACCGCGAAGTCCGTCTCGAACAAGTCTCAGACGGGCTGGACGTATCTCTGGACGCTGACGCGTCCCGGCGGCAACCCGCTGACCGGCACCGGCGCCACCTTCGAGCCAGCCATGTCGGCTCCGGGCAGCTACAGCGTCACACTGAAGGCCTCCAAGGACGTGTTCGCGGCCGAGGTCAGCAAGCAGCTCACCGTCGCCGGCTCGCTGTGCGGCCCCCTTCCGACCGGATTCAATGCGGCCATCAACAAGGACTCCTGCGGCAGCGGCTGCGCCCCGGGGACGACCGTGACCTTCACGATGTCGTTCATCGGCTACACGCGCCAGGCCTGCGACACGATGGTCTGGACCATCGAAGGGCAGACGTACAACGGCGAGAGCGCCACGCACACCTTCAACAACCTCGGCACCATCGGCGTCACCATGACGATGACGAACTCCGGTTCGACGGCTCCGCTCGTCGAGACGACCAACGTCATCGTCCGCAACAACAGCGGCGGCGGCGACCCGGGCACCGGCACCTGCACCGCACCGCCGACGGCTTCGTTCACGTACTCCGGCTCGAGCGGCTGCACGACGAACGGCACCTGCCGTACGTCAGACGTGATCAGCTTCGTGGCCCGCCGCGGCACCGCCCAGCTGCAGACCTGCGACAACGTGCTGTGGGACTTCGGCGGCGGCGTGACCAGCACGTCGCGCACCCCGACGCACCAGTTCTCCAACGCCGGCACGTATCCGGTCAAGCTCACCATCTCCAACAGCCTCGGCTCGAGGGAAGTGACGCAGGACGTCACCGTCACCGCCCCGACCACCGGCAACTGCACCACCGCTCCCGCTCCGGCGAACTTCGTCATCGAGTACAAGGGCGCGACGAGCGGCTGCGACCAGGTCAACAAGGCCAACTGCACGAACGGTGAGAGTGTCGCCTTCTCTTCACCGAACTACTTCTATCCGGTCGGCACCTGCGACTCGTTCCTCTGGACCTTCGGCGACGGTACTACGTCGACCGAGCGCAACCCGACCCACACGTTCGCCGGCGGTCAGACCTACACGGTCTCGCTGAAGGTTTCGAACAGCGCGGGCAACTACACCTACACCCGCACGGTGCCGTTCCTGAATCAGGCTCCGACGAAGCCGGTCCCGACCATCACCGCCACGACGTTCCCGTCGACCGGCCACAAGGGCCGCGCCGTGATGTTCACCGCGACTTCCAACCTGCCGACCACGAACAACTGGACGTGGAACTTCGGTGATGGCTCGGCCAACGTCACGCAGTCCAGCGTTTCGCAGACCAGCACCGTTACCCACACGTTCACCAAGAACGGCACGTTCACCGTCAAGGCCACCGCCTCGAACTCCGAGGAGACGATCTCGGCGAAGCCGGTCGGTACTGCGCAGGCGCAGATCACCATCACCGAGGCGCCGGCCATCCCCGAGTACAAGTTCCTCCTGCCCGTCACCGCGTATACGGCCGGTCAGGGCGGCAGCGCCTGGCGCACCGACGTGCAGATCTACCACTCCGATCCGCAGGTCTCCGAGACCAAGCCGCTGGTCATGGAAGCCACCTTCAAGGGCATCACCAAGACCTTGACGCTGATCAAGGCCACGCACATCTACGAGGACTTCCTCGGCAACCTGCTCGACCATCAGAAGGAAGATCAGGGTCCGGTCATCATCACCACGAAGAGTTCGATGACCCCTCCGCAGATCTGGACGCGCACGTACACGCAGACCGCCAACGGCACGTTCGGTCAGTACATCCCGGCCATCCGTATCGACAACCTCGGCGGCGCCGGCGCGGTGCTCGCCGAGAAGTACTACATGTCGGGCCTGCGCCACGACGCGCGCTACCGCACCAACGTCGGCTTCCTGAACCCGAACGCCCTGCCCATGGTCGCGACGGTGACGGTGTACGACGCCTCGAAGTTCAAGATCGGCGAGTTCCCGCTGACGCTGCAGCCGTTCCAGCTCGACCAGTTCGCGCTCAAGAACAAGCTGGCCGCGCTGCCGGACGACGAGCCGTTCAGCATCAAGATCGACGTCCCGGCCGGCCAGTGGCTGATCGGCTACTGCTCGTTCATCGACGGTTTCAGCAACGACCCGGTTTACATCCAGGCAATCCCCGAGAGCGACGTGGCCTCGGCCGATTACAAGACCACCGTGCTCCCCGGCGTCGGGCACACCGGTCAGTGGCGCAGCGACGTCACGATCTTCAACCCCGATCCGGACGGCGTCATGTTCGACCTGCAGTACTACGACGCGAACGGTGTGAAGAAGGGTGAGGCGCTCAACGTCCCGCTCGACTCCGGCAAGTTCCTCCAGTACGGCGACGTCCTCAAGCAGGGCGTCCTCGGCAGCGAGGTTCCGGACGGTCTCGGTACGCTCAAGGTCGTCGTCAAGGACAACCACGAGAAGTACCCGATGGTCTTCGCCCGCACCTACTTCGACAACGGCGCCAACGGCACGTACGGCCAGGGCATCCCGGGCTTCTCGGCTGCCCGCCCCAACGTCAAGGCAGGCAAGCACGCCATCATCGCCGGCGTGCGCAACAGCTCGGCGTACAAGACGAACATCGGCCTGATGAACGTCAGCAACGCGCCGGTCACCGCCACGGTGACGCTGCTCGATCCGACCACGGGTGCGGCGGTCTCGTCGATCCCGTACACGCTGCAGCCGAACCAGACCATCGTCGGCGCCTACAACGGCTGGGGCGCGATCACGCAGGGCACGTTCAAGATCGAAGCGACGGGCGCCCTCTGGGCCTTCGCCTCGATCGTCGACCTGAAGACGTTCGATCCGGAGTACGTCTCGGCCATCCCCATCCCGTAAATCAGCATCTGTCGCTTCAGCAAGGCAAGTGGCGGGC
>DASVSV010000102.1:0-11634 GCA_036387915.1 Thermoanaerobaculia bacterium
GCATCGCTACGGCAACGCTGAGCGCGCGCAGATCCTCATCCGCAATCTTGAAGACGGCGTGATCATCGACAAGGCGCCGGATCAGTCGGTGCTGCTGAAAGGCGAAACCACCGCCGAAACCATGCAGACCGCGCACTGGGGCACGACCGGGTTCTGGTGGCGCTGGTACGAGAGTCCTGTCGAGACGACCGCGTTCGCCCTGCAGGCCCTCGTGACCATCGACCCGCAGAACAAGCTCGTCGAGCCGGCCATGAACTGGCTGGTGCGCAACCGCCGCGGCACGCAGTGGAGCAACACGCGCGACACCGCCATCTCGCTGCTCGCGCTGAACGATTACCTGCAGCGCAGCGGCGAGCTGGCCGGCGACGTGTCGTACGAGCTGTCGGTGAACGGCAAGGTCATCGCCACGAAGACCATCACCGCCGCCGAGGTCCTCGGCGCGCCCACGCGCTTCTCCATCGACCCGTCCATTCTCACGGCCACGATGCAGGAGATCCGCATCCGCCGCACCGCCGGCAAATCGCCGCTCTACTTTGCGGCCGAGGCGCGGTTCGTTTCGCTCGAGGAACCGGTGAAGGCCGCGGGCAACGAGCTGTTCGTACGCCGCGAATACTTCCGCCTCGCGCCGCGCCCGACGCTCCTCAAGGGCGTGCAATACGACCGGGTCCCCCTCGGCGACCGCTCCACCATCGCCAGCGGCGAGCGCGTCGAAGTTGTGGTCACGGTGGAGACGAAGAACGACTACTCGTACCTCTTATTCGAGGATCTCAAGCCCGCCGGCTTCGAAGCCGTCGAGCTGCAGAGCGGCCAGCCGCTCTACGCGACCGCAAAGGACGGCCGCACCGCGTGGGTCTACCAGGAACTGCGCGACCGCAAGGTAGCGATGTTCGTCGACCACATGCCGCAAGGCATCTGGGAGATCCGCTACACCCTGCGCGCCGAAGTCCCTGGCTCATTCCACGCCCTGCCACTCCTCGGCCAGGCGTTCTACGCGCCAGACGTGAGGGCGAACGGGGATGAGGTGAGGGTGGAGGTCCGCTGATATGGAGTGCGGCGGCCCGGCCGCCGCTTTCGTATTCGCGTCCGCACTGCCGAGACGCACCCAAACGGCAGGTGGCTCCCGAATATGAAAGCGGCGGCGAACGAAGGCCGCCGCACTCCATAAGCATTACCGCTTGACGATCACCAACGTCACGTCGTCGTCGGTGTGCAGCGTCTCGAGCAGCGCCTCCGGCGACGTGCCGCGAGCGAGCAGCGCGCGCAATCCCGGCACGCCCAGCTCTTCGCCATCCACCAGCGCCTCGGTCACGCCATCGCTGTAGAGCACCAGCGCGTCGCCCTCTTCGAGCGTGGTCGTCACCGAGGTCCACGCTGCGCGCGGGAGCACGCCGAGGATCGGGCCGGTGGAGGCGATCTCCTCGATCGTACCGTCGCGGCGGACGATGAGCGGCGGGCAGTGTCCCGCGTTGGCGACCGTGAGGTATCCGTCGTCCGTGAGCCAGCCGACGACTGCCGTCGCGAAACGGTTCGACGGCAGCAGCGGCGAGAGGAAGTGATGCAGGCGCAGGAGCGTCCGCGCGGGGTCGCATTCCGCGGTCGCGCAGGAGGCGATGCGCTGCTCGAGCTCCTCCTGGATCATGGCCATCACCACCGCGGCGGGGAGACCTTTGCCGGCCACGTCGCCGAGGGCCAGCCAGAGGCGGCCGTCGTGGCGGTGCGTGTAGTAAAAGTCGCCGGTGAAGGTGCGGGCGGGCCGGGAGATCGCCCGCACCTCGGTCTGGCTCAGGCTGCGAACGGCTGGCATCGAAGACATGGGCGGAATCCTTTCTCCAGCGCCTGGTCCGCCCGGCGAAAAGGGACGCGATTCTCTTCGCGGATCCGCTTCGCGTCGCGGCAGGTGGGGAAGCAGACGATCTTCGTCGTCTTCGAGCCGATGTAGCGCACGCGGCCGAGGCGCTCCAGAGAGTCGACGTCGACTCCTTCGCGGCGCAGCAGCTCGCGTTTGAGCGCGCTGCCGAATGCGTAGTTGCCGATGCCGCCGGTGGTGGGGACGACGCGGTGACACGGCACCACGAAGGGGACGTTGTTCTTCGCGCAGATCGTGCCGACGGCGCGGACCGCCTTCGGCCGGCCGACCTGGCGCGCCACCCATTCGTACGTGCGCACTTCGCCGCGCGGGATCTTCGTCAGCATGCCGAGGACTTCGCGCTCGAGCGGGGAGAGATCCTCGTTCCAGTCGACGCGCGGTTTGTCCACACCGTGACCTTCCACGCCGGCGATGACCTGCTTGCGCAGCGCGTCGGGGAGCGTGCCCGCTTTGAGCGTGCAGCCTCCGCGCGATTTGTACGTCGAAGAGAACTCCTCGAACGAGCCGCGGTGAATGAGCTTCAGTCCGCGATCCGAGAACGCGACCCAGACGTCGCCGACCTGCTCGTACGAATCCGCGATCGCGTCGCGGCAGGAGCGCGGCGGTGCGGCGGCGAGGGACTTGATGCTGCGGGCCAGCATGCCGACGTCGCCGGCGGACTCGTCGCACGACGGGCAGGTGCGGAGATGCTCGCTGACCACGCCACGCTCCTCGGCCTGCAACTCGCCGGTGCGGAGCGCGTCGACGCGGGTGAGGACGGATCTACACTGCATGGGCGACTCCTCTCTTTTCCAGGGCATCTCGCAAGAGCTTCAGCGAGCGGAACACTTTTCCTCGGAGCGAGGCCTCGGTCGCTCCCACGGTCTTGGCGATGTCGGCGTAAGACATGTCCTCCATGAATCGGAGCACGATCAGCTCGCGCGCCTCGACCGGCAATCCGGACATGGCGTCGCGCAGCAGTTGCGCGTCCTGCTGCCGCTCGAGCTCCGAGCCGTGCTCGCGCACGAAGGGGCCGATACGTCCGTCGTCGAACGTGTCGAGCGGCGTCTCCAGGGCCCGCGTCTTCGAGCGGCGCTTGTTGAGACTGAGATTGCGGACGGTGCGGAACAGCCACGGCCGGAGCGCCAGCGCGGCACATCGGGCCTCGTCGTATTGCTTCGTCAGCGCGCGGTGGGCCCGCAGCATCGCGTCCTGCACCACTTCCTGCGCGTCGAACGTGTTCTGCAGGATGCCGTGCGCGTACGCATACAACGCCGGCTCGAAGCGGTCGATGAGCCGTTCCAGCGCGCCGGTCTCGCCGCGATGGACCGCAACCGCCAGGTTCTCCTCGGCGGTTTCCCGGAGAGCGACGGCCGCGCCGCCGGTCCATGAGTTCTTCATGTTCGTCACAACACAGGCTGTCCGCGTTTCGTTCGGGACGAGGGTGCAGTCTATCCCGCGCGTAGACGCGGGATCTCCGGTGGCGCCGCGACCGCGTGTGGCTTGGCCGCTGTCGGTGGAGCCGGTGATCCCGCGTCTACGCGCGGGATAAACTGGGAGGCGATGCCCGTACTCCTATCTGCCGAATCTCTCACCAAAGCCTACGGGTCGCGGCCGCTGTTCGAGAACCTCTCGTTCACGCTCGACGAAGGCGACCATGTTGGCCTCGTCGGCCCCAACGGCTCCGGCAAGTCGACGCTGCTCAAGATCCTGGCCGGCGTCGAGGACGCCGACTCCGGCACGCGCTCGATCCGCAAGGGCGTGCGGGTCGGCTACGTGCCGCAGGACCCGGTCTTCTCGCCGGGCAAAACGGTCGAGGACGTGCTGCTCGACGCGCTCGCGACCGTGCCCCACCTCGACGAGCACGAGAAGCACGGCCGCGTGGCCGTGGCCCTCGGCAAGGCCGGCTTCCTCGATTACGAGCAGCTCACCGACGTCCTCTCCGGCGGCTGGCGCAAGCGCCTGGCCATCGCGCACGAGCTGGTGCGCGAGCCCGACGTGCTGCTGCTCGACGAGCCGACGAACCATCTCGACGTCGAGGCCATCCTCTGGCTCGAAGGCCTGCTGCGCAACGAGCCGGAGGCGTTCATCGTCGTCAGCCACGACCGCTACTTCCTCGAGAACATCACCAAGCGCATGCTCGAGCTGAATCGCGCCTATCCGGGCGGGCTGCTGCAAACCACCGGCTCGTACAGCGACCTCCTCGAGAAGCGCGACGAGGTGCTGAAGAACGAGGCCGCGTATCAGGAGACGCTGGCCAACCTGGTCCGGCGGGAGATGGAGTGGCTGCGCCGCGGCCCGAAGGCGCGCACGACGAAGTCGAAGGCGCGCATCCAGAACGCGGGGCGTCTCATCGACGAGCTGGGGGAGAGCCGCGACCGCGCGCAGACGTTCAGCGCGGAGATCGACTTCACCGCGTCGCAGCGGAAGACGAAACGGCTCTGGGCAGGGAAGGGGCTGGCCAAGCGTCAGCTCTTCCGCGACCTCGACGTCCTCCTCACCCCCGGCACGCGCCTCGGCGTCCTCGGACCGAACGGCTCGGGGAAGACGACGCTCCTGCGCATCCTCACCGGCGAGATCGAGCCCGACGCCGGGACGGTCGAGCAGGCGGCCGGCTTGCGCATCGTCTACTTCGAACAGAATCGCGAGTCGCTCGACCCGAACCTGACGCTCAAACGCGCGCTCGCGCCGGAAGGCGACAGCGTGATCTATCGCGACCGGCCCATTCACGTTGCCGGCTGGGCGAAGAAGTTCCTCTTCCGCAGCGAGCAGCTCGAGACCTCGGTGTCGCGACTGTCGGGCGGCGAGAAGGCGCGCATCGTCCTCGCGCGGCTCATGCTGCAGCCGGCCGACCTGCTGGTGATGGACGAGCCGACGAACGATCTGGATATCCCGACGCTGGACGTGCTCGAGGAATCGCTCCTCGAGTTCCCGGGCGCGCTGGTGCTCGTGACGCACGACCGCTATCTGATCGACCGCGTCTCGACGCGCATCCTGGCGCTCGATGGGCGCGGCGGTACGGAGTACTTTGCCGATTACGGGCAGTGGGAGGCGGAGCGTCCGGCCGCCGCGAAAGCCGCGAAAGCGGCGGCGCGCAATGTGTCCGCGCCGAAACCAAAGAAGCAGCTCGGCTATCTCGAACAGCGCGAGCTCGACGCGATGGAAGCCACGCTCCACGCGGCCGAAGAACGGATGGCCGAGGCGCAGCGGCGGGCGGAGGATCCGTCGGTCTCCTCGGACGCGAACGAGCTGCAGAAGCGCTTCGCGGAGCTCAGCGCGGCACAGGCGGAAGTGGACCGCCTGTACGCGCGCTGGGCCGAGCTGGAAGCGAAAGGGTAGTCGTGCGGCGGCGAACGAGCCGACACCACGCGCAGGCAGACACCGCGCGGCAGTTGGCAGTTACACAGCATGGGCCGAACGTAGGACGTGGCTTCAGCCCGTCCAGAGCGTGCTGGTTGCGCGGAGTGTGACGGCGCACGAGGGGGGGGCGGGCTGAAGCCACGCCCTACGTTTCCATACGCCTCGTCGCCCCCACACGCGGCGCATACGGGCAGCGCATTGCGCCAGTCCGGCAATGGGGCAGCGGCGCGCTCGCTCATCGAGCGCGCCGCCGGGCCTGGTGCTTACCGCCAGCGGCGCTGCTGTTGCTGCGCGCGCGGGGCGTGCATCGGGCGGGGGTGGTGCGAGGCGGCCGGGACGTCCGTGTAGTCGAAGCCGGCGATGCGTTTCCGCTCGATGGCCTTGCCGGTCATCTTCGCGAGATCGCGCACGTACGGCTCGTCCTCGGGGGTGACGAAGCTGATCGCGTCGCCGATCGCGTCCGCGCGGCCGGTGCGGCCGATGCGGTGCACGTAATCCTCGGGGTGCATCGGAAAGTCGAAGTTCACGACGTGCGAGATGCCCTCGACGTCGATGCCGCGCGAGGCGATGTCGGTCGCGACGAGCACGCGGGCGCGTCCGTCCTTGAACGCGTCCAGCGCGGCCACGCGCTGGCTCTGCGAGCGGTTCGAGTGCAGCGCCGCGGCGGCGATCTTCGCCGCCTGCAGCTTGCGCACGATCTTGTCGGCGCCATGCTTCGTGCGCGAGAAGACCAGCACCGAGTCGAGTTTCTCGTCGCGCAGCAGGTGCACGAGGAGGTCGACCTTGCGGCTCTTCGGAACGGGGTAGAGAAACTGCGCGACCGATTCCGCGGGATTGGCGCGGCGGCCGATCTCGACCGTCTCCGGATTGCGGAGGAACTCGCCCGTGATCTTCTCGATGTCGCGCGAGAGTGTGGCCGAGAAGAGCATCGTCTGACGATTCTTCGGCAGCGCGTTCACTACGCGGCGGATCTGCGGGAGGAATCCCATGTCGAGCATGCGGTCGGCCTCGTCGAGGACGGCGATCTCGACGTGCGAGAGGTCGACGTGGCGCGAGCCCATGAGGTCGAGCAGGCGGCCGGGAGTGGCGACGACGACGTCGACGCCTTTACGCATGGCCGCGATCTGCGGCTGTTCGCCGACGCCGCCGAAGACGGTGGCGCAGCGGACGTTGTGGTGGCGTCCGAGGATACGGACCTGCTCGTCGATCTGGAGGGCCAGCTCGCGGGTCGGGGCGACGATGAGCGCGCGAGGCGAGCGCGACCGCGGCTTCGCGAGAATGCGCTCGAGGAGGGGCAGCACGAAGGCCGCCGTTTTGCCGGTACCCGTCTGCGCGATCCCGATCAGGTCGCGGCCGTCGAGCACGCGCGGGATGGCCGCGGACTGGATCGGGGTGGGGGTTGTGTAGCCGGCGTCAGCAATGGACTGGAGAAGCTTCGGACCGAGTCCGAGTGAAGAAAATGACATGCTTCCCGAGCAACGAGAGAGCCGTATCTTCAATTCCATCAATGAAAAAGGGGAAGAATACCCGTCGCTTTCGTGTATTCTTAGGCAGCTTTGAGGAACTCTCCTCCGCTTCGGGTCATCTGAACTAAGTCGGACCGCCCCGAACCCCATCTTCTTAGACTGCGAGGAGAATTCTATGAAGCTCCATCTGGGCAATCTGCCCGCGTCGGTCTCCGACGAGCAGCTCAACGTTCTGGCCAGCGTCTACGGCACGACGGATTCGGCCGAAGTCGTCAAGGACCGCACCAGCGGCGCCTCGCGCGGCTACGGTTTCGTCGTTTTCCCCAATGACGAAGAGGCGCGTGCCGCCATCACCGGTCTCGACGGCAAAGACGTCGACGGCCAGTCCATCAAATGCGCCGAAGCGCGTCCGCCGCGCGACCGCGAGCGTCCGCGTGGCTGAGGAGGAAACTATGTCCGCTGAGAAGATCAAAACCAAAGTTACCCGTCGCGTCGCCAAGCCCCGCAGCGAAGAGATGAAGCGCGTCCCGGTCTCGGAGAGCAACATCCGCAAAGCCGCGACCCGCCTCCTCAATCACAACCTCGTTTCAACCGAAGTGCAATACGTGCAGCGCGTTCTCGGCACGACCGCCACCCAGAAAGACATCGATGACAACGTCATCGCGGTGCGCAAGATGGTGTGGTCCTCCATCGTCGTCCCTGACTAGGCGGGCGGAGTTGCTGGTTGCTGGTTCCTGGTGCCTTCAGCCGATGCTGCACTAGCAACTAGCAACCAGTAACCAGCTTTACGCTGCTCGTCGGAAGTTGCTGGTTCTAACGCCTTCAGCCGATGCTGCACTAGCAACTAGCAACCAGTAACCGGCCCTACGCCGCACGCCGCAAAGGAACCGCGGTATGCCATTGCAGCGGCGAGATGGCTTCCACCGGGGCCAGCTCGATGTGCAGCACCCGGCGGCTCGAGGCCGTCCGCGCCGGACGCGACGCGTGCACCAGCAGCGGCCGCATCAGCACGATGGCGCCGCGCGGCACGCACACTTCGTCGAACGAATCTCCCGATGCGAGCTCCGCCAGTTCCTCGTCGCTCAATGCGCCGCGGTGATGGCTGCCCGGGATCACCAGCAGCGGCCCGTTCTCCGATCCGCAATCGTCGAGGTGCACCCGCACCGAGATCATCTGCGACAGCACCTCGGCCGGCGCGTCGACGTGCGGCGTTCCCGCCTTGCTGGACCATGGGCCGTATCCGCGCACGTCCAGGCGGTCCTTGACGGCGATGGCGCGGTCCTGGTGCCACTGCACGCGCCAGTTGCGCTCCGGCGTCTTGTCGAACAGCGTCGCTTTGACGGCCACCAGTTCGCGTCCGGTTTGCGACCAGAGATAGCTGCCGAGTTTCTCGTGCGTCAGGAACGCCGCGACGGTGGGATGGGAGATCAGGTTGCGCACGCCGCTGCGCCCGGCCGGCACCACGGGCAGCGAAGAAGCGGCGTAATCACATTGATGCTGCGCCAACACGATGTCGGCAACGGTATAGCCCGCGGATTCGAGGTCGTTCACCGACGGATGGTAACCCGGATTCCGAAACGCTTACGCGTGCACGCCCGGCGCCTCGCGTCCGGTGCGCTCCACGTACTCCACATACGACCCGCCGTACTTGAGCGGCTCGGGATGATCCTCGGGCGCGAGCTCGAGGACGCGGTTGGCGAGGCCGCGCAGGAAGGTGCGGTCGTGGGAGACGAAGAGCATCGTTCCTTCGAAATCCTTCAGCGCCTCGACGAGCATTTCCTTCGTGGCCAGGTCGAGGTGGTTGGTCGGCTCGTCGAGCACGAGAAAGTTCGGCGGGTCGAGGAGCATGCACGCCATGACCAGCCGCGATTTCTCGCCGCCGCTGAGTGAGCGGATGCGTTTGTCGACGTCGTCGCCGGAGAACTGGAACGCGCCGAGGATGTTGCGCAGCACGCCGATGCCCTCCAGCGGATAGTCCTTCTGCATCTGCTCGATGACGGTGATCTCGGGATCGAGCAGGTCGAGCGACTGCTGCGCGAAGTAACCCAGCTTCAGGCTCGCGCCGAGGCGCACGGTGCCGCTGTCGGGCGTCAATGCGCCGGCGATCATCTTCAGCAGCGTCGACTTGCCCGCGCCGTTCTTTCCCATCACGCACCAGCGCTCGCCGCGCCGCACCTGAAAGTCGAAATGGTCGTAGAGCGTGCGCCGGCCGAAGCTCTTGTTCACGTCCTTCATGGCCACCACGTCTTCGCCGGAGCGCTGCGGGCTGCGGAAGTCGAACTTCATCGCGCGGCGCTTCTTCGGCGGCTCGATGCGCTCCTGTTTCTCCAGCATCTTCACGCGGCTCTGCACCTGCGCCGCCTTCGCGGCGTGGGCGCTGAAGCGGTCGATGAAGCGCTGTTCCTTGGCCAGCTTCGACTGCTGACGCGCGTACGCCGCTTCCTGATTCAGCTCGCGCGTCTCGCGCTCGCGTACGTAGAAGTCGTAGTCGCCGGAGTAGGTGGTGATCTCGCCGTCGTCGATCTCGATGACCTTCGTGACGATGCGGTTCATGAAATCGCGGTCGTGCGAGGTCATGAGGATCGTCGACGGGACGGATTTCAGATATCCCTCGAGCCAGACGATGGACTCGATGTCGAGATGGTTGGTCGGCTCGTCGAGCAGCAGCACGTCGAACTTGCCGAGGAGGATCTTGGCCATGGAGACGCGCATCTTCCAGCCGCCGGAGAGCGCGCCGACGTCGCCGTCGATCTGCGCGTCCTCGAACCCGAGTCCGTGCAGCACCTCGCGGGCGCGCGCCTCGACCTCGTAGCCGCCGAGGTGCTGATACTCCTCCTGCACGTGGCCGAAGCGCTCCAGGACGGCGTCGAGGTCGGCCGTGTCGGGATCCGACATGGCGCGCTCCAGCTCGATCAGCTCGTGATGCAGGTCGCCGAGGCGGCCGCTGCCGGCGATGGCCTCGTCGAGCACGGGGCGGCCGCTCATCTCGTCCACTTCCTGCTGGAAGTAGCCGATGGCGATCTTCTTCGGCACGCTGACCACGCCGTCGTCGGGGTCTTCCTGACCGGTGATCATGCGGAACAGCGTCGACTTGCCGGCGCCGTTGGGCCCGACCAGTCCGGCCTTCTCGCCGGGATTGAGCTGAAACGACGCCTCGACGAAGAGGACCTGTTTTCCGTACTGCTTGCTGACGTTGGCGAAGGAGATCATGCGCGCGGCGGAAACAGCCGGGGCGCTGTTACACTTCCCGACACCCAATCGTCCAGGTCGCGGAGGCTTTCATGCGCAAGCAGCTCGCAGTGCTGTTCGTCGTACTCATTTCGTCTGTTTCGATGTCGGCGGAGACGCCGCAGGAGTACGACGCCAGGCTCGAGCGGGAGCTCGGCGCGAAAGACGAGGCCGCGCTGGTGCTCTGGAAGCAAGCCAGCGTGGCGCGCGAGGCGGCGCGGCACGAGGATGCGATTCGGCTCTACGAACAGGTCTACGCGCGCGTCCCCGACTTCGTCCACGCGCTGCGGCGCCAGTCCGGCGAGGAAATGCGCGCCGGCCGCCGCGACGCCGCGCTCGCGCACGGACGTCAGGCCGTGCAGCTCGACCGCTCGCCGGAGAACATGGCCTCGCTGGCCTTGATCCTCATGAGCACGGAGACCATGACGCCGGCGGAGCTCGAGGAAGCGAAGCCGCTGGCGCGCGAGGCCGCGAACGCCAGGCCGGACGATGAGTTCATGCAGTCCATCCTGGCCGCGGCCGGTCAGCAGGCGCAGGACATCACCATGATTCGCGAGGCCACGATCCGCCTCGAGTCCATCGCGCCAAAGTCCGTCCCGACGCACATGTTCCGCGTGATGGTCGCCGCGAGCGAGGGCGACTGGCAGGAAGCCGACGCCGCGCTCCTGCGCGCGAAAACGTTCGGCATGCCGCTGGCCGAATACGAGTCGACGCGCAAGGCCCTCGCGTCCGCGCAGCCGTTCTACCTGCGCTGGTGGAAGCCGGCCCTGATCGGCCTGGCGATCTGGTTCGCCGGCTTCGGCGTGATGCTGCTCGCCGGCGCGGTGCTGAGCCGCATCGCCATGCGCGCCGCGAAGACGACGGACGATCTCAGCGCGAAGATCCGCCGTCTCTACCGGGTCGTGCTCGGCGTCTCCTGCGCGTTTTATTACGCGTCGCTGCCGATCGTGATCGCGTTCGTGATCGCGTTCACCGGCGGCCTGATTTACGCGACGTTCGCGGTCGGCCGCGTGCCGATCAAGCTGGTGATCATTCTGGTCGTGCTGGCGGGCGTGAGCGTCTGGTCGATGCTGAAGAGCCTCTTCGTGCGCCGCCGCGACGAAGATCCGGGCATGCGTCTCGACCTGGCGCAGGAGCCGAAGCTGCGTGCGCTGCTCGACGACGTGGCCGCGAAGATCGGCACGCGCGCGGTCGACAACGTGTACATGACGCCGGGCACCGAGGTCGCGGTGATGGAGCGCGGCAAGGGACGCAAAAAAGAGCGTTGCCTGATCCTCGGCATCGCCGCGCTCGACGGTCTCCGCCTCCTTCCGCTCAAAGCGATCCTCGGCCACGAGTACGGACACTTTTCCAATGAAGACACGGCCGGCGGCGCGTTCGCGCTGGCGGTGCGCAGCTCGCTCGCGCGGACCGCGATCGGCCTCGCCGAGGGCGGCGTCGACACCTGGTACAACCCGGCGTGGTGGTTCGTCAGCGGCTTCCACAAGCTCTTCCTGCGCATCTCGGAGGGCGCTTCGCGACTGCAGGAAGTGCTCGCCGACCGCTTCGCCGTGTTCGCATACGGTGCGGCCGCATTCGAGGAAGGACTGACGCACGTCGTCGAGCGCGGCGTGCGCTTCGACGCCCACGTGGACATGACGCTGAAGGAAGTGGTCGACCGCCAGTTGCCGCTGGCGAATCTCTACACGTACACGCCGTCGGCCACCGCGGAATTCATCAGCGACCGCGTCGAGG
>DASVSV010000103.1:0-2461 GCA_036387915.1 Thermoanaerobaculia bacterium
CGGCGGCCGGGAGGGCCGCCGCGACGGGTGGGGGGATCAGTGGGTGACGGGGGGCTCGGCGGCGCCGATGACCTTTTCGGGCTCGGGCAGCTTTTCCTTGGCGGCGAGCGGGACGATCGTGCCGTCGAGGGCGAGGCTGACCACTTCGTCCATCGACTCGACGAGGTTGAACTCCATGCGCTCGCGGACGTCTTTCGGGATGTCCTCGAGGTCGCGCTCGTTCTCGGCCGGCAGGATGATGCGCAGGATGCCGGCGCGGGCCGCGGCGAGGATCTTGTCCTTCACGCCGCCGACCGGCAGGACTTTGCCGCGCAGCGTGATCTCGCCGGTCATGGCGATGTCGCGGTGCACAGGGATCTTCGTGACCGCGGAGAGCAGCGCCGTGGCCATGGTGATACCGGCGGACGGACCATCCTTCGGGATCGCGCCTTCCGGAACGTGGATGTGAATGTCGAGGCTGGCGTGGAAGTCGGGGTCGAGGCCGAACAACTCCGCGCGTGAGCGAACGTACGACAGCGCGGCGCGCGCCGACTCCTGCATCACGTCGCCGAGCTTGCCCGTCAGCGTGAGGTTGCCCTTGCCGCGCGAGAGCGCGACTTCGGTGGTCAGGATCTCGCCGCCGACTTCGGTCCAGGCGAGGCCGGTGGTGAGGCCGATCTCCGCCTTGTCGTGGATCTGGTGCGAGCGGTATTTCGGCTTGCCGAGGAGCTCGCGCACTTTGACGCGGTCGAGGGTGGTCTCGAAATCGGGACCGGTCTTGACGACCTGACGCGCGATCTTGCGCAGCACGGAGCCGACCTCACGCTCGAGACCGCGCACACCGGCTTCGCGCGTGTACGACTCGATCAGCTCTTCGAGCGCGGAGTCCTCGAACTTGATCTTCGCGTCCTCCAGTCCCTGCTCGCCCTTCTGCTTCGGCGCGAGGAACTGGCGTGCGATGGCCAGCTTCTCGAGGTGCGTGTAGCCGGAGAGCTGGATGATCTCCATGCGGTCCTTGAGCGGCGCGGGGATGGTGTGCGTGACGTTGGCCGTGGCGATGAACATGACCTTGGAGAGGTCGTACTCCACGTCCATGTAGTGGTCGACAAAGGCGTTGTTCTGCTCAGGATCGAGCACTTCGAGCAGCGCCGCCGAGGGATCGCCGCGGAAGTCCATCGACATCTTGTCGACTTCGTCGAGGAGAAAGACCGGGTTGATGGTGCCGGCCTTCTTCATGCGCTGGATGATCTGGCCGGGGAACGCGCCGATGTACGTGCGGCGATGTCCGCGGATCTCCGCCTCATCGCGGACGCCGCCGAGGGAGAGGCGGACGAACTTGCGTCCGGTGGCGCGGGCGATCGACTTCGCGAGCGAAGTCTTGCCGACGCCGGGAGGTCCGACGAAGCAGAGGATGGTGCCTTTGGGCTGCTTGACCAGCTGGCGCACCGCCAGGAACTCGATGATGCGGTCCTTGATCTTCTCGAGGCCGAAGTGGTCCTCGTTGAGGATCTGCTCGGCCAGCTCGATGTCCTTGATCTCCTTGGAGGACTTCTTCCAGGGAACGGAAACGAGCCACTCGATGTAGTTGCGCGAGACGGTAGCCTCGGCGCTCACGCCGGGCATGGCCTCGAGACGCTTGAGCTCCTGAAGGGCCTTTTCCTTGGTGTCCTTCGGCATGCCCGCGTCTTCGATCTTCTGCTTGAGCTCTTCGATCTCGTCCGAGCGATCGTCCTTGCGGCCCAGCTCATGGTGGATCGCCTTGATCTTCTCGTTGAGGTAGTACTCCTTCTGCGCGCGCTCCATCTGCTTTTTGACTTTGGAGTTGATGCGCTTGTCGATGTTGATCTTTTCGATCTCGATCTCGATGAAGTCCTGCAGCTTCTGCAGGCGCTCGTAGGGCGAAGGAGTCTCGAGGAGCTGCTGCTTCTCGGTGGTGGTGATGAGGAGGTGCGAGGCCAGCGTGTCGGCGAAGCGATCGGGGTCGTCGAGCTTCAACGTCGACATCACGCCTTCGAATGCGAGGTGATGGCTCATCTTCGCGTACTGCTCGAAGATCTCCATCAGCTTCTGCATGTACTGGCTGACTTCCGGCGTGAGCGGGTACTTGGTGTCGATCTCACGCACGGACACGACGATGAATCCGTTGGACTCATGAGAGCCGACGATCTCGCCGCGGGTCAGCCCCTCGACCATCACTTTGACGTTCTGGTTCGGGAGCTTGAGGTTCTGCACGACCGTGGCGATGACGCCGACCTGGTAGATCTCGGTCATCGACGGATCGTCGATCTTGGGGTCCTTCTGCGTGGCCAGGAAGATCCTCTTCTCGGACGTCGAGAGCGTGGCCTCGAGAGCCATGATCGACGCACGCCGCCCGACGACGAACGGAGCCATCATCGACGGGAAGACGACCATGTCCCGCAGCGGGACGAGCGGCAGTTGCACGATGTTGGGTTCTGGATTCGACATGTTCGAGACTGTTATA
>DASVSV010000104.1:0-3029 GCA_036387915.1 Thermoanaerobaculia bacterium
TTTGCCGAGGTAGTGGCGGGGGACGAGGGCCTGGGCGGCGTTTGCTTCCTTTTCCGCCTCGACCAGGTTGCCCTGGAGGATCAGGGCCATGCCGCGGAGGTCGTGGCCGGCCAGTTTCGTGTCGGGGTGATTGAGCGCGAACTGGGCATTTCTCAGCGCCCCGTCGGCGTCCACGGCGTTGATGTTCCAGTAGCCGCGCGTGAGGGCTTCGTTCGACATCGGGTCGATCTTGAGAAGGCGGTCGCCGATGCATTGCGCCATCTGCAGGTCGCCGGTCGAGACAAAGTACGTGGTCATGGAGTTCAGCGCGTGCGTGTCGGTGGTCTCGAGGCGCAGCGCGGCCAGCACTTCGCGCACTGACTCGCGGAAGCGCGCCGGATCGCGCACGAATACGCGTCCCAGCGCCAGATGGGCCTCGGGGAGGTTCGGATCGAGACGCACCGCCTGCCGCGCGTACCACTCCGCGCGTGCCATGTCATCCGGCGCGACGAGGCTGCGTGCGCTGCCGAGGGAGATGGTCGTGGCCAGGTCGGCGTAGGCGGCGGCGAACTGCGGGTCGAGCGCCACGGCGCGTTTCAGCGCCGCGATCTGGGCGTTGAAGTTCTCCGGCACGAAGCTGCCGCCGAGGGCGCGCGCGCGGAGGTAGTGTTCGTATGCCTGTGGATTCGTGGAGCGGGCCTCGGAACGTCCGGCGTTGACCTGCTCGACACCGAGCTTCTGATTGAGACCTTCGACCGTGCGCGCCGAAACGTCGTCGATGAGCTTCAGCAGGTCGGCGCGTTTGCCGTCGACGGAGTCCGACCAGACCGAGAAGCCGGTGCGCGCGTCGGTGAGCTGTAGCGTCACGCGCACCAGGTCGCCGGCGGCGAGAAAGTGCCCTTCCAGAATCCCGTCGACCTTCAGCTTCTGACTGGCGGCGCGCGTGTCGGTCTTCGCTCCCTGGAACTCGAGCACGGCGGACGTCGGCCGCACCTGCAGTGACGGGATCTGCTGCAGCTTGGTCACGAGCGCGTCGGCGAGTCCGACGGAGAGGAACTCGTCCTGCGTGCTGTTGGCGATGTTGCGCAGCGGCAGCACGGCGATCGAGCGCAGTGGCGGCGGCGCGGCGGTGGTCGTTTCCGCGGCGGTGTCGGTGGTGGTGCGCTGGGCGATGAACGCCGCAAACGCGACGAGCAGCAAGGCCGCGATCATGATGGCGACGCGCGTCCAGCGGGGACGGCGCACAGTGCGGCCGAGGGTGGTGCGCGTCGACGAGGTGGCCATCAGCACCGTCGGCGTGTCGATCTCGTCGAGGTGCGACAGCAGCGCGCGCGCCGATTGATAGCGGTCGTCGGGATTCTTCTGCAGCAGGCGCGAGATGATCTTCGTGGCCGTAGCAGGGAACGACGGGTCGAGGGCGACGAACGGCTCCGGCTCGCCGTCGCGGATCTGGTCGAGCACCATCAGCGGCGCTTCGGCGTTGAACGGCAGGTGCCCGGCGGCCATGTGATAGAGCACGACGCCGACGGAGAAGAGGTCGCTGCGCACGTCCGCGTTGCCGCCGCGCGCCTGCTCGGGGGAGAGGAAGTGCAGCGTCCCGAAAAAGTGTCCGGTCGACGACTCGAACGTTTTCTCGAGACCCGGATCGGTCAGGGCGCGCGGGATCGACTTGGCCAGGCCGAAGTCGAGGATCTTCACCATCCCGTTCGGCTCGATGATGATGTTCGCGCTCTTGATGTCGCGGTGGATGATGCCGCGGTCGTGCGCCGCCGCCAGTCCCGCGGCGATCTGCCGCGCGATCATCAGGAACTCGGCGCTTTCGATGAGTCCCCGGCGGATGCGTTGCGAGAGCGTCTCTCCCTCGCAGTACTCCATGACGATGAACGGGATGCCGTCCTCGCCTTCGCCGACTTCGTGGATCGTGGCCACATTCTGATGCCGGATCGACGCGGCTGAGCGCGCTTCACGGAGGAACCGCGCCTTCCGGTCGGCGTAGGCCAGCTCGCTCGCGTTCAGGACCTTGATGGCCACGTAGCGGCCCAGCCGCTCGTCGCGCGCCAGATAGACGGTCCCCATGCCGCCCTTGCCGAGAATGCGGACGATCTCGAAGCCGTCGAAGGTAGGAAATGCTTGTGGCATGCGGACTTGGGGCGAATCGGGCGCATTTTACACATTATTTGATGAGCACCCGCCGCGGCCGATGGCCGTGTTTCTGACCCCTCGAAGTTCCGCGTGGGTTATATTCTCACCCTGCGATGACCATAACAGCCGAGGGTGTCGCGCCCGCTCATCTCGCTCTGCCGCCGCGGTATCAGGTTCGCGCCACGCTGAAGCAGACGCTCGAGACCTGTGTGTACCGCGTCTTCGACGTGCCTGGCCGCCGCGAGGAAGCGATCAAAATTCTCTGTCACGAAATCTCGGACCCGCATCAGTTTCTGCGGTTCAAGACGGAGTTCAACACGGTCGCCTCGCTCGACCATCCGAGCGTCATCAAGGTCCACGACTTCGGCGTCCTGAACGACCGCTATCCGTTCTTCACGATGGAGTACTTTCCGGGGAAGCGGATCACGGAGTTCTTTGACGGGCAGAACTGGTCCGCGCTCTACGACGTCATCCTGCAGATCGCCTCCGGCCTGCATCACATCCACGGCCTCGGCATCGTGCATCTCGACCTGAAGCCGTCGAACATCCTCGTCAGCGACGAAGGCACGGCCAAGATCATGGACTTCGGTCTGGCCATCGAGAGCCGCCAGGTCTTCGACCGGAAGATCCGCGGGACGCTGCAGTACATGGCCCCCGAGGTGTTGAAGCAGGACCGCGTCGACTCACGCGCCGATCTCTACGCCCTCGGCATGACGCTGTACGAGACCGTCACCGGCGCCTTGCCCGGCTACGGCCGCGCGCCGATCGACGTGATCCGCATGCATCTCGACGAAGAGATCCGGCGCCCGTCGTCGATCAACCCGCGCGTGCCGGAGGCGCTCGAGCAGATCATCATGAAGCTGCTCGAGACAGACCCGCGTCATCGCTTCCCCTCGGCCGGTGCGATG
>DASVSV010000105.1:0-4444 GCA_036387915.1 Thermoanaerobaculia bacterium
ACCGGCCACTCCCGCTGTACGAAAATCCGTCGATTGAATGCGGCGGTTCGTCCGCCCACCCGAGTCAAACGCGCACTGCAGGCATCGCCTCATCTGCGTAATGTTCAACCCGTGCCGTCACGTTCACGCCGAACCAGCACACGGGGGCGGCTGCGACGTAGCGCGTGTAGGTCGAGAAACCTCCGCCGCCTGGAAAATTGGTAGACGTGGCCGATCTCAGAAAATGCCCTTTTTGATCGGGCTCGCTGTTCGTCGTCTGAGTCCAGCACTTTGCATTCGCGCAGCCCAGGTCGTCGTCGAAGACCGTCCGGGACGATTCCGGGGGGTAGGACCAGACCGGGCCCATCACTGTGTTGCGGGCGGGGTGATAGCGAAGAAAGGCAGTGCGGAGAAGGCGACCGTTCGTACAGTCGCCCGTAACGCTCGTCTCCGCCTCGTCAGCGCACCCTTCGAACATGCGCGTCGATACGTAGTGCGCATTCGCCGTGGACGATTCGACGGGTCGCGTGTCGCTGATGCTGGTCGTGACGGGGCCGAGGACGTTCGCGTGGGCGGCGTCTGGCACGCCGGTGGTAATCGCCTGTCCGTATCGAATGAGTTTCGTCTCGAACGGCATTTCGGGATTCCACGGGTCGGTCTCCGGCGGAAACCGGTCCCGTTCCGGCCATGTGTAAAAGAAATTGTCGGTGCGAACGCGGCGCAGTTCGGCTGGTGTGCCATCGGCCTTGCGCGGAGCTCCCTCGTACGCGGCCGGCGGCGAGAGCACGGTCATACGCGACCACCGGTGGAGCGGCTGGACACCAGGGGTCCGCATTTCGCTGGCTGCGAGCTCAGCGGGACCTTCGCTCATGCAGTATTTCGCAGCGGCCAATTTGTCAACCGCGTACTCCTCGGACAGCGTCGGCACATAGTCCCAGCGTCCGTCGGGCGTCGTTCTGCTCCGGACGGCCGGGTTGCGAGTGGCGTACTGGGGAGGCATGCAACCGTCTTCGGGCAGTGCGATCAACTGATAGGTGTACGCGATCTGGCCGCCCACAGGAAGAGTCATGCGCGCCAGCGCTCCCTGTGAACACCCACCACCACTTGTGTTGGCGGTGTCGTAATACGTGAAGTCGTAAGAGGTGCCGTCGGGAAGCACGATGGCCTCCAGCAACGGGAGAGTCGCCGTCGGGGGGATGTTCCACCTGTCCGGGACGTAGTGATCGCAACCCCACGGCACGGACGCGTCAGCGTTATAGCGAAATTGATACGTCTGGTGTCCGCCATCGGCGGCGAGAACCACTGATGAAACATGCTGGCCTTTGTCTGCGGAGTCTTTCGTTACGGCGAAGTGCGTGAAATTCACGGAATGCGTTCGTTCGAACGAGTCCGTGAGCGTCCAGGCTGTCTCGCGAGTGCCCGTTGCGTCGCAATTGCCGGCGATCTGGAGAAAGTTTCCGAATGCATCGCGCATTTCGCGAAGCCGCCAGTCGCCGCACTCGACGCGAAAGGTATGGACGTCTCCGTTCGGGAACTGCACCTCCCGTGTACTGGCGTCGAGGCGCTTCAGGCGAAGCCGGCTCTGGTCATGCGTGTACAGGTACTGGTCCTCCGTACTGCCCGGCAGGCCTGAGGAGCCCAGAAATGTGTGCTCGGCGCCGGATGGACCTTCATAGATGTACGCGGCCGAATTCGAGGTCGAATTGGAGCGACCGATGAGGCGTCCGAGGGAGAGCCTCCACCCGACGCCGGCGTTGGAACGCCAGTTTGGATGCGCCGAGGTATACCACGGGCTGTCGGTTTGCAGAGGGTCCTTGCTGCGCACGTAGTCCCATACTTTTCCGTTGTAAACGAGTGTGAGCTGATATTTGAACTGGCCATCCGTCGCGAAGCCTGATCCGAGCGGGATGTGAGCGATCAGATTGCCGTTCAGAAGGTTTACTGAATCGACGTCGCCCACGGCGTACACGCGCTCGGCTTTGAATCCGAGCTCGATATTCGGGTGCTTCTGCGCCGACGCCCGCGCAACTGGCAGCAACGCCAGACCGAGCGACAGGATGAGACGAACATACCTTGTTTGCACGCCTCACCTACCCTTCGTGACCGTTAATGTGCGCAGCTCGACGCTTGTCGGATCGAGGGCAATCAGAACGTCACCCGTTCGAAGTTTCCTCGGCGGTTCAGCGGGCATGCCGAGCAACGGCTGTGCACCGTCGAAGGCGAGGCTCATGCTGCCGTTTCGCCGCGAGTCGCCGTCGTGGGCTCCTCCGTCGTGCGCGTGCAGGAACCAGGCACCCGCGCCTGGACGCACGATGAGCAGATACGCACCCGAACCGTCTATTCGGAGCGCGTCGAGCAAGCCTTCCGGGTCAGACCTCAGGTCTTTCCGGTCGACTTCCACGGTGCGAACCGAGTAGCCGTCCGGCGTAGCGATGGCTATAACGCCGGTGGCGAGATCCACGGCAGCACACAACGAGCGGAACGGAATACCGGCCTCAGGGGCGTAACGGATCAACCCGTCACTGTCATCATCTGTCAGGGCCGTGACGAACGGAATCTGCGTGATGGTTCCGCCATTGGCGTGAACCGACATTCCCAAAAGCACCACGCGTCCGGGCGAGGCGAAGCCGCGTAACGCGAACCGCTGGGATTCAATCGAGACACGCAGCACATCGTCGGCGGCAGCCGTGGTTCCGGCAATCGCGGCAGTGATCATCGCCGCCGCGAGAGCGGATAGTAGTTGTCGTTGCATTCGATCTCCGGACCGGCCGCCTACAGCCGCGGCCTGCGTAAGTACTAGGTCTGACGTGCCGCCACTTCACTGCATCGACAGCAACACGAGGATCTGCCCCTCGCCGCCCGCGAGCGGCTCGAGGGCTTTGCCGATGATGGTGCCGGGCTGGTGGAACTTGCGGCCGTTGATGTCCATTGGTTCGGAGCGCATGGCCCGGCCGGTTTTGCTGCTGGTGACGAGGAGGTCGCCGACGCGGATCGGCGCGGCCGTGGCGTCCACCATCACCCGCACGCGACCCATCGTTGCGACCTGCTCCTTTGAGTCGCCGCCGACGCCGAGGATGACTCCCGGCTGCGCTGAAACGACGCCTGCCACGCGGACGTCGTATTCGCCGGAGGAGGGCATTACCTCGTTCGTCGACTCGGGATTGAGGATGACCACGGTGCCGGGCGACATGTCGGTCGTAGCAGGGACCCACTCCGCGACATCCTGGTACACGGCACCGAGCACCTTCGCACCGGTAATGTTCCCCGTCACACTGAGATTCGCCGGAAGCGCCGTCGTACCGATCTGAACGTTACCCGTCGCATCGACAGTGAGGAGCGTCGACGTAAACTCGCCCGGGCCGGTTCCGTAAAGCAGTTTGAACTTGTTCGCGTCGCCAGCATCGAGCCGCAGCCCATACTTGGCTACCAGGTTATCGTTCCCGTCCTTGCGCATCAATGTCAACGTGGGAAAGTTGGCGTCGCCGGAGTTGTCGCCGGAGCTGAGGATGAAATCGGCGTCGCCTGCGAGGTCTTCGACGTGCAGTTCGGCGGCCGCGACCTTTAATCCGATTCCGACGTTGCCGCTCACGTACATGTCGGCGAGATTGCGCACGGAGTCGCGTGTGACCGCCTTTACCCAGAAGGTTTCCCCCGGGGTGGCTGTACCATCGGAGTAGGCGCGGAAGTGATACTTGGTGTCGGCCGGCCAGTGATAGAAGAAATGGGAGTCGAAATTCACGGCTACGCCGGACTCACCGCCCAATGTCGTCGCTTCGAACTTCGTCGTCGCCGGCGAGCCGGTTTCAGCGTTCGAACTCGCGCGGAAGAAGGCGACCCGGCCGGTCGTCCCCGGCTGATTTTTGGGATTGACGATGGAAACGTCATGCACGATGTTTCCAGTGACCTCGGCGCTGTTGTAGTAGGCCGTGCGTCCGCTCAGGAAGGACGAATTCTGCACGGTCAGGTAGCCATTCGTGCGCACCGTCAGAATTTCGCTGAGACTGCCGTTGAAGACGGAGAACCCGCCTGCTCCGCCGGATTCTGCACCCTTGGCGATCGTCCAGCCGCGCTCGCCCGACTTCGGCTCCGTGAGAACTCCCGCGCCATAGAGGCCGGTGAAGCCGTCGAGAACAACCTTTCCATAGGTGCCGTCAAGGTTGGTATTCACGCCCACTCGCGTCGATCGCGCTGTCTGTGCCGCGTCGACGTCGTCGGATGCCTGCTCATCGCCGGTCACGGCGTTGCCAGACGATGGGCCCGTTTTTGGATCGACTGAAGCTCCGGGCGGAACGTAGTAGCCCTCGAGGTCCACCGAAATATGGTCCGCGGCCGCCACCGGAAAGTGCAGCGGCGTGTTCACCGGATGCCGGACGAGCGGACCGGCTGCACGATCCACTGCTTCCCCTGCGCGGACAACGCCGGGATGAGACGTAATCCGGACGGCGTACGCAACGGCCACGTCAGG
>DASVSV010000106.1:0-17294 GCA_036387915.1 Thermoanaerobaculia bacterium
AGTTCCTGCTCGAAGAGAAGGGCTACACGATCGTCAAGGCCACCAGCGGCGAAGAGGCGCTCTCGCTCACGCGCGCCGGCGACGCGCCCGACCTCATCCTCATGGACATCCACCTGCCCGGCATCGACGGCCTCTCCGTCGTCCGGGCCATGAAAGAAGACGCCCGCACCGCCCGCGTCCCCATCCTCGCCCTCACCGCCCACGCCATGCGCGGCGACAAGGACCGCTTCCTTGAAGCAGGCTGCGACGGATACATCTCGAAGCCGATCGACGTGAAGACGTTCCTTTCGTCGATCGAGCAGTACCTGTAGGCAGTCTCACAGGCTCACAGTCTCATAGGCTCACAGTCTCAGCGAAGCTCTATGCGCCTATGAGCCTATGAGCCTATGCGCCTCTATGCGACTCTCTCGGGCTCGACGATGAGGTAACTCGTCGACTACCATCCCGCCCCTTATGCGAATGCTTGTCCTCGGCGCCGGCCGCATGGGTCTGGGCGCGGTTCACGATCTTGTCTCGCAGTCCGACGTCACCGGAGTCACGGTGGCCGACTACGACCTTTCGAAAGCGGAAGCGATTGCGCAGCGCTATCCGGACAAAGTCCGCGCGGCGCAGATCGACTGCAACGACCACGAGGCCGTCGTCGCGCTGATGACCGGCCACGCCTCGGCCATCAGTTGCGTGAATTACTGGTTGAACGAGCGGCTGGCCAAGGCGGCCATCGAGGCACGCACGAACTTCTGCGACCTCGGCGGGAACAACGACGTCGTCGACGCGGAGCTCGCGCTCGATGCCGAGGCGCGGGAGGCGGGGATCAACATCATTCCGGATTGCGGACTGGCGCCGGGCATGGTGGCGGTGCTGGTCGCGCACGCGGCGCAGCAGTTCGAAACGATCGACGAGGTGCACATCCGCGTCGGCGGCCTGCCGCAGACGCCGAAGCCGCCGCTGGACTACCAGCTCGTCTTCTCCGTCGAAGGGCTCATCAACGAATACATCGAGCCGGCGCGCATCATCCGCGACGGCAAGGTCGCGACGATCGACTCCATGACCGAGCTCGAGACGCTGACCTTCCCCGAGCCTTTCGGCGCGATGGAAGCGTTCCAGACCTCCGGCGGCACGTCGACCCTCGTCGAGACGTTCCTCGGCAAAGTGCGCGAGCTCGATTACAAAACGATCCGCTACCCCGGCCACTGCGCGAAGTTCAAGGCCATGATCGACCTCGGCCTCTGCAGCTCCGACCCGATCGACGTCGACGGCGCGACGGTCAAACCGCGCCGCGTCCTCGGCGAGCTGCTGGTCCGGAATCTTCCGCACGACGAGCCCGACGCGGTGCTGGTGCGCGTCGAGATGACCGGCGGCGGCAAACGCCTCCGGTACGACATCATCGACCGCTCCGATCCAGAGACCGGCCTCTCCGCGATGATGCGCACGACCGCCTTCCCCGCGTCCATTGTCGCCCTGATGATGGCGCGCAATCAGACCACGTCGAAAGGCGCGCTCCCGCAGGAGCGCTGCATCCCGCCAGACCCGTTCATGGACGAGCTGGCGGCGCGGCGAATAAACGTCGACGTAACGTAGCGCGGTAGACGCGGCCCACCGGCACCATCGCGCCATTCATCACCAGCGCATCGCTGCGCGCGCCGCTGACGCGGGCGAGGTTGGCGATGTACGAGCGGTGCACGCGCAGGAATGCCTCGGGCAGCAGCGACTCGAGCGCGGTCAATGATTTCTCGTGCAGGTGCACCGAGCCGTCGGCCAGGTGCAGTTCCGTTTGATCTTGCGCAGGTCGACCGATTCGCGGACGCGCACCTCGCCGATTTCCTGGATCCCGCTCACCTCGGCCGCGAAAAGTGGCAGCGCGAACAGCAGAAAGAGGGCGTTCACCGATATCCGCAGTCGTTCACCGACGCCCGTGCATCCTCCGCGAGAAGGGCGCGTACGTTCGTGCGGAGGCATGGACATGTACACCACATTACGAATCGCACTGCTGTTGGTTTTCAGCTTCGCCGCGCTGGCGCAGGAGAAAGGGGAGCTGGTCGTCCCCGAGAACCGCGCCAATGCGAATTCAAGAAAGATCACGCTGCGCTATCTCCGCTTTCCGTCGACCGCCGCGAAACCGGGACACCCGATCGTCTATGTCGCCGGCGGGCCGGGCGGCTCCGGGATCGGCGCGTTGATGGGCTCGCGGCGGCCGCTCTTCGAGGCGCTGCGCGAATTCGGCGACGTCATCGCCTACGACCAGCGCGGCACGAACGAGTCCGGCGCGAAGATGACCTGCGACCAACGGTACGCGTATCCGCCGAACGAGCCACTCGACCGCGCGAAGACTGGCGCCGTGATCGCGGAGGCGCTGCGCCCCTGCGTGGAGAAGCTGCGCGCCGAGGGCGTCGTCGCCGAAGATCCTCGAGGCCATGAAAAGCTTCCTGCGCGGCGAGCCGCTGCGGGAGCGCGTGATCACGCTGCCGCGGATGCAATTCCTTCCCGTGCACACCGTCGCCAACGTGAGCGACGACGTGCTGGCGCGCTACGTCGGCTCGTACCGCGTCGACGAGAAGAACGTGCGCCGCGTGTTCAAAGCCGGCTCGGTGCTCTGGACGATTCGCGAAGGCACTCCGCCGTTCGCCCTCCGCCCCATGTCGCCGACGGAGTTCTTCTACGAGAACGGCGGCGCGACGGTGCGATTCGAGGTGGACGGGCAGGGGAAGCCGACGGCGATGGTGTTCCGCACCGCCACCGGCGAAGAGCAGCGCGCGGTGAAGGAGTAGGTTGCCAAACGTAGGGCGTGGCTTCAGCCCGCCCCTCCCGTGGGTGGGCGGGCTGAAGCCGCGCCCTACGTTTCGGACGCTCTACTGGAATCCGCACATGCGTCGCTGATCACCAATCGCATCGGCCGAAATGAGCAACGTGAGGTCTGATACACTTCCGGCCGTCTTATGAACATCATCAAGAACCGGGTCAACGACGTCACCGTGCTGGACATCCAGGGCGTGATCAAGCTGGGCGAAAGCGCGCGCGAGTTCTCCAGCTATCTGGAAAAAGTGCTGAACGACGAGACCGGTCCGGTGATGATCAACTTCGAGGCCATCAACTACATGGACTCGACCGGCCTCGGCGAGTTGATCGGCTACCTGCAGAAGTTCGAGGACCGGCAGCGCAAGATGGCGCTGGTCAAGCCCTCGCACCGCATCCTGGCCCTGCTCAAGATCACCAAGCTCGACACCGTCTTCAAGATCTTCGACTCGCGCGAGAGCGCGATGTCGTATCTCACCGACGCGGTCGCCTAGAAACTGGTTCCTGGTTTCTAGTTGCTGGTTGCCAGAGCTGTCTGGCCTGGGCGATGCAGCACCAGGAACCAGCAACTAGCAACCCGCTCCGCCTTCCATTAAGATCCGCCCGGTTTTTCTTATGACCAACAGCTACCTTCCCATCCTGATCATGCTCTTCGTGGCCATCGCCCTCGGCGCGGTGTTCCTCGGGCTGAACTGGGTTCTCGGCAAGCACCAGCGCAATCCCTCCAAGCTCGCGCCGTACGAGAGCGGCGTGCCGCTCCTCGACGAGAACCGCAAGCGCGTCAACGTCCGCTTCTACCAGATCGCGATGCTCTTCATCCTCTTCGACATCGAAGCGGCGTTTCTCTACCCGTGGGCCGTGATCTACCGCGACGCCACGCGCGGCCCCGCCGCCTGGTTCATCTTCGGCGAGATGCTGCTCTTCATCCTTCTCCTCGGCGTCGGCTTCGTCTACGTCTGGAAGAAGAAAGCCTTCGATTGGAAGTAAGGATCTGGAAGTAAATCAATGGCCGATCTCCATCCCGACAATCCCTACGCGAAAGAACGCTTCCCCGACCCCCGGAAAACCGTCGAGTTCCCCGAAGAGGCGAAGAAGGGTTTCGACCATCTCCTGACCCGCTATCCGACGAAGGAAGCGGCCCTCCTGCCGACGCTGCACATGGCCCAGGAGCTCTGGGGATGGATCTCGCCCGAGGTCGTCCATTACGTCGGCGAGCTGCTCGACCTCTCGCCCGCGACCGTGTTCGGGGTGGTGTCGTTCTATGACATGTACGACCAGAAGCCGGTCGGCAAGTACCGCCTGCGCGTCTGCACGAACCTCAGCTGCATGGTCTCGAACGCGTACGACATCTACGAACATCTCTGCGACCGCCTGAAGGTCAATCCGCACGAGACCACCAAAGACGGTCTCTACACCGTCGTCGAAGTGGAGTGCCTCGGCTCCTGCGGCACCGCGCCGGTCGTACAGGTCAACAACGACTACCACGAGAACATGAGCGTTCCGAAGATGGACGAGCTCCTGGAGCGACTCAAGTGACGGAACCGATCCGCGTCCTGACCGCAAACATCGACAAGCCGAACTCCACGTCGATCGACACCTACGTCGACGGCGGCGGCTACGAGGCCGCCCGCACAGCCCTCGGCATGAAGTGGGAAGACGTGATCCAGCTCGTCAAGGACTCCGAGCTCCGCGGACGCGGCGGCGCCGGCTTCCCGACGGGCATGAAGTGGTCGTTCGTCCCGCGCAACGCACCGCGCCCGACGTACCTCCTCTGCAACGCCGACGAGGCCGAGCCGGGGACGTTCAAGGACCGCCTGATCATCGAGAAGGACCCGCATCTCCTCATCGAGGGGATGATCATCGCCGCCTACGCGATCGGCTCGAACCCGATGGCGTACATCTACATCCGCGGCGAGTTCCACTACGGCTCGACCGTGCTGGTGAAAGCCCTCGAGGAAGCGCGCGCGAAAGGCTTCCTCGGCAAGAACATCTTCGGCAGCGGCTTCGACTTCGACATCACCGTGCACCGCGGCGCCGGCGCCTACATCTGCGGCGAGGAGACGGGGCTCATCGAGTCCGTCGAAGGCCACCGCGGCCAGCCGCGTGTCAAGCCGCCGTTCCCCGCCGTGGTCGGCGTCTTCGGCGGACCGACGGTCGTGCAGAACGTCGAGACGCTGGCTTGCGTGCCTCTGATCGTCAAGAACGGCGCGGACTGGTTCAAGTCCTTCGGTTCGCCGAAGAACACCGGCCCGAAGCTCTACTGCGTCTCCGGCAAGGTGAAGAAGCCGGGCGTGTACGAGTTCCCGATGGGCATCACGCTCAAGGAGCTGATCTACGACCACTGCGGCGGCATCACCGGCGACGGCAAGCTGAAGGCGGTCATCCCCGGCGGCGCCTCGGCGCCGATGCTCCTCCCGCACGAGATCGACCTGCCGCTGAATTTCGACGCGGTGATGAAAGCCGGCTCGATGCTCGGCTCGGCCGGCATCATCGTCCTCGACGAGACGGTCTGCATCGTCGACGCGGTCTGGCGTCTCTCGAAGTTCTTCGCCCACGAGTCGTGCGGCCAGTGCACGCCGTGCCGCGAGGGCACGAACTGGATGGAGTCGATCCTGGACCGCCTCGAGCGCGGCGAAGGACGGCAGCAGGACGCCGAACTGCTCCTGGACATGGCCGACAACATCGGCGGCAAGTCGCTCTGCGCCCTCGGCGACGCGGCCATCGGTCCGGTGATCTCGTCGATCAAGAAGTTCCGCGACGAGTACGTGCACCACGTCACGCACAAGACCTGTCTCCCCGGCACGAAGCGCTACCGCCGCCTCGACATGCCCGTCGGCGCGCACTGACGGCTGATCGCGACAGAGCGCGACGGCAAGCAGTACATGAAGTTTTTCGAAATGACTTTACAGAAGAGCAAGTAACGCGGGTATAGAGGAGGCATGCGACGTCTCGCATGCCTCCTCGTCCTGCTGCTCCTGACCCTGATGGGCGCCTGCGCCACGCGGCCCGCGCAGCGGCCGGTCAGTACTCCGCCGCCACCCGACCGGCTGGAGAATGTCGTCACCGCGTTCGGCATCATCAAAGACCCGGCCGGCAAGCCGTTGCAGCACGCGCGCATCCGGGCGTGGGAAGCGGACGGTCACTGCGACGCGATCGGCGGTCCCATCACTCGTACCAGCGGCAGCGACGGCGCGTATGAAGTCACGGTCGGCCGCAGGGTCGGCCTGGAGTTCGAAGGGTGCATCGTCCTCGAGTTCGCCGCCGGCGGCTCCGTGGCCTTCCTCCCGCGCAACGCGCACTTTGCCCGCGACAGCCGCTTGAAGATCGACGTCACGCTGCCACCGGCGCGGCCTCTCAATCGTGCCGAGGCCGACCGGCTGATGCAGGTCGTCCGCGGGGCCATGCATGAGGGATCGCCGGCCGCTGCGGAAGAGCTCGCGCTCTACACGCGGGACGACATCACGCCCCACCGGCGCAACCTGCGCGGCATCACCAACGTGCGACTGGTATCCGAGTCCGACCGGCGGTTCGAGTACGAACTGGTGGGGATGCGGCCGGGGACGAGCGTCCGCGTGACCGTCACCCAGGACTCGCTGACCCGCATCACTTTCACCTGAACCTGCACCTCATCGCGGAAACCTGCGTATATAGGAGCAGGATGACCGCAACCGTGCCTGCCGCGATCGAGTTTCCGACCCCGTTCACACGGGCGCGGGCCGGCGATCACGATGCGTTCGCGGAGATCATCGAGCAGCACGAGTCGATGGTCTACAGCCTGGCCTGGAACTTCTTCGGGGACCGCGGGCGTGCCGAGGAAGTGGCGCAGGATGTCTTCCTGCAGTTGTACCGGAACCTGGGCACCATCGAGTCCGACGCGCACCTGCTGTTCTGGCTACGCCAGGTCACCACGCGCCGCTGCATCGACCTCACCCGCCGCACGAAACTGAAAGCCGTCAGCCTCGACGACGCCGGGGAGCTCGCCGCGTACACCAAGCACGCGGACCCGCTGCTCGACCGCAAACTGAAGCGCCTCGTCGAAGAACTGCCCGACGTGCAGCGCGCAGTCGTCACGCTCAGATATCAGGAAGACCTCGATCCGTCGGAGATCTGCCGGATCGTGGGAATACCCGTCAACACCGTCAAGAGTCACCTGCACCGCGCCCTCCAGTCGCTGCGCAGGAAACTGGAGAAACGCCCATGAACCTCGAACATGATCCTTCGACTGCGCTCAGCACAAGTCTGAGACGCGTCCTGCGTCGCGAGTCGCCGCCCGCCGGCTTCGCGTCACGGGTGCTGCAGCGGATCGAACGTGGCGACGCGCCGAAACGCAGGTGGATGCGCGCCGTCGCGGCCTCGCTCACCCTCACCGTCCTCCTCGGCGGCTGGGGCGCACGCGAAGTCCAGCAACGCCGCGAGGGGGAGCGCGCCAAGGAGCAGGTCCTGCTCGCGCTCCGCATTGCCGGCGAGAAAGTCCGCCACGTGCAGCACGAAGTCCGCGACATCGGATCGCACGACTGAAGCACGATTGATTTGAAGGAGAGACCCATGCGTAGATTCGTCATTGCACTCACACTCACGCTCGCGGCGGCCATTCCGGCCGCGGCCCAGCGCATCCACATCGACTTCCCCGACCTCGAAGAGCGTGCCGACGAAGTCGTCGACGTCACCCTCGACGCGTCGATGATCCGGCTCGCGTCGAAGTTCCTCTCCGGCAACGACCCCGAGGAGCGCGAGATCCGGGAGATGGTCAACGGCCTGACCGGGATCTACGTGCGCAGCTACAGCTTCGCCAAAGAAAACGAGTATGACCGCAAGCTGGTCGACCGCATCAAGGCGCAGCTCGGCCCGTCGTGGAAGCCGCTCGTCACCGTGCGCAGCAAGAAGCGCGAGAACGTGAACATCATGGCCGACATGCGCGGCGAGAGGGTCGTCGGCCTGGTGATCGTCGCCGCCGAGCCGCGCGAGCTGACGCTGGTGAACATCGTCGGCCACATCGACATCGACCGCCTCTCCCGCCTGGAAGGGGAGTTCGGCATCCCGCGTATCACCACGAAGGACGACGACGATGAATAAGCGGATCGCGGCCGCACTGCTCCTCACCATGATGGCCGTCCCGATGTACGCCGACTTTGCGGCGGTGGCGCGTGCGATCGACGGCCACCACGGCGTGAAGCGCATCTGGATCCCGTTCCTCGGCCTGGCCCGTTTCGCGGTGAAGATCGTCGCGCCGGAGGGCGTGCACGACTTCCAGCTGGCGACGTTCGAGGGGACCGACGGCGTCGACCCGCGCAAGCTCAAGGACGTGATGCGCTCGAAAGTCGGGCCGGGCTTCATGCCGCTGGTGCAGGTCTACTCGCGCCGCTCGAACGACTGGAGCTTCATCTACGCCCGGCCGTCGAAGGACGGCGACCGCATCGAGCTGATGATCCTCGCGCACGATTCCAGCGACACGGTGCTGGTGCGCGTGGAGGTCGACTCGGACATGATCGCGCGGGAGCTGAAGGATCATCCCCGCAAGGTGTCACATCACGCGCGGCGCTGAGGTGTAGAATCCTCAGTCCGCGCATATGGCCCAGGAACGCGAAGAGTACGATCTCCTCAACCAATACCTGCAGGAGATTGCCCGCGTCCCGCGGCTCACCCCCGAGCGCGAACGCGAGCTCGGGAAGCGCATCCAGGAGAACGACAAGGAAGCGCTCGAAGAACTGGTGAAGGCGAACCTGCGCTTCGTGGTTTCTTACGCGAAGCGCTATCGCAACTCCCACGTCCTCTTCCTCGACCTGATCAACGAAGGCAACATCGGGCTCATTCACGCCGCGAAGAAGTTCGATCCCGAGAAGAACGTCAAGTTCATCACGTACGCGGTCTGGTGGATCCGCCAGGCCATCCTGCACGCGCTCTCCGAGCAGGCCGGCGCGTTCCGCCTCCCGCCCAAGCGCGCCAACCTGATGTACCGCCTCGAGAAAGCCATCGGCACGGCGATGACCGAGGGGAACCACATCCCCACGCCGGACGAGCTGGCCTTGAACCTCGGAGTCAGCGTCAAGGAAATCCAGACGCTCCTGCAGGCCAGCGCGGACAACTACTCGCTGAACGCCGAGCTGGATGACGAGTCGCACACCGAGCTGGCGGACGTCGTCGAGCAGACCATGATGCCGTCGGCCGAGAACGAGATGCAGGTGCAGTCGCGCCGCGAAGAGCTGCTGGCGCACATGTCCGAGCTCTCGCCGAAAGAGCGCCTCGTCCTGACGCTGCGCCACGGTGTGAGCGACAACATTCCGAAGAGCGTCGACGAGCTGGCGTCGTTCCTCAATCGCGAAGTGGAGAACGTGCGCGCGGTGCTCGAGAGCGCGAACCGCAAAGTCTGCGAGAAGCTCTCCATCACCCCGAGCGAGCTGGCCGTCCTGCTGCTCTACACGAACCCCAACGCCAAGGCCTCGTTCCGCTACTGGTACGAGCTCAAAGACCGCGGCGAAGGCACCAGCCCCGACCTCGCCCCCGACCGCGTCCCGTACCTGCAGTCAATCAAAGAGCACGCCCTCGTGCAGCAGGCCATCGACGAGCTGACGCTCGAAGAGAAGACCATCATCAAGCTCCGCTACGGCGTCCTGCAGGACGACGAGCTGACGCTGCGCGATATCGGCGAGATCCTCGGCTTATCACGTGAGCGAGTGCGTCAGATCGAGAGCCGCGCAGAGGCCAAGTGCCGCCGGAGCGTACGGCGCGAACGCTAGGCGAGGGCACGGGCGTGATGTTGTTGCGCTTCAGGAACTCGACGATGTCCTGACGTTCCATGAACACGTAATGGCCTATCTCGATCCGGCCGTTCTCGATCATCTCGCGCGCCAGAGCCTCGAAGGTGGGACGATTCCGGATGAAGGCGACACGCATGTCCATGGGGTGGTCCGTGGCGTCGAAGAAATCTTTGAGTGCTTCAGGGGAGATCACGCACGTGATCTCGCGCCCCTCGACCGACGCGTAGAGAACGATCGTCGCAAAGTCGCCGGTGTAGTGCCAGTCTTTCTCGCCGAACTCGATCTTCATCGCTTCCTCACTTTTCGAGCACCGCGGCCATCCGTTTGAGCTGACGCGCCCTCACATCGAGATATTCGGGGAGCCCGGCGAGCGTCACGACGTCGAGCTGATACCAGGATCTCGCATACGCGTGGCTTTGATATTCAAAGGTAAAGGCTGCCTTGTCAATTTCGGTGAGCAGCAACTCCTCGTTTCCGTCGAGCTCGGCGGTTACCACGAGTGCGTCAACCACGACCACAGGCTTGATGAAATGAAGATGGATGCCGGTGTCGGGTTTCAATGCGTTTCTCGCACGCTCGTGAACCGATTCCGCTGCTTTGCATGCCGTCACGAACGCGCCGTACCAGGCAGAGTTGTCGCCTGGTTTCTTGAATCCCTCGTGGATTCCCGAGGCTCTCCAGCCGTTCTGTGCGAGCAGCGAACCCTCTCGGAGCTCGGCCAGAATGCGTGGGGCGATCGGCACCGTCGTCGAGTGCAGAATGTCGTTCAACCCCTCCGCGTCTTCATCTCCCCGCGGGTGCTCATCCTTGAACACGATCCACGGCCTCTCCGACTTCTTCACCTGCCCGAGGAGCCGCGCCACCACTTCCACCGCCCCTTCCGCGCCGGCGAGCGTGACCCGTCGCACCGCTTCGAAGTCACACTCGCGCGAGGTCTGCTCGTCTTTGTCGAAGTAGGTGAAGCTGCCGTGGCACTCCCACCGGCGGGCGATGCAGGTGCGGATGGCCAGCATCTCCGAGTAGAAGCCGGAGTGCTTCAGATCGTGCGCGAGCTTCTGGCGCAGATCGTCGTTCATGTTGTGAAGAAGGGAAGGACAGCGCGCAACGGACGTCGCGGCCGGAACAGTGGGAACAGGATTCTAGCGCAAACCCACGGTAGACTAGAACCCGATGTCCGAACCGCAGACCACGCCCATGGGGAGGCTCGAAGCCTTCGACGTCGGGGCGAAGAAGCTGACCGTGCAGACCGAGTTCTTTTCCCGCCCGAATTGGCGCATCGAGACGAAGGTCTACCTTGGCGGCGCGCTGAAGAAGGTCTACACCGACGACGTCGCCGAAAGCGACGAGGCCGGGCTCCAGGCGCGCATCGACGGATTCCACCAGGCGAAGATCGACGAGATCGTCGAAGGGTTGCGCGCGCGCAAGGCATGAGCGTCCGCGTGCGCGATCTGCGCAAGTCGTTTCGCCAGTCGGTTCGTGCGTCGCGCCGCACTCACGAAGTCCTCAAGGGCATCGAGCTCGACGTCGCGCCGGGCGAGGTGGTCGGCCTCATCGGCCCCAACGGCGCCGGCAAGACCACCCTCATGTCCTGCCTGCTCGGCTTCCTCCATCCCGACAGCGGCGAGATCACCATCGACGGCCAAGCCAACGACGATCTCGACGTGCGCCGCCGCACCGGCTTCGTCCCCGAGCGGATGAACTTCGACCGCCGCGCCACCGGCTGGCACTTCCTCCGGTACATGGCCCGGCTCGCCGAAGTGCCGTCGGCCGACGTCAACACTCGCTGCACGGCCATGCTCGAGCGCCTCGGTCTCACCGGCGCCGCCGACAAGCGTCTCTCCCAGTACTCGCGCGGCATGCTCCAGCGCATCGGCATGTGCCAGGCACTCATTCACGAGCCGTCGTACATCTTCCTCGACGAACCGACGTCGGGTCTCGACCCGAACGGCGTCCTCCTCGTGCGCGACCTGATCGAAGAACAGAAACAGCGCGGCGCCGCGGTGCTCCTCAACTCGCACCAGCTCGCGGAGATCGAGAAAGTCTGCGACCGCGTGCTCTTCCTCCACCACGGCGTCATCGAGCGCGCCGAGACCCTGCGTCACGCCGACCGCATCGTCGTCGCCGTGACGATGCTCGCCGGCTCCTTCGATCCCGAAGTGCTGCAGCGGATCGCCGGAACGCCTCCGAACGGGAACACGCTGATCGTCACCGTCGAGCAGGAAGCCGACATCGCCGCGCTGGTGAAGCAGCTCGTCGACAGCGGCGCCGGCGTGATCGACGTCCGCCGTCACACCACGGACCTCGAGAGCATCTTCCGAGGTGCGGCGTGAACCGGACCGTGATCGGGGAGACGTTGCGGCGGCATGTCACCAACGTCGCCTTCATCATCTATCTCTTCTTTCTGGCGATCGTCGCGTTCGGCGTGTCCGTGTTCGACCGCCCCGCCAGCGGATGGCCGACATTGATCACGCTTCTCGCGCTGATCGCCGGCGCCGGCGCCATCGGACCGGAGTTCTCCTCCGGCACGCTGCAGCTCATCCTGGTCAAGCCGGTGAACCGCGCCGCGTACCTGCTCTCCCGCGTGACCGGCATCGTGCTCACCGTCTGGCTCGCGTCGCTCGTCCCCGCAATCTGTGAGCTGGCCGGCCGCGCGATGTGGGGCGAGGGCGGTTTGCATGCGCGCCAGATCGGCATCGGACTCGTGAACAGCGCCGCCGACACGCTGCTCGCGGTCTCGCTGCTCGCGCTCCTCGGCAGCCTGACCCGCGCGTGGTTCAACATCGGCATCTACATGACCGCGCTGATCGGCCTTTCCATGAGTGCCGTGGTCATGGCGATGCTCCGGCAGTCGCCGAACGCCGTCGGCCGCTTTCTCACGAAATACACGCACCTCGAGCGCGGGCTGGCAGTCATCGACAAGAACCTTTTCCCCGAGCTCCCGCCGCGGCTCGATATCGACTGGACGCTGATGGTCCTCTCCAATGCCGCGGTCGCGCTCGTGCTGGCCTGTCTCGCGTTCCGTAACCGGGAGGTGCCCTATGGCGCGGACTGATCAACGCTCGCTCCCGGTCATCCTCTTCGTCATTGCCGCGGCACTCCTCGCCGCGCGATTCATCGCGCAGTACAGGACCGGCGACGGCGTGCAGTGGATGAGCGTCGAACAAGGACTGCAGCTCGCACAGACCTCGAACAAACCCATCCTCCTCGACTTCACCGCCGACTGGTGTGCGCCCTGTCATCAGCTCGACAAGGAGGTCTTCCAGGACGCCAAATTGGCGAAGACCATCAACGAGCGTTTCATCCCCATTCGCGTCGTCGACCGGCAGCAAGAGGAGGGGCGGAACTCCGACGACGTGGGGGCGCTGCAGCGGCAGTTCGGCGTCCGCGCATTTCCGACCGTCGTCATCGCCGACAAGAGCGGCAGCGAGCGCGCGCGGATGGAAGGATTCGGCGGGCGCGCCAAGTTCGAGCAGATGATGGAGAGCGTTCGCTGATGCGGCTGGAACATCTGACCGAGGAGGAAGAGGACTTCTGGCGCGGCGAGTTCGCGCAGGAGAACTGGATCTTCGGCGCGCTGACGCTCAGCGTCACGCTCCCCGAGTTCGCCGGCGGCACGCCCGCGCTGCGCGAGATGCATTTCGGCTACTACCTCCAGCCGCTGCACCTCAACGTGGACGACCGCGAAGACCTCCCGCGCAAGCTGGCCTACGTCCTCGCGCGCCGCAGGCCGCCGCTCGACTTTCTCGAGCTCTCCGGCGGCGGCCTGCGCATCCCGCACTGTTTCCCCACCGGCTTCACCCTCGGCTCCGTCCTCCGCATCACTCTGCAGGAACTGAAACGAATTCCGCTCCGTGAGCCTTTAACCCAGGCATGAGGGATGAGGTATGAGTGCGCGCGCACGAATTCCGCGGACCCTATGGAGTGCGGCGGCCTTAGCCGCCGCTTTGGTACCAAAGCGGCGGCCAGGCTGCCGCACTCCATAACGCTCCGCGGAACGGGAAGCGCGCAGGCACGAACTCATCCCTCATGCCTCATACCTCATGCCTTGAACCCTCATAGAATGCGCGGGCAATGACCCCGTTCCGCCGCCTCCTGCATTACTTCGCCCTCTACAAAAAGCGTCTCACGGTCGGCGGCCTGTGCGTGATCGGCTCGGCGGCCTTCTCGCTCCTCAAGCCGTTCATCATCGGCAGCGCCGTCAACGAGCTGGGGCGCGGGTTCACCCGCGAGACCCTCATCCGCTACAGCCTGATGCTCATCGGCGCGTCGATCTGCGAAGGGTTTTTCCTCTACCTGCAGCGCTCGATCATCATCGGCGCCTCGCGCCACATCGAGTACGACATGCGCAACGACTTCTACCAGCACCTGCAGAGGCTGCCGCTCGGCTTCTATCAGGAGCAGCGCACCGGCGACCTCATGTCCCGCGCGACCAACGACCTCGCCTCGGTGCGCATGCTGATCGGTCCCGCGGTCATGCACTCGCTCTCCTCGCTGCTCGTCGTCACCGGCGCGTTCATCATGATGCTCCGCACCGACACCACCATGGCCATGCTCGCGCTGCTGGCCGTGCCGGTCGTGGCCGGTCTGGTGAGCTCGTTCGGCAAGCGCATCCACAACCTCACCCGCGCCGTGCAGGACTACTTCGGCGACATCTCCGCGCGCGTGCAGGAGAACCTGGCCGGCGTACGCGTCGTGCGCGCGTTCACCCGCGAGCAGAACGAGATCGAGACGTTCAAGCGGATGAACCACGAGTACGTCGAGCGCAATCGCGCCGTGATCCGCCTCACCGCCGCGTTCTATCCGGCGCTGCACGCGCTCATCGGACTGATGTTCGTCTTCGTTTTCTTCGTCGGCAGCCGGAAGATCATCGCCGGCACGCTCTCCCTCGGCGCCTTCGTCGCCTTCCAGTTCTATCTCGGACGCATGATCTGGCCGCTGATCGCGCTCGGCTGGGTGATCAACCTCTTCCAGCGCGGCATGGCCTCGATGAAGCGCCTGCACGAAGTCTGGAGCGTCGACCCGGTCGTCGTCAGCACCGGCGGCAGCGAAGCGTCGCGCGCGGACGCGGCCGACCTCGAGATCCGCGGCCTCACCTTCACTTACGGCACGCGTCCCGTCCTGCAGAACATCAACCTGGACGTCCGCCACGGCGAGACGATCGGCATCGTCGGCCGCACCGGCAGCGGCAAGTCGACGCTGCTCTCGCTCATCACCCGCGCCTTCGAGCCGCCGCCCGGCACCATCTTCCTCAACGGCCGCGCCATCGAGACCATCCCGCTGCGGCAACTGCGCGAGTGGATCGGAATGGTGCCGCAGGAGACCTTCCTCTTCTCCGAATCGCTCGCGGAGAACATCCGCTTCGGCCGCGCCGACGCGAGCGACGCCGAGGTCGATGAATCGGCGAAACAGGCCGGTCTTTCGACCGACGTCGCCGGTTTCCCACAAGGCCTCCGCACCGTGATCGGAGAGCGCGGCATCACGTTGTCCGGCGGGCAGAAACAGCGCACCGCCATCGCCCGCGCCCTCGTGCGCGATCCGCTGGTCCTGATCCTCGACGACTCGCTGAGCGCCGTCGACACGCACACCGAGGAGCGGATCCTGAATGCGCTGCGCACGATCCGGAAGGGGAGGACGGTGCTGATCGTCTCCCACCGCGTCTCCTCCGTGAAAGACGCCGATCACATCGTCGTCCTCGACGACGGCCGCATCGTCGAGCGCGGAACGCACGACGCGCTCCTCGAGAAAGGCGGCTACTACGCCGACCTCTATCGCCGCCAGACCATCGAGGCGGAACTGGAGGAGACCGCGTGAGCGAGATCGAGCGCCACGAGGAAGAAGGCGCCAAAGCCTTCGATCGTCATCTCACCAAACGGCTGCTGACCTACCTCCGCCCGTACCGCTGGCGCGCCGGCTTGTCCGTGTTCCTGGTCATCATTTCGTCGATGTTCGAGATCGCCGGCCCAGCCATCACCGCCATCGCCATCGACCTCTTCGTCCGCCCCTCGGGCAGCGAGCCGCTGGGCGTGAGCAAGCGCATCGGCGAGTGGCTGTCGGCGAACGGCTACGACTTCGATCCGCTGACCGGCATCAACGTCGCGGCGGGGCTCTATCTCTTCACGCTGGCCGGCGGGTTCGTCGTGCTCTACACGCAGATGGTCCTGATGAACCTCACCGGCCAGTACATCATGTACGACCTGCGCAAGCAGATCTTCTCGCACCTGCAGAAGCTCGAGGTTCAGTTCTTCGACCGCAATCCCGTCGGCCGCCTGATGACGCGCGTCACCACCGACGTCGACGCCCTCAACGAGATGTTCACGGCCGGCTTCGTGGCCATCTTCGGCGACCTCTTCGTGCTGGCCGGCATCGTCGGCGTGCTGTTCTGGATGAACTGGCGCATGGCGCTGGTGCTCTTCAGCATCACGCCCTTCATCATCCTCGTCTCGATCTGGTTCCGCCGCGGCGCGCGCAAGACGTACCGCAGCGTGCGCGCGCGCATCGCCGCCATCAACGCCTTCCTGCAGGAGCACATCTCCGGCATGTCCACCGTGCAGCTCTTCAACCGCGAAGAGCAGGAGGCGGAAAAGTACGACACGCTCAACGTGCGCCATCGCGACGCCAACATCGAGTCGATCTACTACTACGCGATCTTCTATCCCCTGATCGAGCTGATCGAGACCGTCGGCCTGGCGCTCATCGTCTGGTACGGGGGTGGAAAAGTCATCCAGGGCACGCTCTCCGTCGGCGCGCTGATCGCGTTCTTCCAATACTCGCAGCGCTTCTACCAACCGATCTCCGACCTCTCCGAAAAGTACAACATCCTCCAGGCCGCCATGGCCGCGAGCGAGCGGATCTTCAAACTGCTCGACACGCCGGTGAAGCTGCAGGACACGGGCAAGCTGGAAGCGCGCGAGCTGGAGTCGATCGAGTTCCGCAACGTCTGGTTCGCGTACGTTGAAAAAGAAACAGGGGAGCCCGACTGGGTGCTCAAGGACGTCTCCTTCCGCGTGAACCGCGGCCAGCGCGTGGCCCTGGTCGGCCACACCGGCGCGGGCAAGACCACCGTTACCGCGCTGCTGCTGCGCTTCTACGACATCCAGCGGGGTGAGATCCTGATCAACGGCGTCGACCTGCGCCAGTACTCGACCGAGTCGCTGCGCCGCCTCTTCGCCATCGTGCAGCAGGACTTTTTCCTCTTCACCGGCAACGTCGCCGACAACATTTCCCTCGGCGACACGACCATCAGCGAGGAGCGCATCCGCACCGCCGCCGCGCGCGTGCAGGCCGACCGGTTCATCTCGCGATTGCCGGAGGGGTATGCCTCGGTGGTGCGGGAGCGGGGCGCCGGGTTGTCGGTGGGGGAGAAGCAACTCCTCTCGTTCGCCCGCGCGCTGGCCTTCGATCCGCCCGTGCTGATCCTCGACGAGGCCACGTCGTCGATCGACACCGAGACCGAGCTGCTGATCCAGGAAGCGATCCAGACCCTGCTCGCCGGACGCACCTCCATCGTCATCGCACACCGTCTGTCGACCATCCGTTCGGCCGACACGATTCTCGTGTTCCACCACGGTGAGATCCGCGAGCGCGGGACGCACGAGGAGCTGATGCAGCACCCCGGCCTTTACCGGAAGTTGTACGAGATTCAGTACCGGGAAGCGGTCGTCGCGTAGGTCACTTTATTTGACAGGACGAAAAAACAGGCCTAAGGTCTGCAATATCCGTCTATCGGGTTTTCATCACGTGAAGGGAGGG
>DASVSV010000107.1:0-2616 GCA_036387915.1 Thermoanaerobaculia bacterium
TCCTCAATCCTCAATCCTCAATCCTCAATCCTCAATCCTCAATCCTCAATCCCGGTAATCTGCCCGTAACCTGCGCGACCTAAGTTGGGCGCGGATGATTGCTCCGCCGGTTCCCCTGCACGAATCCGAGCGGCTCTGTGCGCTCGATCGGTATGCAATCCTCGACACCACGCCTGAGGCCGCGTTCGACGAGCTGGTGCAACTGGCGTCCACCGTGTCCGGTGCGCCGATTGCGCTGATCGGTCTCATCGACTCCACCCGGGTCTGGTTCAAGTCGCGGCTGGGACTGGCACGGCAGGAAACGGCGCGCACGATCTCGTTATGCGCGCACGCGATCTGCGACGACGGCGTCTTCGTCGTCCGCGACGCGCTCGCCGATCCGCGCTTCGCTGACAATCCGCTGGTGGTCGACGAGCCGCACATCCGTTTCTACGCCGGCGCCCCGCTGACCACGCCCGACGGACACAACCTCGGCACGCTGTGCGTGATCGACCGCGAGCCGCGCGACCTCGACCGGCCGCAGCGCACCGCGCTGGCGGCGCTGGCGCGGCAGGTCGTGGTGCAGCTCGAGCTGCGGCGCCAGATCATGGAGAAAACCATCGCCGAGCGCGAGCTGCGGCAGAGCGAAGCGCGCACGCGCTCGATCATCGAGAACGCCATCGGCGCGCTGATCACCATCGCCGAAGGTGGTGCGATCGAGAGCGTGAACCCGGCGGCGGAGCAGATCTTCGGCTACGGCGCGAAGGAACTGATCGGCGGCCGCTTCCGGACGCTCCTCGGCAACTTCGAATGCGCCGGCGCGCTGGGCCGTGTCGTGGAATGCGAGGGGACGCGCAAGGACGGCACGACCTTCACCTGCGAGCTCTCGCTGTTCGAGTTCTACACCACCGACGACCAGCGCCACTTCGCCGCGCACATGCTCGACGTCTCCGAGCGCCACGCCGTCGAGCGGATGAAGAAAGACTTCATCTCCACGGTCAGTCACGAGCTGCGCACGCCGCTGACCTCGATCCGCGGCTCCCTCGGGCTGCTGGCCTCGGGCGTCATGGGCGAGCTGCCGTCCGACGCGCGGGAGATGGTCACGGTGGCGGAGCGGAACAGCGTCCGCCTGATCGCGCTCATCAACGACATCCTCGACTTCGACAAGCTCGCCAGCGGCCGGATGGAGATGGAGCTGCGCTCCACACCGCTGCTGCGCGTGCTGGAACGCTCCATCGAGAGCATCGCTCCCACGGCCGCGCAGGACGGCGTCCGCATCGAGCTCCGTTGTGCGGACGCGCTGGTCCTCGGCGACGAGGAGCGACTCGTGCAGGTGACGGTCAACTTGTTGTCCAACGCCGTGAAGTACTCCAGCCGAGGCGACACCGTGACCGTCGTCGGCAGCCCCGCGGGGGACATGCTCGACGTGCGCGTCGAAGACCACGGCCGCGGGATCAACGCCGACCTGCAGCGCAAGCTCTTCCAGCGTTTTCAGCGCGCCGACTCCAGCGACGCACGCACGAAGCCCGGCACCGGGCTCGGTCTCGCGATCTGCAAGGCCATCGTCGAGGAGCACGGCGGTACGATCGGGGTCGAGAGCCGCGAAGGGGAGGGAAGCACGTTCTGGTTCCGCGTCCCCGTGGCCGCCGCGCACGAGCGAGAGCTGATGTGAGAGTGCTGGTCATCGACGACGAGGAAGACGTCCGCTACGTCGCACAGCTGAGCCTGGGGCGCGTCGGCGGAATGACGGTCATCGAGGCGTCCAGTGGCGAGGAGGGAGTGGCGCGCGCGCGCGGCGAGCAGCCGGACTTCATCCTCCTCGACATGATGATGCCGGGCATGGACGGCGCCGCGACGTTCCGCGCGCTGCGCGCCGACGAGAGCACCGCCGCGATTCCGGTGGTGTTCCTGACCGCGAAGGCGATGGCCTCCGAGGTGAGGCGGCTGACGGAGCTCGGGGCGAAGGGCGTCGTGCTCAAACCGTTCAACCCGATGACGCTGGCCGACGAGATTCGCACTATCCTCGGCGCATGACGGACCCGCTGCTCGAGGACCTTCGCGGACGCTTCCGCGAAACCGCGCGTGTCCGGATGGGAGACATGGAATCGCTGCTCGACCAGCTCGAGCGCGATCCGTCCGACGTCGCGCCGCTGCACGTGCTCGGCAAGCATTTTCACGGGCTCGCAGGAATGGGCGGCACGTACGGATTTCCGCGCATCTCGGTGCTGGGCGATGAAGGGGAGTGCGCGATCCTCGCGCTGACCAGGGGCGGCGCTGCGCCCGATGCGGATACGCTCGCGCGCTGGCGGGAGATCGTGCGGGAGATGGACGACGAACTGCAGGTGGAGGGCGCGGAGGGCAGGGCGCAGGGGGCAGGAGAAAAAGCTCCTCCGCCGCCCAGCGCCCTGCCCTCTGCGACCTCGAACTTCACCGTCCTCCTGATCGAGCAGGATGCCGAGCTCGCGGCTCGTGTGGCCGAGGCGCTGGAGCGGGAGGAGATGGCGGTGCGGGTCTGTTCGGCCGCGGACGCGCTGGCGCAGCTCGATGAAACGCTGCCGGATGCGGCGGTCGTCGACTCGCTGGAGTTTCTCGAGGCGCTGCACGCGCGGCCGGACGGCAACGCGGTCGGCGTGATCG
>DASVSV010000108.1:0-8832 GCA_036387915.1 Thermoanaerobaculia bacterium
GCCGAGCGCTACATCACCCCTGACCTGAAAGAGCTCGAAGAGAAGATCGTCGGTGCGGAAGAGAAGTCGATCGCCATCGAGCTGCGCCTCTACGACGAGCTCCTCGGCAGGATCTCGAAAGTGAGCGGTGACATCCTGGCCACGGCCCGCGCGGTGGGGGAGGTCGACGCCGTCTCCTCTCTGGCCACGATCGCCGTGCGCAACCGCTACGTCCGCCCGCAGCTCAGCGAAGACGCGGAGCTCTGCATCGAGGACGGACGCCATCCGGTCATCGAGCAGATCACCTCCGAGCGCTTCATCCCCAATCACACCGTCGTCCGGCGCGAAGAGAACGGCATCCAGATCATCACCGGCCCGAACATGGGCGGCAAGTCGACGTACCTGCGCCAGGTCGCGTTGATCGTCCTGCTCAATCAGGCCGGCTCGTTCGTGCCCGCCTCGAAGGCCCGGCTCGGGATCTTCGACCGCATCTTCACGCGCGTCGGCGCGTCCGACCAGCTCGCGCGCGGCGAGTCGACGTTCATGGTCGAGATGCACGAGACCGCGAACATCCTCAACAACTCCACCGAGCGGTCGCTGATCATCCTCGACGAGGTCGGCCGCGGCACGGCCACGTTCGACGGACTGTCGCTGGCCTGGGCCATCATCGAGTTCCTCCACGACAACCCGGCCCGCGGCGGCATCACGCTCTTCGCCACGCACTACCACGAGGTCACCGACCTCGCCAAGACCAAGCCGCGCGTCGCGAACTACAACGTCGCGGTCAAGGAGTGGAACGAGCAGATCATCTTCCTCCGCAAGGTCGTCGAAGGCTCGGCCGACAAGAGCTACGGTATCCAGGTGGCGAAGCTGGCCGGCATCCCGCACTCGGTCATCGAGCGCGCCCGCGAGATCCTCATTACGCTCGAGCGCCAGGAGCGCGATCTGGTCGAAGAGACCCGCCGCCGCGGCCCGGCTACACAACAACTCGGCCTCTTCAACTCGACCGAACAGGGGATCGTCGACACCATTCGCGGGGTCGATCTCGACACCCTCTCGCCGCGTGAGGCATTGAACGTGCTCTACGAGCTGAAGCAGCGGCTGAATCAGTAGATCGTTGTTCGTTTCTCGGCCGGGGTGCCTTCAGCCGATGCCGCACCCCTGACGAGCAACGGGCAACGTCGAACGTTTGCTAGCATGCCCCGCCAATGACCAGAGACGTACTCGGAATCGGCCTCGCCGGAAAACAGCTCAGCGCGCTCGAAAAGCGGATCCTGTCCGAGTCGAGTCCGTACGCCGTCGTCCTTTTCGGACGCAACATCGACAGCCCGCAGCATCTGCGCGAGCTGGTCGAGGAAGTGAAGAGCGTCGCCGAGCGGCCGCCGCTGTTCATGATCGACGAGGAAGGCGGCCGCGTCGACCGCCTCCGCCACATCGTCCCCGGCCTCCCCAGCGCCGAAGGCTTCGGAGAAGGGGAACGCCCGGCCGAGCTCTCCGAATGGTTCGGCCGCGTGATCGGCGTCGCCCTCCGCTACTTCGACATCGAGATCGATCTCGCGCCGGTCGTCGACATCTCCGGCGAGGTCGCGCCGAAAGGACTGGAGCGCCGCGTCTTCGGCCACGATCCCGAGACCGTCATCGACCTCGCCGGCGCGTTCATGCGCGGGCTGCACGGCGCCGGCGTGGCCTCGTGTCTCAAGCACTGGCCCGGCATCGGCGTCGGCTCGGCCGACCCGCACTACGGCGCGACGGTGATCGACATCCCGGTCGAGCAGCTCATCGAGCGCGACCTGGTTCCGTACCAGCGCCTCGCCAATCAGGCGGGCGCGGTGATGATCGGCCACGGCACCTACCCGCAGATCGACGAGCCGGATCTCCCCGCCACGCTGAGCTGGCGCATGACCACCGACCTGCTCCGCAACTTCACCGGCTTCAAGGGCGTGGCCATCAGCGACGACATGGAGATGCACGCCGTCTCCGACCTCGGCTCGTACGAGGAGATCTCCGAGCAGGCCCTCATGGCCGGCAACGACGTCATCCTCTACTGCAGCCACATCGAGCGCATCCCCGACCTGCAGCGCCACATCCTCCGCCGCGTCGATGAAGACGAGCGCGTCCGCGCCCGCTTCGACGAGGCTGTCCTCCGCTGCGAAGCCTACCGAGCCCACTGCGAACGCCTCCGCGCCGCCGCCCCCGCCGTCAAATCGTTCGACGACGTCATCGACGAAGCCGCCCGCTTCGTCGACGAGTACGAGCGCACCCGCCCCCACCGCGAAGTCGTTGTCCCCGACGTCGATCGCCGCAAAAACTCGCGCAACCCGCGCACGGGACGCGAGGAATGGACGTAGACGGCGACGACGGACCGCCGGGTTTGCTCGATGTGACGCAATCCTGGATGCCGGCCGGTTTTTGGATTCGCGCGGCCGCGCGAATTCTCGATTGGGGTGTGCTCGGTGTTCTGGGGCTGGTGACCGGTATGGTGATGATCTTCGTCGCCTGGATGATCGAGGGCGCTTCCGGCCATCCTGCCGCACCGTTCATTGCCAGCATGGAGCGTACGACGCTCATCGGATGGATCGGAAGCACGATCGCCACGATGGCGTATCACGCCTGCTTTGAAGGGACCGCCGGCTCCACCATCGGCAAGCGGCTGCTGCAGTTGCAGGTCATGAGTGTCACCGGCCAGCCGATCGGATTCATGCAGGGAGTGAAGCGCTCCGTCGCCTTCGTGGTCGACGCGCTCTTCTTCGGCGCCATTGGAGGACAGGCGATGGCGGAGTCGCCTGAAAAGCGGAGGATCGGCGACAACTGGGCCGGCACTCGTGTCGTGCGCCGGCGCTCCCTCCCTCGGGAGCTTCAAACGCGGAGATGGCAAATGGTCGCCGGGTTCGTGCTGGCGGCGGAGGTCGCCACTCTATGGATCGTGCTCACGCAACTGGCGGAGTATTTCTGGTTCGTGCAAGGCACGTGACGAATCGATTGCTGGCGCAGCCGCTGATCTCCGCAACGAGTGAGCTGAACGTATCTCAGGGGCGGTTGTCCCCCGGGCTGGAAGCCGGGGGCTATTTTCTTTCAGCGTGCTACGCACGCGATCGAGTTCATCCGACATTCCTTCACTGAACGCGCTGAAGCCAAGCCCTACGTCGTGGTAACTTCGTCGCATGAGCGACGAGCATGGCCAACGGGGCGGCGTCGGAAAGATGGGCCCATATTCGTCCGAGGACATTCACCGGGCGATATTCGCGAATCGTCCGAAGCCGCGGCCGCAAACGCTCGAAGAGTTGAAAGAAGGCATCGCGCAGTACATCCGGGAGAAGCACGCGCACTGTTGCGGCAAGCGGAGCTAAACCCGAAGGGCACAGGAGCCAACCGTCCGGATCTCCTGCCCCCCGCGCCCTCAACTCATCGCCGACGATAACCTTCTACGATTCTTTTCGTCTTACCATCCGAACTTCATGCGGATTCGTACGCAGATCATCCTGGCGGCGTTCGTTCTGGCGGTTGTGCCGCTGGCGGCGATCGTCACGTACTCGTATCACTCCTCGCGGCGCGCGCTCGAGGCGGTGTCGCGGAGTGAGACGGACCGCCTGACCAGGCAGATGGACCGGCGGCTGGGGAACATCCGCGCCGAGATCGAGCAGCGGCTGGCCGTCGTCTCCGCGCTGCCGCTCCCCGACAACGCCGCCGGCGAGGACGGCAGCAGCATCGCCACGGTGCTCGGGGACGCGGCCTCGTTTGTCGATGCGCTCGAGTTTCAGCCGATCCGGAATCCTCGCGTTCCCGAGCCTCCCGATGAAGATGCCGAGCCCGAGCCGGCGGAGCCGCCCGAGCCGGCCGAGGTCGCGGAAGCCGATGCCGCGGCGGCGGAAGCCGCCGCTTCCCTCGCCCCCGCACCACCGCCTCCGCCGCTGCCGCCGACCGAGCGCATGGTCATCGAGCTGCCGCACATGCCGGCCGTGACGCACTTTTTCATGTCCGAGGAGCACAAGGAGCTGATCCAGGAGATCGGCAAGCTCGGCTCCAGCCTCGGCAACAGCGATCTCGACCCGGCCGAGCGGGAGGACATCCGCAGAGAACTGCACGCCGCGCAGGAAGAGCTGCGCCGCATCGTCCTCGAAGAGCGCAAGCAGCACCAGGCGCAGCTCAACGCGGGACTGAGGGAGGACCGGCGCCGGCGCGACCAGATCGACCGCGCCCGCCGCGACGCCGTCTCCCGCCGCGCCGTCATCGCCGGACATCCGGTCGCGCCCGTGCCCGCGCCCGCCGTCGCACCGGCACCCGCCATGACCGGCAAAGCGAAGGCGAAAGCGAAAGAGAAGCCGGCGGTCGTGGTCCGCAAAGTGACGAAGAAAGAGATCGAAGAGGCAGCGAAGAAGGCGAGAACGACGTCGCTCCTCCTCGGCAGCACGTTTCAGGCGCCGGTGCGCTCGCAAGGGGAGCTGGTCGGCCAGATCACGGCGCGCATCAGTCCCGACGAAGTCATCCGCCGCGTCCTCGGCGGCGTGACCGCGGACGGCACCGAGATCCCGTTTGCGATGGACCGCGAAGGCAACGTCTACACGCGCAGCAGCGAGGAGCGGAAGACGCTCGACGGCCTCGGCGTCCCCGATCGCGTGCGCAAGGGGCAGTCGCTGAAGGACATCTCCGGCTGGATCGTCACCACGTCGACCGATCCGCAGAGCGGCCTGCGCGTCGGCGTCGCGCGCCCCGTCGGCGACACGCTCGAAGCCCTGCGCCGCACCGCCGCGCGCAACTTCGCCCTCGGCATGGGGCTGATCGCGTTCGCGCTGATCGGCATCGTCCCGCTCTCGAACCACCTCACGCGCGACGTCAAGCTCGTGACCGAGGGGGCGGAGCGCATCGCGCAGGGCGACCTCATGACGCGGCTGCCGGTGAAGACCACGAACGAGCTCGGGCAGTTGGCGAAGGCGTTCAACCGAATGGCCGAGGACTTGTCGATGCAGCAGCAGCGGCTTGTCGAACAGGAGCGTGCGCGCAAGGAGCAGGAGCTCCAGCAGCGCCTGATGACCGTCGAGTACGACCGCAAGACCTTCGAGCTCGAAGAGGCGCGGCGCTTCCAGCTCTCCATGCTCCCCAAGCACGTGCCGCAGCATCCGGCGTACGACGTGGCGGTCTACACGCGCACGGCCACCGAGGTCGGCGGCGACTATTACGACTTCCATCTGGCCGGCGACGTGCTGTCGGTGACGATCGGCGACGCCACCGGCCACGGCGCGAAAGCCGGCACGATGGTCACGGTCGTGAAGACGCTCTTCTCCGGTTACGGCGGCACGACGCCGCCCGCGGAGTTCCTCCACGACGCCGCCGAGAAGATCAAGCGCATGGACCTCGGCCGCATGGCCATGGCCCTCTCGCTCGCGCGCATCGAGCGCGGCAGGCTGACGCTCTCCTCCGCCGGCATGCCCCCCGCGCTCCTGCATCGCGCGGCTGCGAAGACCGTCGAAGAGATCGAGCTTTCGGCGACGCCGCTCGGGACGCTCGGTTCGTCGTACGAAGAGAAGTCCGTCGACCTTGCATCAGGCGATACGGTCCTTTTCCTCAGCGACGGATTTCCGGAGCTGATGAACGACGCCGGGCAGCAGCTCGGCTACGCCGCGGCGCTGGACGCGTTCGGCGAGGCGGCGCAGCGGGAGACGGCGGGGGAGGTCATCGAGGCGCTGGCGACGTTCGCGGCCCGGTGGCACGGGGATGCCCCTCCGAACGACGACGTGACGTTCGTCATCGTCCGGCTTACGTAGTAAACTCTACGCGTCAGTCCACCCCCCCATCAGGAAGGATATCGGTACATGTACGATTCGTCAGTGGCGACAGCCGTGTCGCGTTTGCTCCGCGTTGGCGTCTTGAGCTCGATCAGCAAGCTCGATCCGCGCGAGGCGGTCGACAACATCAGCGGCATGGTCCTCGGCCAGATTTTCGAGGCGCCGTACGGCATCGCGTCCGGGGAGACGCTCGTCCAGCCGCAGCTCTTCGAGCCGCTGCGCGCGGAAGGGCCCCTGCAGTACTCGGCGGCGATCACGGCCGGCGCGAAGTTCTCGGACGGCACGCCGCTGACCGCGGAGCTCGCGGCCCGCTCGTTGCGCGGCACGAAGGTGCTGCACAACAAGACCGCCATCGAGGCGCGCGGGGAGCGGGTCTGGTTCACGCTGACGACGCCGAATCCGCGCTTCGACCTCACGCTGACGCAGGGGAACACGGCCATCGTGCTCGATCGCGGGACGCAGCTCCTGGGCACCGGCGCGTTCATGTTCGAGCAGCGGCCGAACCTCCGCCTGCTGCAGACGGCGAAGAGCGTCCGGCTCGTGCGCAATCCGCACTACCACGGCCAGAGCGGCGTCGATGAAGTCGAGTTCCGCGTCCTTCCGGCGGACGACGACGGCACGCCGCGCAGGCTGGTCGAGGCGCTGCGCAGCGGCGAGGTCGACCTCTCCACCGCGCTGACGATGGCCGACGTCTCGGCGAACCAGCTTCCCGGAATCGCGCCGTCGCTGCAGCCGGGCAACTCGACCGGCATCCTCTTCTTCAACTGCGAGCGCCGCATTCTCGCGGCCTCGAACGTGCGCCGCGGCATCGCGCTCGCGCTCGACCTGCACGACGCGGCGGCGCGCTCGTTCGAGAAGAATCCGGCCGCGTTCATCGCCGTCAATCTCCTCCCGCCGATGATGGGCCGCACCTCGGGTGTCCCGTCCACGGATCGCGAAGCGGCGCGGCGCCTGCTCGACGGCAGCGGCGCGAAGCCGGCCCGCCTGTCGCTGCTCGTGCCCTGGGCGCCGCGCCCGTACATGCCGAAGCCGCTGCCGCTGGCGCAGACGATCCAGAAGCAGCTCGCCGAGGTCGGCATCGCCATCGAGCTGCGCGAGACGAAGACCAGCGAAGAGTTCTTCGGCGATCTCGTGCGCGGCAACTACGACCTCGCGCTGGCCGGCTGGATCGCGGACACGCCCGATCCGGCGGACTTTTTCGAGGCCCTGCTCTGGTCGAAGATGTGCGAGGGCGACAATCACTCGAACCACAGCCGCTGGAAGCACAGCGGGATGGACGCCGCGCTGGCGCGCTTCCGCGAGAACCCGAGCGACGACAACAAGCGGGAGATCCACCGCATCGTCCGCGAGGAGGCGCCGCTGGTGCCGCTGATCTACGGGCAGTCGGTGGTGGTGCACTCGCGCAAGATGCGCAACGTGTCGGTGAGCGCGACGGGTGTGCTGACGTTGAGCGGTGTTACTGTGAGCGCATGACGCTCGGCACCGTGTCGGTGCACTTCGCGACCGAGGAGGCGGCGGAGACGCTTCGCGCCGACGAGGCTCTGCGCGTACGCGAGATCGCCCCGGGCGCATCGAAGGACGAGTTGCTGAGCGCAATCGCGGAGGCGCTCGACCTTCCCGAGTATTTCGGCCACAACTGGGACGCGCTGCAGGAGTGCCTGCAGGACCTCGAGCTCGACGACCGCGTGCTGGTGCTGCTCGTCGAGCACGGTTCGATGCTCTGGCAGGAAATCCCGCGGGAGATGTCGAACCTGGTCGACACCTGGCTGGCCTCGGTGGGCGACCGTGACCTTCATCTGGTATTCGTATGGTGATGCGAAGAAAAACGAAGCCGCTGCTCTGGGTCGTCGCCGCGTTCGCCGTCTTCGTCACCGCGCTCTGGCAGCAGCGCGCGGATCATGCGCCGGCGTCAGGGCGTGTCGACACGCCCGTTTCGGCGCGTCGTGACGCTCCGACATCGCCGCGGCAGGATGCTCCTGTCTCGGCGCGCGAAGAGTCTACCGCTCCGGCCCGTGACGACGCTGCCGTTCCCGCGGGCGAGCGCGCGCAGCTCGAGAAGACGCTGGCGCTGATCGAGCGCGGCGGACCGTTCCCGTATCCGAAAGACGGCACCGTGTTCGCGAACCGCGAGGGGCTGCTGCCGCAGCAGCCGCGCGGCTATTACCGCGAGTACACGGTGCCGACGCCGGGCGCGAAGAACCGCGGCGCACGCCGCGTGGTGCGCGGGAAAAACGGCGAAACGTGGTACACGCGCGACCACTACAAAAGCTTTGTGAGGATCGACGAATGACGCTTCCGAACGACTCCGATTACGCCCCCGCCCATGCCGCCTACGTGGCCCTGGTCCCCGAGGATGACGTGCTCTCGGCGATGCAGCAGCAGTCGTCCGAGACGCAGAAGCTGCTCGCGTCGCTGGACGAGCAGCGGGCCTCGTACCGCTACGAGACGGACAAGTGGAGCATCAAGGAAGTGATCGGCCACATGGCCGACGCGGAGCGCATCATCGGCTACCGCGCCCTGGCCGTCGCCCGCGGCGAGTCGCAGCCGCTCCCCGGCTTCGACGAGAACGAGTACGTCCGCAACGCATCGTTCGATTCGTGGAAGCTCGGCGACCTCTCCGAGGAGTACGCCCTCGTCCGCCGCGCCCACATCGTGTTCTTCCAGAACCTGCCGCCCGAAGCGTGGGACCGCCGCGGCACCGCCAACGGCGCCGGCGTCAGCGTGCGCGGGCTCGCGTACGTCATCGTCGGCCACGAGCGCCATCACCTGCGCGTGTTGCACGAGCGGTATGCGGTGTAGGGAACGACGAGCGGCCTCCGGCGCGACACCGATGCAGACGCCTCTCGCGCTGATCGTGAGAACGTAGGGCGTGGCTTCAGCCCGCCCCCCCGGGGGCGGGCGGGCTGAAGCCACACCCTACGTTTGTCCCGCGCATCGCGGCGCGGCCTGCAGTGCGAGTCGTGGGACGAGGTGAAGCAATCCCTTCGCGCTGAGTGATCCCCTCGCGCAGCTACACCGCCACGTAGCGGAACACGCAGACGTAGTGGCACACGCTGCCGCCCATGACGCAGAG
>DASVSV010000109.1:0-12859 GCA_036387915.1 Thermoanaerobaculia bacterium
TGGTGCCGTTGCGGTTGTTCGCGCCGAGGTCGTCCATCGCCTCGCGGAAGCCGTGCGGGTAGTTCGCGCTCCCGTTGAAGAAGAAGTGCTCGAAGAGATGGGCGAAGCCGGTCTTGCCGCGCTTCTCGTTGCGCGAGCCGACGTGGTACCAGAGGTTGACCGAGACCACGGGCACGCTGTGGTCCTCGTGCACCAGGACGGTCAGGCCGTTGTCGAGGACGAACTTCTCGTGGCGGATCTCGAACTTCGAGCGGTCGAACTTCGACTGGCCGGAGAGCGGCAGCGCGGCGAGGAGGAGGAGCGCGAATTTTTTCATGCGAGGCGGATTGTAGGAGGTCGCAAAGTCCGCGGCGTCTCAACGTCGCAAAGAGTTCACAAGGTGGCTTTTGTGCTACGTGCCCTTGACCTCCGAATAACAACAGGGCACTCTGGGTTTCGACCAGCGTCCAATGATTGGTTCCGGTTGTGTCATCGCTATCGGGGGGAACGAGAACAAGCGCGGAGCGCGCTCGTCGATCCTCGGCTCGTTCGTCCGTCGCGCAGGCGACGGCGACGCTCGGATTGTGATCATTCCGTCCGCGTCGGAGGAGCCTCGCGCCGGCGCCGCCCGCTACACGCGCATCTTCCGCCGCCTCGGCGCGCGCAAGGTGACGACCATTCACGCCGAGCGCGGCAACGTGAGTCCCGCGGAGCGTGAAGCGCTGCGCACGGCGACGGGCATCTTCGTGACCGGCGGCAATCAGCAGGTGCTGATGGAGCACCTCCGCGCGACGGATCTCGTCGACGTGATCCGCGAGACCGTTCGCGGCGGCGCCGTCTACGCCGGCACCAGCGCCGGCGCCTCCGCCGCTTCGGAGACGATGATCGCCGGCTCGGATGGCGACCTGGTCCACCTGGGCGAGGGCCTGGGACTGATCCCCGACGTCATCATCGACCAGCACTTTGGCGAGCGCAGCCGCCTCCCGCGCCTCCGCATCGCCGCCAAATGGCAGCAGATGACCGGCATCGGCATCGACGAGGACACCGCCATCGTCTGGAACGGCACCAGCGGCGAAGTGACGGTGGAAGGGGTGGGGAAGGTGACCTTCGTCGACCCCCACCACAAGATCCACGTGCGTCGCGCGCAGTAGGGGTTTCCCGGCCGGTGAGGCCGCCGTACTCCTAAAGCGCGCCTAAAGCTGTCATCCCAATGGCCTTAACTTAGCGCAATTTGCACGACCCCTCACCCGCCCTTCGGGCACCCTCTCCCCGCTCACCGCGGGGAGAGGGGCAACAAACATGGCTCTCGCGAGACGCTCCATTTGTTGCCCTTCTCCCCTCGTGAGGGGAGAAGGTGCCGAAGGCGGATGAGGGGTTTTCGCTCGCGCTAAGTTAAGGCCATTGCCTTGTCATCCCGAGCGTGAGTCGAGGGACCTGGGCGGGCGGGGGCGCGCAGGACGTGCCGCAAACGCCTGGCCGCCCCACCCACCCAGGTCCCTCGACTCACGCTCGGGATGACAACTGGTGTCGTGCCGGGCGCGGTGACCCCAAAGCGGCGGCTTGTTCGCCGCCGCGCTCCTGAACAAAAAGGGCCTCGCTTCCGCGAGGCCCTTGGGGTGATTTCAGTGAGTGAGAGTTAGTTGGTGCAGGCCGCGGCTTCGGGCACGAAGGCCGTGAACGGGGTGTTGGTCAGGCCGGTGATGGCGATGTTGTCGATTTCCCAGCCGGGGGAGCCGGTCGACTCGTCGGCGCCGGCGCGGAAGCGGATCCTGACGTCCTGGTTCGCGTACGTGGTGCCGAGGTTGCGCGTCACGTTGGCGAAGGCCGGCCAGCCGATCATGCGGTTGACGAAGGCGGGGCGGGCGGCGCCGATCGGCGCGCTGGTGAACGCGCTGGTCGAGCCGTTGTACGAGCCGACGCCGATGTCGCTCCACGTCGCGCCGTTGTCGGTGCTGATCTCGATGACGCCGCCGTCCCAGTTGCCGGCCTCGAAAGCGAAGCGGTGCTGGAACGAGATCGTGAGCGGACCGCTGCCGACACTCAGTGTCGGCGAGGTGATGATCTGCTCGTCCGGTCCCTCGGGGCGCGTGCCCTCGAACTGACCGTTGTTGTCCGGACCCCAGAGCACGTGCTGCGTCTGCGACAGCGCGCGGCGCTGCCACGAATCGATGTTCGGCGCGGTGACGGCGCCGCCGCTGATCGCCCATCCGGCGATCGAGCCCTCGACGGTTTCGGTCGCGGAGCCCTGCGGCACCTCGTCGTAATTGACGCGATGCGACGCGTTGACGTTGAAGTCCGCGACGCCGAGCTCCGGCGAGGCGACGGCCACGTCGAAGTCGGCGACCTCGATTCCGCTCGCGCCGTTGAGCGCCACGCGGATCGAGCCGGCCTGCACGCCGCCCTTCTGCACCGGCGGGAAGGAAGCGACGTTGCCCTGCGGGAAGGTGATGTTCGGATTGGTCGAGGTCACGGTCAGGGTCACGTGATTGACGTTGTTCGCGCCCTGATTCTTCAGGGTGATGCTCAGCGATCCGGTCTCGCCGTTGTCGAGCACTCCGTCGGTGTCGCACGACGTGCCGTCATCGGTGAGCTTCGAGCCGACCAACTCGAGCTGCGCCAGTTCCCAGATGCCGCGGCCGTACGTGGCCAGGCGGATGAAGCTGCCGTCGGGCGGCATGTAGATGTCGTTGACGCGCACCGTCGGCAGTCCGTTGCCGAACGGAGCCCAGTTCGCGCCGCCGTCGGTGGTGCGGTAAATGCCGACGTGCGTCGCGGCGTAGATCGTGTTGCGCGAGGCGTCGCGCGGGTCGAAGTAGACGCGCGTCACCGGCAGGTCGGGCAGCCCGTTCTGCATCGCTGTGAATGTGGCCGTCGACCAGCTGGCGCCTGGAGTGGCGATCGTGCCCTTGATCACGCGCAGTGCGCCCGGCGTCTGGGCCACCGAGGTGATCCAGAGGTTCTGATTGTCCTGCCAGGTCATGTTGGTGACGAAGCCGAGGTAGCCCGGGGCCTTCGTGATCAGGTCGATGTCGGTCCAGGTCGCGCCACCGTTGGTGGTGATGTCGACGAAGCCGCCGCCGGCGCCGATGGCAATGCGGTTCGGGTCGGTCGGGCTGACGCCGAGGTTGTAGGAGCTGGAGCGGAAGCGGCGCGAGGCCGGCAGGCCGGGCGACGTGCCGGCGTTGGCGATCATCGTCCAATTCAGACCGCCGTTGACCGTCCGCCAGACGCGCGAATTCGAGAAGTGGTAGAAGACGCGGCCGGTGGTGTCGGTGGCCGAGGCCGGGACGATGGCCGTGAAGAAGCCGAAGCCGGTCGGGTCGCTCAGGCCGGCCGTCGCGCCGACGTGGTGCTGGAACGTCTCCGGTGCCACGCCGGTGACGGTCGTGCGCATGCTCGAGCCCTGCGCGCTGCCGAGGATCGTGTTCGTGTTGGCCTGGCTGACCGCGGTGCCCATGCCGTCGCCGCCGATCACCTGGTCGAAGTTGCCGGTGTTGTCGGTGCGGAGGCGGGTGCCGTTGTCCTGCGTGCCGCCGATGACCATGTTCGGGAAATCGGGATTGCCGGCGACCGTATAGAAGAGGTGCGAGACGAGGCCGTTGTTCTTGTCACTGCTGAACGTCACGCCCTCGTCCGTGCTGATGTTCAGGCCACCGTCATTGCCGAGGATGATCGTCGGCGTGCCGGTGGTCTTGAACGCGGTGGTGTGATGATCGGCGTGCGCGTACGGAAGAGCCGGGAACTGGTTGTACAGCCACCAGGTCTGCACCGACCAGGTCGAGCCGCCGTTCAGGGTGCGCGCGGAGGCGAGGTCGCCGCCGATCCACACCGTGTTGCGCGCCGTGTCGCGCGGGTCGACCAGGATGCTCTGGTTGTACCAGCACTGGCCGTGGCAGATGTTCATGTTGGTCATGCCGGCCACGGGATTGGTCGGGATCTTGGTCGAGTTGACGCCGTTCGCGACCCAGGTCTGGCCGCCGTCGGACGAGCGGTAGACGTCCTTCATCGCGCTGTCGTTGACCGTGGACGAGTACGCGTAGACGACGCTGTCGCCCGGGAGGGCGATGCCGAGGGTCGTGCGGCCGTTGGCGGAGAAGACGCCGCCGGCGTTGCTGATCGGGGCCCACGTGGCGCCGCGGTCGGTGGAGAGGTAGAGCGTGGTCGCGAAGCCGCAGCGCAGGCCCGTCGAAACGGGGTTGCAGGGCTGGGCCGAGGCCAGCCAGCCGGCGCTGCTGCGGACGATGCTCCAGACCGAGAGGCCGTTGAACGTCGGGACCGCGGTGTACGTCGCGCCCTCATCGGCGGAGCGATAGAGGCCGCTGTCCGTGGCCACGAGCACGATGTCGCGGTTGGTGCTGGTGTCGACCTTGACGTCGCGCACCGAGAGCGCGGTGCCGAGCTCGATCACCGGGGACCACGACACGCCGCCGTTGTTCGACTTCGTCATCGAGCCGCCGACCAGGATCTGGTCGTACGGATCGCCGAGGCCGAGATAGAGGTGGTTCGGGTTCTTGCCGAAGGCCACCGAGCCGCCGCCGGTGGTCGGCAGGTCGTCGGTCAGTACCGTCCACTGGGTATTGGCGGACGACCAGTTGTTCGTCCGCCAGAGACCGCCGCCGGAGCTGAGGAAGTAGACCACTTCCGGATTGGTGGGATGGGGAAGGATGGTGCGGGCGCGGCCGCTGTCCCGCACGTGGCCGGTGAAGCTCCCGTTCTGTTCGTACTCGGCGCCCGTCGGGCCGATGTTGACCCATTTCGGTCCCGGCGCGTTCTTCTTGTTGGAGTGCCTGGCGCCTTCGGCCATCGCCGCGGCGCGGAAGGTCGGGGTGGCGATGCCCCAGGCCTGACGCTGCCATTCGCGGCGGAGCGTCGGATTGTCCTGCTCGACGCCGTCGCCTTTGGCGGCCGGGGCTTCTTCTTCGGCGCGCATGATGCCCGGCGTTTCGTCGTCGGGCCGGTCCTGAGCGTTGAGAAGACCTGTGGAAAGAGTGGCAACCGTAACTATCAGAGCTGCTTTACGCCAGAAACCTGAATTCATTGACCCTCCGAGCGAGAAGTTGATGATGGACTGCGTGGCCGGACGGGCCATCGCAAAAGGTTTGTTGCCGGTTGTCGTGGAACGGATGGGAGTCTAGCACCGAAAACCGGCCGAAATGGTTACGTTTGATACTTTTTGGCGGACCGGGTCACGGTTCTCTGACAGTGCGGGCGAAACGACGCCCGTCCGGAAGGACGCTTTCGGGAGTACGGCAGAGGGTGCGCGATGCGCTCGACGCGGGTCCGCCGCTGCCGCGCTCCTGAACGCAACGGTCTTCAGTTCCGCGTGGACCGATGCGTGCGTAGCACGCCAAAACGCAATAGCCCCCGCTTTCAGCCGGGGGAATGCGACGCCCAGATCTCCAGCCCGTGTAGCGGGCGACAGATCACGTCCCCGCGCCATGCACCCTCGGCGATCTGTCGCCCGCTACGCGGGCTGGTATCAAGGGCACGCTTGTCCCCCGGCTGGAAGCCGGGGGCTATTTTCTCTCAGCGTGCTACGCACGCGATTTCGCGCGGACAATCCGTCAACTGAAGGCCTTTGCTCCTGAACCTGCCGTAACGGCGGCTATTCGGGGAGCTTCGCGCGTTCCGACGGCGGCAGCGCCGGATCCGGCATCGTGAACGACTCGCGGATGTCCGTCGTGGTCATGTAATGCAGGCGCGCATTCTGTTGATACGCGGCGGCGTCGCTCACGAGCCGGTTCAATAACCGGAAATGCCGCCGCTCGTGTGTGTAGCGCTTGATCTCCGGATAGACCGCGCCGGCCGCGGCCAGGGCGAACGCCGACATCGCTTCAATGGCGGGGACGAACGGCAGGGCAATGATGAAACTCCCGATCACGAGACCGCTCACCGCGAACGTGAATCGCGCTGCCGGATCGCCGCCGCGCCAGATGCCGAAGTGTGCACGCTCGAGCGTGTTCATCTCCTTCGCCCCTTTGACGTATTGCGGCATGGCCGTTTCCAGCACCTCGGTCTGCAGTGACTGCCAATAGACGGGCGACCCGCCGAATTCGTCGTATGCGGCCTTGATTTTCTTCAGCTTCGCTTTTGCCGTCTCCATCAGACGGAACTCCAGCTCGTCGTTTTCCAGGCCGCGACGGCGGTGCTCGCACTCCTCGAGCACCACGAAGACCACGCTCCCGAAGTCGTACTCCGGTCCTGCGATATTCAGCACCATAGAAGTCAGCGTTGCGGCGGCTCCGCCTGCTGCTGCAATGCCCGCACGACGCCGAGCTGCTGCAGCAGCTTGTTGCCGTCGATGATGACGTTGCCGTTGGGCATTTTCGGGATCTGGCGGATCTCTTTCTTCTGGAGTGCGTCGATGAGCTGCAGGCTCACATACGCGTCACCGGCGCTGCCATTGAGCGCCGCCCGCTCTTTGCGGATGCCTTCGGCGACGGCGGTCTTTTCCGCGATTACGGCCTGGGCCTCCTGCTCCCGGCGCACGAGATACGCGTCTGAAGCGCGTTTTGCCTGCTCCAGCTCGCCCTGTGCGCGCGTCAGCTCTTCCGTCAATCCGGCGATCTTTTCCTGCAGACGGGCCTGATTGGAAGCCAGCGTGGCCAGGATCTCCGCCTCCAGTTTCTCGGCCTGCTTCTCCGCCTCTTTGCGCTTGTTGATGAGCGTCTGGTAATCGGCCTTGAATGAGAAATCGCCGAGGATGACCTGCTCGACGATGATGCCGTAGGGGGCGAGGTGCGCGGCCAGCAGTTTCCCCGCGTCATTGGCGGCGCGGAAGCGGAGGTCGGGGTTGTAGTACTCCTCGGAATCGAGGCGATTGAGGACGTCGCGCACATAAGCGCGTGCCTGCGGACGCACCAGCCGTTCCTTCAATGCCGTGGTCGACGGTGCCGACGTCTGCCAGATCGCCGCGGCTTTGGTCGGGTCGATGCGCCAGCGCACGGTGACGTCGGTCTCGATGTCGTTGCCGTCGCGCGTCTTGAAGCGCAGGTCGTCTTTTTCCTTCCGGTCGTCCGCGACTTTGGCGGACATGATCAGGCTCTGTGTCGAGACGTCGAACTTAGTCCAGTCATTGACGATGGGCACAAAGAAGTACGTCGCACCCGGAGGCGCCACTTCGGTCCCGCGCGTGATTTTGTTGAATTTCACGCCCACTTCCGTGGCCTCGGTCGTATGCGGAGTGCACGCGCCCGTCAGCAGCAGCGCGGCGACAGAAATCGCAATCAGTGCGTGTCTCACTGGTTCCGCCCCAGTCTGTTGAGGTCCGTCGGGTCGTCGGAGATGTAAATCGGTCCCTTGATCCCGTTCAGCAGCGCCAGTCCCTTGCGCAGGCGCAGCAGCTTGTCCGAGCCGGCGCCTTCCATCGAACGGTTGATCATCTCGTTGCCCGTCGACTCGGCCTTGCGTACGAGCAGGTCCGCCTCCGCGTGACGTGAGCGCTCATAAAGCGCCCGTTGGGCGTTGATGCCGGTGATCTGCGCCTGAAATTCAGCCGTGCGCAGGTTGATGAGGTTCTGTCCCTCGGCCACGGTCTGTTTGAGGCGCGTGTCGACCTCGGCCTGCTTGGTCAGCTCGCGATTGGTCAGCACGGACTGATCCTGAATCTTTTTCTGCTCCGTCAGTGACTGGAACGTGTCGGGATAGTCGTACTGGCGGATGAGCACGTCGGCGAGCTGCAGTCCATTGTCCTTGAAGCGCGCCGCGAGCTCCGCGCGCAAATGAGCGGCCTTGACCAGACGCTTGTCGCGATAGAACTCCTCGGCGCGCAACTCGCCGAGGTGCTGCTTGACGGCGGGGTCGGTGAGGCGAATGACGACGTTGTCCTCATACGCGCGTCCGAACCCGAATCGCGAAACGACTTTGAACGGGTCGGCGATCCGGTACATCACCGTCACGTCGACCGACACCGGGTAGCCGTCGACGGTCGGGACGTTGATCGGGCTGACCGTGCGGTGATCGGCGCTGCGCTCGGCGGGATTGTTCGTGAACTCCACGATCTGGATGTCGCGCGGGAACGTGCGCACCGTCTCGTAGCCGCGGACCTGCCGGCGGTATCCCGGCCCGACCAGCTTCTTCTGCAGCCCCTTGTTCGGACCGAAGGCGACCTGCCGGAGGGCGATCTGCCCCGGCGCGACGTAAGTGATCAGGCAGCCGCGGAGGAAAAACAGCGGCGACAGGACGAGCAGGATCTTGAATGCGAAGCGGACGAAGCCTCCGCCGCGGAACTTGAACCCAGGCACGTTCACGGAGAAGCGTGGCTTGAAGCGAGGCGGGGGCGCCGCGGATTCGAACATGTTTTCCTCTTTTTTGGTTGGACGACGCCGGCAATTCTACTCGCTGCGGGATTTTTCGGCCTTGGGGTAGAATTCCGCTCTTCGTAACCCAGCCCGGGCACCCCGCCTCACTCCAGCGTGCCGGGAGCAATCAACCTGACAGGAGCAACATTCAGTGACTGCAACTCTCGAAGTGACCCACCAGTTCGACGGCGCGACCGCCGCCGGCCGCGAGCCGTACAAGGTGAAGGACCTCGCCCTGGCCGCCCTCGGCCGCAACGAGATCCGTCTGGCCGAGCACGAGATGCCCGGCCTAATGGCCGTGCGTGAAAAGTACGGCAAGTCGAAGCCCCTGCAGGGCGCGCGCGTCATGGGCTCGCTGCACATGACCGTGCAGACGGCCGTCCTCATCGAAACGCTCAGCATCCTCGGCGCCGACGTGCGCTGGGTGAGCTGCAACATTTTCTCGACGCAGGATCACGCCGCCGCGGCGGTCGTGGTCGGACGTCCGGAGACGGGCGGCACGATCGAGAGCCCGCGCGGCATCCCGGTGTTCGCGTGGAAAGGGGAGACCCTCGAGGAGTACTGGTGGTGCACGTCCGAGGCGCTGTTGTGGCCGGACGGCGGCGGACCGACGCTCATCGTCGACGACGGCGGCGACGCCACGCTGCTCGTGCACAAGGGCGTCGAATTCGAAGGGGCGAAGAAGGTCCCCGAGTTCAATCCGTCCGACGAGCCGGAGGAGTGGGGCGTGATCCTCGACCTGCTTCGCCAGGAGCTCGCCCGCGACCCGCAGCGCTGGACGCGCGTCGCCAAAGACATCCGCGGCGTCTCCGAAGAGACCACGACCGGCGTGCATCGCCTGTATCAGATGCAGGAAGCCGGCTCGCTGCTCTTCCCGGCCATCAACGTGAACGACTCCGTCACCAAGTCGAAATTCGACAACATCTACGGCTGCCGCCACTCCGTCATTGACGGTCTCAATCGCGCCACCGACGTCATGATCGCCGGCAAGCTGGCGGTCGTGGCCGGATTCGGCGAAGTGGGCAAGGGCTGCGCGCAGGCATTGCGCGGCCAGGGCGCGCGGGTGGTCGTCACCGAGATCGACCCCATCTGTGCGCTGCAGGCAGCCATGGAAGGATTCGAGGTCCGGACGCTGGAGAGCGTGGTCGCCCGCGCGGACATCTTCGTCACCTCGACCGGCAATAAAGACATCATTACAGCCGATCACATGTCGCGGATGAAGCACAACGCCATCGTCAGCAACATCGGCCACTTCGACAACGAGATCGACATGGCCGGCCTCAAGAAGTTCCCCGGCGTGAAGCGGATCGAGATCAAGCCGCAGTACGACGAGTGGGTGTTCCCTGACGGCCATTCCGTGCTGATTCTGGCCGAAGGACGCCTGATGAACCTCGGCTGCGCCACCGGCCATCCGTCGTTCGTCATGTCGGCCTCGTTCACCAACCAGGTGCTTGCGCAGCTCGCTCTGTGGGACAACAAGGGCGAATACGGCAAGGAAGTCTATGTCCTGCCGAAGAAGCTCGACGAGGAAGTGGCCCGCCTGCACCTGCAGCATCTGGGCGTGGAACTGACCGTCCTGAGCGACGACCAGGCCAGGTACCTCGGCATCCCGGTCGAAGGTCCGTATAAGTCGGATCATTACCGCTATTAGACGTTTTCACGTGCTGTCATTGACCCGCGGGCGAGCCTAAGTGGCTCGCCCGCAATGGTTTTGTATTGACAATGCACGTATATTGCACAAGACTTTGGGCGCCAAGTAACAGGAGGATCGAACAGCATGGCCAGGCCACCGCGCCAATATTCAGGAACTCTCTCACCTGGACAAGCCCATTACGTACTCGAGCGACTGCAGAAGGAGCGGAAAGTAGCCGCTGCCGACATCAGTCGTTATGTGTCCGAGATGGGGCGCGAGATCAGTGATCTCGAACAGCGTCTGCAGCGTCTTCGTGACGCCGCCGGCCCCGCAGCCGCAGCAGCTGTCGCAGGAGTCGCCGCGGGCGTCACTGCCGCAGTGGCAACGCGCCGCGGCCGTAAACCGGGTCGTCCGCCCGGCAGCAAGAACCGCCCGGGCCGTCCGCCGGGTCGCCCGCCCGGCCGTCCGGGCCGTCCGCCGGGACGTCCGCCTGCTTCCGCTTCGGCGGCCGGCAGCGCGGGCACCGCATCGACCGGTGCAGCAGTAACCGCATCGACCGGTGGCGCCAGGGGTGGCGCCAAGCGCGGCCGCAAGGCCGGCGCCGCCATTACGCCGGAGCAGCTCGCGTCACGCCAGCTCCAGGGCCGTTATCTCGCACTCGTGCGCCGCTTCCCCGCGACCAAGCGCCCGCAGTACGCGAAGATTGCCAAGGAAAAGGGTCGCGAAGCGGCCATCCGCGAAATGATGGACGCCAGCGGCAGGAAATAGATTTCGTTTCAGCGATTCAACGGAAAAGGGCGCACGCGAGTGCGCCCTTTTTATTTTTTCAGGTATGAGGCATGAGGTATGAGGTATGAGGTCCGAGTGAGCCCGCCGCCCACTCGTCCCTCATCCCTCGTCCCTCATCCCTCGTTCTATTGAGGGGTGACGAGGGTGACGAGCTCGGTCTGATTGTTGGTCAGCGAGACCACGGCCCAGAAGCGGCTGCCGGCCTTCATCGGCTGTACTTCGATACGCGCCGCGGCGGGCCAGGCTTTGCGCAACTTCAGGAGGTCGGTGACGTCGAGTTGCGCATAAGCGGCTTCGTTGCGGAAGGCGCCGGTCTGCGGCGTGGTGGCGGTCAGATTGACGTTGTGCACGGGCACGCCACTGTCGTCGTCCTGCGGGAAAATGCGCACCGCGAACTCGGCATTCGTGTACGCCACTTCATAAATGCGTAGCAGTACACGGAATTTCTGTGCGTCGAGCGGGACGTTGAAAAGCTGCGCCGCATTTCGCAGCAGATCGTTCTCGCGAACCACCGGCAGGTCGGTGCCGCCGTTGAGCGCATTGCGGGAAATGTCGGCCACGCGCAGGCTCATGGAGACGTTCGAGTCGTCGGAGATGTAGAGCAGCTGGCTGGGATTGGTGCGCGCGCCGGTGAAGAGCAGCTCCGGATTGTGCAGCGTCAGGCCGCCGGCGAGCGTATGCGTCAGCGGAAAGACCGGCAGGCAGACCAGGCCCGGCGGGCACTCCCACGGCGCCAGCGTCACCGGCTCGCTGCCGTTGTTGCGCAGCCAGAAATCGGTGGCCCATTGCGTCCCGTTCGCGCCGGGCACGACTCCCTCGACGTAAATCGGGAGCAGCACCTGGTCGTAGGCCGCGTCGGCGCTGGGGGTGAAGGTGAAGCCGTTCTTCACCACGACCGGCTCCTCGCCCGGGACGAGGACCGTGACGTCGACCGTTCCCGGCTCGTGCGCGGGCGTGACGACGACGACCCGTGTGTTTGTCTCCTCCACCGCGTCCACGCCGACGTCACCGAAGAGGACGCGGGTCGGGCAGGGGAGGATGCAGACCACTCTGGTCGCGAGGTTGTTGCCGTTGATGCTGACGGTAAGGCCGCCGGTGTCGCGGCCCGAGGACGGGGTGATGCTGGTGACGACCGGGTTGGACTGGGCGGCGGCGACGAGCGGTGTGAAGAGCAGGACGAGCGGTGTGAAGAGCAGAATGAATGTAAGAATGAAGCGACTCATGGCTGGAGGATACAACTTGCCTCGTTTATCGATCGTCATCCTGCTGTTACTAGGCTGTGGACAATCTGCGCCGCCGCCGCGTGCGTCCGAACCGTCGACGCAGCCGCCCACCGCCACCGCTCCGCCCGTGACGGCCACGCAGCCGCAGCCGCAACCGGCACCACAACCGACGCCCCAGCCGAAGCCGCAGCCGGAGCCGGAGCGGAACATCTACATCTCCAGCGTCGAGATCGGGAATCCGATCGTGGTCACCGGCCGCGCCCGCACGTTCGAGAACAGCGTCTCCCTGCGCCTCCGCGACCAGAACGGAAAGCTGATGGTCGAGACGTTCACGACCAGCGACGGCGAGATCGGCCATCACAATCCCTATCGCGCCACGCTCTGGGTCCCGCGCGCCCCCGGCTCCTCGGTCACCGTCGAGGCCCTCGAATATTCGGCCCGGGACGGCGCGGAGCAGTCGCTCGTCTCCGTGACCCGCCCCTACGGCGTCACGCTCGCCGACGTGCGTCTCTATCTCCCGAACAAAGACTGCACCGGCGTCACGCCGCGCACGCGCCGCATCCCGAAGAGCATCTCCATGGCCCGCCTGCTGGTCGAGGCGCTGATGGCCGACCCGGAGACGCCGTTCCCGAAGGAAGCACGCGTGAATTCAGTCAACCTCCGCGACGGAGTCCTGACCGTCGACTTCAACGAGCGCCTGCAGAACGTCGGCGGCGCCTGCGCGGCGGAGATGATCCGCCAGTCCGTCACGCAGACGCTGCAGACCCTCCCCTCGGTCAGGAAGGTGGTCATTACCGCCGCCGGCAGCGAGAAACTGGCGCTGCAGCCGTGAGTTGGTTGCTGGTTACTGAACGCGACGACTCACAGCGTCAACAAACGAAACGGCGTCGTTCAGAGCCAACGAGCACGCGACGGCACGGCCGCCAAACGTAGGG
>DASVSV010000110.1:0-10611 GCA_036387915.1 Thermoanaerobaculia bacterium
CGTGGTGAAGTTTCGATTCCTCTCCAGAAGGGGGCTTCGAGGCTGTTCTACATTGTGCCGCGCGACGGATCGTTTGCATTGGCGCATCTGGCGGCGGGCGACCCGCCCCGTGAGATTACAGTGCCGGCGCGCACGGGAAGCCTCGTGATCCATGCACGAGACGATGCCGGAGCTCCCATTGAGGCCTTGCGGTTTCTCGTCGCCTACAACGGTGAGGTTTTGCCCCAGGCCTTCTGGACCGTGATGAGTCACGCGCAAAACCTCGACTTCATTACGGATGCGGCTGGGGTGCTTCGACACTCTCGTCTTCCCGCCGGTACATACGAGGTATGGCCTTACCGGTCGGACGCCGAGGGGCGGGCCATTGCTCGCAACACGGGCGCCGTACCTCCCGCGGCAAGGGTGGTCGTCCATCCCGCTGACGAGCAGGTTGTCCGGTTGACGTTCGCGAAGAGGAGCCGCGTGTGAGGGAACCGCGCTCGTGGTGCAGAGGCGGTCTCGCCGTTCTGTTGATCCTTGCCGGCCTGTCCACGGCCGGCGAGGATTCCCCACTGGTGAAGGCTGCTCAGGCGGGGCGTAACCCGAAACGTTTCGTCGAATACTCTCGCTTGAAACCCGGAATGCCGGCGCCGGCGGTGGTGGCGGCTCGGTGGTACAACGCGCGCGACACGGCATCGCGCCGGCCGCTCCTGCTCGCCTTCTGGGCCACCTCCTGTGGACGATGCGTCACGGCGATGCCGCGGCTGCAGGAGATCGACGTCCGTCGCCGGGCCGAGCTCGACGTGATCACGGTGCATCCCGCCGCGGGTGCGACGGGGCTGCCGGAGCTCATTCGTCGCGGCGATTTCACGTTGCCGGTAGCCATCGACGACGGCAGGATTCGCAAGGCGTACGGCATCACCGGTGTGCCGACGTACTTTCTCATCGACGGCGCGGGCATTGTGCGGACGAAAACCCATACGCCGCCCAAGGACGCGGATCTCGACCTGATGCTCACCGGCCGGAGCCGAGAGCAGCCGGCGGCCTTGACGCGCGCCGCAACGCGAGCCACGCTGCTCCGCAAGTCCATCGCCATTCGTCCGATCGAGACGCAGAAGCCATTCGGCGAGTTGGTGTCGCGCCATTGGATCAACTCCGCGCCGCTGCGCCTTGCGGACTTGCGACCGCGAGCCGTGCTCGTCGACTTCTGGGCCACCTGGTGTATGCCCTGCGTCGAGTCGCTCCCGACGCTGAAGGATTACGCCGAACGCTTCCCGGACCGCCTGGTGGTGGTCGGTGTCCATTACGCCGCCGCCGTTGACGAGGTGCGGCGGTTTGCGGCGCGCAATCGGCTGCTCTTTCCCATCGCCGTCGACGCGGACAAGGCGATGTGGGAAAAGTTCTCGATCAGCTACGTTCCGACGTATGTGCTCCTCGACGGAAAAGGCGTCGTCCGCTATGTCGGCACGTCCCCGCCGACGCTCGCCGAACTGGCGCCCGTCATCGCGGAGTGAGCGTCTGCGCGCGGACGGGCGCGCTGGTATGCTCGGGACAATGAACGTACGCTTGACCATCGCCGCAGTCCTGGTAGCGCTTCTCGGCGTGGCTCATTCGTACCTGGGCGAGCGCTACATCCTCATTCGCCTCTTCCGGCGCGGAAGCATCCCCGAGCTGTTCCGCAGGGCCGACTTCACCAAGCGCACATTACGGCTGGCCTGGCACATCATGACCGTGCTCGCCTTCGGCTTCGCCGCGCTGCTGTTCGTGCTCGCGTCGTCAGGTCGCGACGACATCCGCCCGCTCCTCAACATCATCGCCGCCACATTCGCGCTCTGCGGCCTGACGTCCCTGGTTATTTCGCGCGCGAGACACCTCTCGTGGATCGTCTTCTTCGCCATCGCTGCTCTCGCTTGGATGGCATAGCGACGGTGCGACGTGGCCGTCAGCTCGGCTTCTGCCGGATGACAAGGACCTCCCCGGGTCTGACGTGTTCAATCGCCTCTCGGAGCTCGGGGAGCAACGGGTAGAGAAAGGCGATTCGCGTGTCGGGGACTTCAATCGCAACGACGCCGAGAGGCAGTCCAGCTACGTTCTGCTGATAGCGCATGCGCTGATCGATCGTTACGAGCACGTCGAAAGACGCGGAAGCACGTTTGAGCAGTTCGCCATTCTTGAATGCAGACCAGCCTTCTTCTTGCGCCGTACGAATGGAGAATGCAGGGAGCTCGCGCCGCAGCTTCCGCGGCATGTTCTCGTCGAACAGGACGCGTCTCACGCGATCTGCGCCAAGGCGACTCGGCCTGCTTCTTCGAGGAAGGCCACCGCTTGTTCTCGCGAAACGCTGGGATAGTTCTCTAAGAACTCTTCCAGCGGCTCGCCTCCCTCGAGATAGTCCAGGAGGATGCGTACAGGCACCCGGGTTCCGATGAAAACGGGTGTCCCGCCGAGAATGTCAGGATCAGAATGAATGATTTCGCGAAGTGTCATTTGTGACCTCACGGCTCATCACGAAGCACGACAACAGCTGTCTCAGGGTACGGCAAGGCTTGGCTGCGCCGCAACGCCGCGTCGTGCCCCCCCTGTTACTTCCGCAACTGGCTGGGCAGCATCGGTGTGGAGATCAGCTCCTTGAATGCGGCCCAGCGGTCGTCGCTTTTCTCCACGTGGGCGCGGACGAGGTCCTGGCCGAGGTTGTAGTTGATGACGTAGCTGCGGTAGCGCTCGGCGAATTTGAGTTGTTGTTCGGCGCGGTCGGGGTTGGAGAGGCCGTATTGCTGGAGCCACGCCTTGGCTTCGTCCCGCGTCATTTCGCCGTCGAGATAGCGGCGGGCCACTTCGCTGGAGGCGTAGCCGATCGCGGTGGACAGGTCGTTGACGCGGTGGAAGCGGGCCGCTTCGTTTGGATCGAGGCCGGCCAGGGGGAACAGGACGTCGCGCTCGAAGGCGAGCCGTTCCGCTTCCGGAAATGCGACGTGTAATCCGTAATTGCCCGTGCCTTCTGCAATCATGGATTGCGGACTGTTGAGCGGATAAATCGAAAACTCGACCCAGCCGCGGTCGCGCACGAGGTGTTTCTCCAGCAGCGCGTTATAGGTGTGATGGCCGGGATAACCCTCGTGACACGCCAGGTCGAGCGCGCGGCCGATGCTCACCGGCAGGTCGGTATTGATCTGGATGAGGCTCGTGTAATTGCCCTTGTACCAGTTGTACCCGCTCCACGGCTGGTTCTTTACATACTCCAGCGTGAATTTCTCCTCGGCCGGCAGCGTAATGTGGCGCAGTGTGCGCGCGCGGCATTCCTGCAATGCGGCGCGCATGACCGGATCGACGCGATCCTCCGCGACATAGAACTGTTTGCGGTAAGCCTCCATGCGCTCGGGCAACGTGCCCGGCCCCGGCAGCTCGCGCTCGAGACCCGTCAGCGCCTCGGCGAAGAACGCGTCCATGCGACGCAGCGGCGTGACGCCGTACAGCAGGCGCGCTTCTTCCTCGAAGCGGAACTTCTTCCCCTGCAGCATCTCGGTCTTCGTAATGAGTGCGCCGAGCTGCTCGATGAGGTAATTGCGCCGCAACGCGAGCATGCGGTCCGTCGACGCGGGCGTATTGCGTACGCTTTCGCGTAAAGCCGTCGCCTCGGCGTGAATGTCAGCGAGGCTGGTCTTTTCGCTCTTCGCGGCTTCCCGCCATTCCGGCGGACCGTAGTACGCGTCGACCCAGTCCGCGTCGTGCTCGCCGAGGGCGAGGTTGAGCTTGACGTAGGCCTCGGCGAGCGGGTCGAGGGAGACGGCCGGCGGCTGATGGGCGCACGCGGCGGCGAGCACGAGCAGGGCGAGAGCGGGAGCGAACATTCTGCGCATGAGGAGCGCATCGTATTGTCATCCCGAGCGTGAGTCGAGGGACCTGGGCGGGTGGGGAGGCGGAGGACCACGCCTTGCGCAGTGCAGCGCGGCAGGTTCAGCGGATCGTTGATGCCGCCGAGGCGGAAGCCCCTTGCGGTGTCGCGCGAGAGTGTTATGGCTGCGTGCCGTGCATGCGCTGCGCGCCGCCGCCCGCCCAGGTCCCTCGACTCGACGCTCGGGATGACAGCGGGGAATTGGGCCGCACTCCATAAAAAGAATTGGTGACGGATCTGCATATCGCGCCTTGATTCAGTGGCCCGCGGGTGTTCTCGTTCGGTGCCGTAAATCAGGAGGAGTGCTTTTCGATGATGACCCGAATTCTCAACATGCTGGTCGCGCTCGCCATTGTCTTTGGCGCGGCGACCGCGGCCGTCGCTGACGACGGCATGTGGATGCCGCAGCAGATCCCCGCCCTCGGCGACGAGCTGAAAAAGCTCGGCCTGCAGATCGACCCGAAGCAGTTCGCCGACCTGACCGGTTTCCCGATGGGCGCCATCGTCAGCCTCGGCGGGTGCAGTGCGTCGTTCGTATCGCCCGAGGGATTGGTGGCGACGAACCATCACTGCGTTTATGGGGCGCTGCAGTACAACTCCACCGCGCAGAACGACCTCGTCAAAAACGGTTTCCTGGCGAAGCAGCGCAGCCAGGAGATCCAGGCCACGCCCGACTCGCGCGTCTACGTCACCACGGCCATCGAAGACGTGACCAACCAGGTCCTGGCCGCGTTTCCGGCGAATACCGGCGATGCCGACCGCGACCGTCTCATCACCCGCCGGCGCCGCGAGATCGTCAACGCGTGCGAGCAGGGGGGCGGCAAGCGCTGCCTGGTGCCCTCGTTCTTCGAGGGGGGGCAGTACCTGAAGATCACGCAGATGGAGATCCGCGACGTCCGCCTCGTCTACGCGCCGGCATTGGGCGTCGGCAACTACGGCGACGAGATCGACAACTGGATGTGGCCGCGCCACACCGGCGACTTTGGCTTCTACCGCGCGTACGTCGGCAAGGACGGCAAGCCGGCGGACTTTTCTCCGAACAACGTCCCGTACCGGCCGAAGCACTGGCTGAAGATCTCCACGCGCGACCTCAACGCCGACGACCTGGTCATGGTCGCTGGCACGCCCGGCGTGACGGAGCGGCATCACACGGCGAGCGAGTTCCAGAACGCGCTCGAGTTCGACCTGCCCACGTCCGTGCGCTATCGCACCATGCTCCGCGACGTCCTCACAGAGCGCGGCAGGAACGATCGCGAGATCGCGCTGAAGAACGCGAGCCGCATCGCCGGCTATGAGAACTACCTGAAGAAGCACACCGGCACGCTGGAAGCGTTCAAGCGCGACGACATCCTCGCCGAACGGCAGGCCCTCGAGCGCCGCGACCGCCGCGCGCTTGACGACGCGATGCGCACCAGGTACGACGCGGCCGCGGAGGAGATCGAGAAACTGCTGGCCGAGGGGCGGACCACGCGCGAGCGCGACCAGCTCTTCACCTGGCTCTACACCGCGTCGCCGATGTTGACTCAGGCGAACAATCTCTATCGTCTCAGCGTCGACAAGACGAAGAACGACCTCGATCGCGCCGAGGACTACACCGAGCGCAATCGCAAGAAGCTGCAGCAGACGCTGACGCGCAATCGCCGCAACATCGAGCCGGGCAGCGACCGCGCCGGACTGCGCCTCTTCCTGCTCGAGGCCACGAAGCTTCCGGCCACTCAGCGCATCGCGCCGATCGACACCGCCCTCGCCGCGACGGGAAAGGCCACGCTCGAGGCGCAGGTCGACGCGCTGCTGGACCGCATCTACGCGTCGACGCAGATCGGCAATGCCGGCGCCGAAGAGAAGATGTTCGGCGAGACCACTCAGCAGCTCAATGCGCGCAATGATTCGATGATCGCCTTCGCGGCGTCGCTGCGTCCGTTCGCGGAGCAGCTCGACACGGCCAAGTCGATGCGCGCCGGTGCGATGTCGCGTCTCCGCCCGGTGATGCTCGACGCGTTGCGCGTCGCGCGTGCGGGACGTCTCTATCCCGACGCGAACGGCACGCTGCGCGTCGGTTTCGGCCAGGTGAAGGGTTATCGTCCGCGCAACGCCGTGTCGTATGCGGCGCAGACCGACATCCGCGGCATCCTCGAGAAAGAGACCGGCGTCGAGCCGTTCGCGAGCCCGGCCCGTCTGCTCGAGCGCGCGGAGAAAAAGGAGTTCGGCACGTACGTCGACGACGAGCTGCGCACGCTGCCGGTGGCGTTCATCTCCACGAACGTCGTCACCAACGGCAGCTCCGGTTCGGCGACGCTGAACGCCTGGGGTGAGCTGTGCGGTCTCGCCTTCGACTCGAACTGGGAAGGCGTCGGCTCCGACTTCATGGTCGAGGAAGACACCACCCGCACCATCCACGTCGACTCGCGCTACATGCTCTGGGTGATGGACGCCGTCGACGACGCGGACAACCTGCTTCGCGAGATGGGGATCGAGCCGAAGTTGTAAGTTTTTCTGGTTAGAGGAAAGAGGAAGGAGGAAGGAGGAAAGAGGGCCCCCGCCCGGGGTGCCGTTCCTCCCTTCGCGGCAGGTGCCGGTGACTTGTCCTTTCTCTTTCCTCTTTCCTCTTTCCTTTTCGAGGCCGCCCATCCACGGGAGGGGCGGGCTGAAGCCACGCCCTACGTCTGGCGCGAGCGCTGCTAGAGGAGCGGGGACGGAGTAAAGGGGAAGGGCGGAGGCCTCTTTCCTCTTTCCTCCTTCCTCTTTTTCTCTTTCCCCCTCCCTGACATTTTTCCCGGCGCAGCGTCGTTCCTCCTTAGCGCAACATGGCCAAGCGTTCGCGCATCAAGGATTTTCTGTGGCGGCATTCCGCCGGCCTCGCGTTTCTCGTGATGGTCGTCTTCGTGGCTTTTCTCGGCTACGTCGGCTGGATGTACATCGTCATCACCAAGAAGTTCGACTCGGCCACGCGCTGGGACCTGCCGAGCCGCGTCTACTCCGACGCCACCGCCATCGTGCCCGGCGTCCGCTACACGCGGGCGCTGCTCGAGCCGAAGCTGAATCACGTCGGCTACCACGAGGTGAAGCGCCGCGTGGAGAATCCGGGCGAGTACCGCTACGTCGGCGACGACCTGGAGATCTTCCTCAACAACTTCGAGTATCCGGACATGGAGTTCCACGCCATGCCGGTGCTGCTGGAGATGGACGGCTCGCGCGTCCGCTCGATCAAGCGTCTCACCGACGGCATCACCCTGCGCGGCGTGCGCATCGAGCCGGAGCTCATCACCTCGATCTACGACAACGAGATGGAGGACCGCGTCCCGGTCTCGCTCGAAGCGGTCCCGAAAGTCCTGATCGACGCCATCATCGCCACCGAGGACAAGACGTTTTACAGCCACGGCGGCATCTCCATCCGCGGCACGCTGCGCGCGCTGATCGAGGACATCCGCACGCAGTCGCTCGTCGCCGGCGGCTCGACGCTGACGCAGCAGCTGGTCAAGAACCTCTACCTCAATCCCGAGCGCACCTTCCGCCGCAAGGCGCAGGAAGCGCTCATGGCCCTGCTCATCGAGATGCGCTACTCGAAGGAGGAGATCCTCGAGACGTACCTCAACGAGATCTACCTCGGGCAGAACGGCAGCGTGCAGATCGCCGGCGTCGAGCAGGCCTCGCAGGTCTACTTCGGGAAGAAGGTCACCTACCTGACCCTCGGCGAGGCGGCCACGCTGGCGGGGCTGATCCGTTCCCCGAACGTGCTCTCGCCGACCCGCAACCCGCAGCGCGCCAAGCCGCGCCGGGACACGATCCTCGGACTGATGCGCGACCAGCAGAAGATCAGCGAGCGCGAATACCTCGAGACCGTGGCCTCGCCGCTTTCGGTGACGCGCTTTCCGAAGACCTCGCGCAGCGCGCCGTTCTTCGTCGACCTCGTGCTCAAGCAGCTCCGCGAGACGTATCCGGAGACGCAGCTCAAGACCGAGGGGATGCGCATCTTCACCTCGCTCGACATGATCATGCAGCGGTCGGCGGAAGAGGCGCTGGACAACGGCATCGCCAACCTCGGGAAGAAATACCGCCACATCCGCAACTCCGCGACGCCGCTGGAAGGGGTCGTGCTGACCGTGCAGCCGGGCACCGGCTACGTGAAGGCGCTCGTCGGCGGACGCAGTTACACCAAGACGCAGTTCAACCGCGCCATCCAGGCGCGGCGCCAGCCGGGCTCGCTCTTCAAGCCGTTCGTCTACATCACGGCCATGGATCCCGGGCGCGGCGACGAGACCTTCACCGCGTCGACGGTGCTCGACGACTCGCCGATCTCCGTGCAGGCCGGCAGCGCGATGTGGAAGCCGCAGAACTACGACAACCGCTTCCACGGACGGGTGACCCTGCGCGAGGCGCTCGCGCACTCGTACAACATCCCGGCCGTGCGCGCGGCCATCGACGCGGGCGTGCCGAACGTCATCAAGACCGCGGCGAACATCGGCGTGGAGAGCAAGCTCCAGCCGTATCCGTCCGTGTCGCTCGGCTCGTTCGAAGTGACGCCGCTGGAGATCGCCTTCGCCTACTCCGCGTTCGCGAACCTCGGCGTGAAGTCGGAGCCGGTGACGATCCTGGCCGTGGTCACGCGCGACGGGGAGCTGAAGGAAGCGCGCAACGTGAAGATGAAGCGCGTCGCCCCGGCCTCGGTCTGCTACGTGATGAACGACGTCCTGAAGGACGTCTTCCGCTACGGCACCGCCGGCCGCGCGCGCTCGCTCGGATTCGAGCACGCGTACGCGGGCAAGACCGGCACCACGAACAATTATCGCGACGCGTGGATCATCGGCTACTCGCCGCGGATACTGTCGCTGGTCTGGATCGGATTCGACGACGGGCACAGCGTCCGCCTCGCGGGCGGCGACGCCTGCCTGCCGATCTGGACCCGCCACATGAACCGCATCGACGGGCTGATCGCCGACGTCGACTGGAAACGCCCCGACGACGTCACCGAGCGCGAGATCGATCCGGCCTCGGGCATGCTGGCCACGCCGTACTGCCCGCGGACGCGCAGCGAGGTCTACGTTGCCGGAACCGAGCCCGACGCTGTCTGTCCGCTGCACGCCGGCAGCGGTGAGCCGAGCCCGTTCTGGCCCGAGCCGCCGCTGTTCGAGACCGCGGAGGATCGCCGCGACTCGGATGTCGCGCCCGCTCCGAACGACGCGCAGCGGCGCGCCGACGAGGCGAAGAAAGCAAAGCAGCGTGACAACTCGATCAAGAAACTGCTCAGGAGAATCTTTGGCGACGGGTAACGTTCAAATAAACTGCGCCGCTGAACCATGACCACTTCCACTCTTGACCGACCGGCTGAGCCCGGATTCATCGAACGACTGCGCAAGCGCGCGGACGGCGTGTTCCTCTACGTCGGCGGTGTGACCGACCTCGCCGGCCAAGTCTTCACGCAGTTGCGCCGCGGTCCGCTGGAGAAGCCGCTGCTCCTGGCGCAGTTCGACCAGATCGGCGTGCGCTCGCTCTCGATCGTCATCATCACCTCCGCCTTCATCGGCATGGTGCTCGCGCTCCAGACTGCTTACGCGCTGCAGGACTTCGGCGGAAAGATGTTCGTCGGCATGATCGTGTCTCTTTCGCTCGTGCGCGAGCTCGCGCCCGTGCTGATGTCGCTCATGGTCGGCGGACGCATCGGCGCCGGCATGACCGCCGAGATCGGCACGATGAAGGTGACGGAGCAGATCGACGCGTTGCGCGCGCTGGCCACGAACCCGGTGCGCAAGCTGGTCGTGCCGCGCGTGGTGGCGACGACGGTCATGTTCCCGCTGCTGACCGTCATCTCCATCTGCCTGGGCATCCTCGGCGGCATGGTCATCGCCGTCTTCAATCTCAACGTCAGCGCGAACTACTACCTGCGCAGCGTCATCGAGTCGGTGCGCTACAACGACCTCGCTTCCGGCATCGGCAAGACGTTCTTCTTCGGCTTCGCCATCGCGCTCATCGCCTGCTTCAACGGCCTGCGCACGAGCGGCGGCGCCGACGGCGTCGGCCGCGCCACGACGACCACCGTCGTGACCGGGGCCATCACCGTCCTGATCATGGACTTCTTCCTGACCAAGCTGTTCATGATGGTGTTCTGATGGGCGAGACCGTCATCGACCGCCGTGCTTCGGAACGCGGAACGGGCGACCGCCGCCGCGTTCCGCGCGAGCCCTTCATCGAGTTCCAGGATCTCCGCAAAGCCTACGGCGTGAAGACTGTTCTGCGCGGCGCCAGCCTGAAGGTGTACCGCGGCGAAGTGCTGGTCATCCTCGGCGGATCCGGCACCGGCAAGTCGGTTACGCTGCGGCACATGCTCGGACTCGAGGCGCCCGATGACGGGCGCGTGATCATCGAGGACGAAGACATCACCGAGTTGCCCGAGGAAGAGCTGTACCGGGTGCGGAAAAAGTTCGGGATGCTCTTCCAGAGCGGCGCGCTGTTCGACTCGATGACCGTTTTCGAGAACGTCGCTTTTCCGCTGCGCGAGCACACGGAGATGACCGAGGAAGAGATCGCGCGCGCCGTGCGCGAGAAGCTCGAGCTGGTCAACCTCCCGAACAGCGAGCACCTGATGCCGGTCGACCTCTCCGGCGGCATGCGCAAGCGCGTCGGACTGGCGCGCTCGATCGTGCTCGACCCGCAAGTGATTCTTTACGACGAGCCGACCACCGGACTCGATCCCATTACCTCGCAGACCATCAACGAGCTGATCATCGACCTGCAGGCCAAGCTCA